>JANYKQ010000087.1 GCA_025358115.1 Methanomicrobiales archaeon | reverse complement strand
ACAGTTTAGCGGTAGCTCTCAAAAAAAAGAAAAATTTAAAGGAATTCAGATTGAGTGCGAGGGAAATTCCGATACTTTTTCACTATGTCTTCGTTGTCGATTCAGTTCGTGTAACAAAACAAGGGATATTAGCTATCCTCTATAGGATATTGAATTGAGGCATGAGGGAGCTAGCCGGAAATTTTTCTTCCGGACTGTGCATTCTGTTGGATAGGTTAGCACCAATTGTATGATGAATCATTTATTTACCATGCGTAACATTTCCCGTCAGTATGACAAACACCATTCAAACAATACTTACCTGATCCAACGGGACATTCTTGGTGGCATTTATAGTCCTGTCCGAATACATATCCATCATTGCAACGACGACATTCACCATTGAGACAAACACTATCACCCGTGCAATAGGAATTTAGTCCACACGCAAGATGGCATTTGTCATCGTCACCAAGTACAGAACCATCAGGACATGGATGTTTAGATTTCTCTAAATAATCTTTGAACTCCTTTGGGCTGGCAAAACTCCAACCTGAATAATACCGGGGATTGTTGACCGGACAGGTATCTGGAAAAGGGCATACAAGATATCCTGCTGTGCATTCTAATGCAATCCACTCATTCGGGGAAACTTCCGCTAATACCCAGGCATGAGTAGCATCTTGAATTTTTGAAACGTCTTTATCAACGTTCCCCACTTGGATTTTTGCATTTATTCCCTTAGTTATCACCATATTCCAAACATCGCTCGCCATATCACCACAGACAAACATATCTGGCTTGCTGTAAGTGTGGGTTGCATGATAATCTTCAACAATTTTTTTCACAGTATTGATATTCTGGTTTTTTGCATTTTCTATGGGACTAGGAGAAAAAGTGCTTGAGCCTGTTGAATTTGAAGATCCCTGGATCAAGAAGACATAACCAAACCACAAAACAACAATTATTGCAAGTACCTTTAATATTGTATCCCAAATTGATTTCTCTTTCACTTCTGATTTTGAATTTGTTTTAGGTATCAGGGAATGATTTGTTGGTGTTTTTTTATCCACACGATCTCTTTTTATAATCGAATCGATATGGATACCACATTCGGGACAATAATTTAATTCATCGGAAATCCTTTTTCCGCATTCTGGACAAAATTTTGGCATTTATTTCTCGAATTTCAATTAATTTGAAGATGTGATAAGTTTTCCTTTATTGATTTCCAATTTTTTCTGCTGTCCTGAAAATTTTAAAATTATCAAAACTCCTCTCCCCATACATCCATCAATCCTTTCCGTTATTGATCATATCGCAAAAAATGTTTTAATGCACAAATAGGACCCGCCACAAGCCAGATCCGGCCAAAAGCCCCTCTGTCCATTGGTTCCATGGCTGCGCGACCCAATTCGAGATAGATCCTAAAGCTCCAGCTGGATTGTAAGGATTTTGCCAGAAATATCCTTGCCGAACCCCGCACGAAAAATTTCTAACCGTATTTTTCTGGAAAAATTTGAGCCGTTATTATTTGAAAATATTTTCAAGTGAGCACGCCAATTTTTTTTCTTGTTTCCCACCCAAAAATTCACTCCTCAACCTCTTTCTAACCTCCCAATCCCCTCCACCCGGTCACGTCCTGGCCTCCGCCCCAATTCTCACCAAAACAAAGCCCCATCGTTTTCCGTCTTAGTGAAGACTCCTGATATCAGATAGAAAACACCTGGAGTAACAGCATGAAGTCGGGGTCCGTAAGAAACCGTGAAATCCACGTCGGAAGCCGACGTAACTCATCGCCGTTCCGAGCCCCAAAACAGGCCTTCTTTTCATTTTCCACCCACTACCTTCCATCCGTCAATCGATCGCCTATCCAATTGCGCCTAATTGCGCACATTTGGCTCTCCGTCGTTATTTTCTAAAATCGGGAGCCTTATCGGGCAGTAAAAAATGAATTTACATCCAGTTTCGCTGAATTACGCACTTTTATCTGGATCAGGGGGGTTCCGGGCAATGGTCCACCGTCGGAGAGTATCATTTTTCTTCCCGTCTGATTCCTGGCACTGGTCCTTCGGCGGTACCGGCGTGGGGGTGCGCTGGTCTTCGAACGTTCATCAACGGGGAATGTCCTCTTACCGTCCGGAGGGGGATCCGGAAAAGTGGGGTTCCCTTCAGTGAACGCCCGGAAATACGCACTGGCATGCGATCCTCAATCCAAAGCGGTCTAAAGAGGTATATTTTGGAACCCGTTTTATGCTGAAATTCTCAAAAAGGAGTGCATTTTGAGCGTATCTGAAAAACAGGGGTATGTTTTTTCGCGAATACGGTATAAAATCACTGACGGTGGGGGTAAACGGAGGCTGAAATGGGCTGGGATGGAAGGTATTCAAAAATAGAGATGTTCTACGACGGTGGCGTGGGGAACCTTCCCTTCCCAAATTATTTTAAGAGAAATTCGAATCTCTACCGCTATCGCAGGATTAATAATTCCCGGATGCTTAAGTCTCATGTCATGAGCATGAACGCGAGAGTTTCGGGAGAAACCGGAAATCCTGTCGTGGCATCACACAATAAAACCAGGTCCCCGACCGGTCGCAATGAACAGACACCCCTCTCCCCGGTCCAGCGGATACGGGGAAAGATCCATGTTGCGGATCCGGCAATGATCCGCCGCATTATTTTTGATCCATCCTTGGACACAGTATAATTTTGCACTCAGTGCGTGCACAATCCTTTTACCCCCAGCGGGATCGTATTTCCGGAATTGCGTGGGAAAAACCAGGTGGGGATGAATAAAAAATATTACGATTCCCGGGAGATTCGCTGGAGTGCATTCTTAAGGTCAAGGTACAGCGGAACTGTCTCACCCGGCATCCTGATTGCCTGTTTGAATGCAAATTTTTTATAGAAATCAACAGCACTATGTTTCGAATCGACCGTGATGATGCGGCAGCCGACATAATGGGAGAGCGTGATGGAAATGGAGAAGATCTTCCTCAGCATACTCCGCCCCACGCCAAAACGCTCACAGCTGTTATGCGTAGCCAGTCGTGCAATCTTCAGCGCCGGATACTTACGGAAATGATAACTCTCCTCGCGATCACATTCTTCGACAGCCCTCACTTCAATGCTGTCATTAACGAGAGTAAAATACCCGACAAGGTTTCCCTTCCAGAAAACTAGTCGTGTCACAGAAATAAGATTGTTCTGATTGATGAGGGCATCATCTCTCAAAAATTCATCAAGCTCAGGTTCAGACGAATGAAACCCGGATAAATCATGTTCAGCCCTCAGGAGAACAAACTGGAGTTCGTCAAAAGGGATTGGGGTGATCATTATGCGAGCTTTGTTTTTTAGTCAAGCCCGGCGAGCTCAGCGTCCCGTTTCGCTTCACGCATAAGATTCAGGCCTTCACGGGTAAATGTCGGGTGCTCTATGTAATGTTGAAACGATTTTGCATCTTCGCCTTCGAGCACCAGCCCGATCTCAATAGGTTTTGCCACGTGATTCCCTCCTGAATATTCCTATTTTAGTATATGTTCATGGAATTATATCAAAGCTCTTGTGGAGGATGATGACATTCGGATTGCTCCCTTAAAACCCCTCCCCATAATACTTCCCACCCTTTTCATCCAACCACGTCCCGGCCTCCGCCCCCCAAAATAAAAACAAAGCCCAACCCGATCCACATCAAGGTGAAGACCCCCGATATCAGATAGAAAATTCCTGGAGTATTTGCATGAACCGGGGGTCCGGAAGGATGCGGGAAATCCCCGTGGGTTGACACCTGCCCGCACACTTTTCGTTATCTATATCATGTTCTTGACCGCACAGTCCTGTGTATGAAGACCGTACTCACGATCCTTCTGGTTATTCTTGCCGTGATCGTTTCCGGATGCACGTCCCCGGCGCCGGCAGCGACTCCCCCGGCCGCATCTCCTGCCCCGCAGTCCGTATCTGCAAATACTGCAATCCCCGATATGACGGGTCTGTGGAAGGGAACCGGGACCGGGTTCACGACACTCGATGATTTCACCGACTTCCCGATGACGATATTCAACATCTCGAAGCAGAAAGGACAGGTATTTACCGGCAGGAAAGAGTACCCGAGAACGGACGGAAAGACCTATTACGAGAACTTCTCGGGAATGGTAACCATGAACGGCGAAATTTACGAAGTTGATAGTGTGGGTGGCTTTTCAATCGGAAAACTGACCGGTCCCAATGCCATGGAGCTCAATTATCTCGAGGAAGGTAGCGACACAAAAGCCATTATCCTCACTCTCTCCCGGCAGAAGAGCTGAAAAGTAAGCCTTGCAGGATCACTCCTGCCATTATCCCCTCCCAATCATGCCTGCGATATCCGGAACAGGCCGGTTCGGGCAACCGTTATCTGGTACGATCCCCCGCTCCCAGAAAAACCCCCTTTTGTCAGTGCTTCCCACCTCACTCCATCCGGTCACGCTGGCGGCAATTCCGGTTCTTGACATTAAAACAGGCACACCCAAATACCATTATACATGGGCCTTAACAGAATCCCGGTCGGACCCTGCCCTCAAAAATTTCATACAGAACGTGCCCGGAATTTTTTCTTCGTAATCCGGATCCCGATTGAAAATTATTTCCGGATCAAGGCGGACCTTGCTAAAAAAAAATTTCCAGCCACACTTTGATGAAAAACTTTTGAGCAGACCCTGCCTGAAAAAAAAATAATCAAACCCTGATTGAAACGTGCGGGTGTATGTGCCTTTTGCAACGTGCGGGCGTGAGGGAAAATTACCCCGGACCCTGCGGAAAATTTTCCAAAGGATCTTGATTGAAAAATTCCGGGCAAACCTTGCCGGAAAAAAATCAGACTTTGCCCGGAAAATTTCAATCGACCCTTCGGCCCCTGCCTGAAAGTCGCGGACCGATCAACCGGACCTTACCGGAAAATTTTTTAGTCACACTTTGATTGAAATCTTTTCAGCAGAGGGTGCGTGAAAAAAATTTCAGTGAACCCTGAAATTAAAGTTTATCTACGCTTCTCCCCCTACGGTTCACCCCCCAAAATCCCCTTTTCCTAAGCACTTAACAACGTCTCCAATCCGGACACGTCACGGCCTCCGTTCCCTTAATATTCTCAAACAAAGCATAAAATGAGCCCCGTTTTAGCTCAGATCACCCCCCTGCTTGATCGAAAATTCCAGGATATCTCGCATGAAGTCGGGGTCCGTAAGAAAACGTGAAATTCACGTTGGCCTCCGACGTAACTCATCTTCGTTCCGAGCCCCAAAACAGGCCTTCTTTTCCCTTGGACCCTCCTACCCCCCCACCCCCCTTGAGATTTGCCTTCCAAAAGCATACATTAGGGTTTCAATAGCTCCACGAAAAACGCTCCGTTTTGCCTGAATCCCAATTAAAATTGGTTTCTAAAAAAAATGTGTAAAAGTGTACTGTTTTTTGCAATAAATTCGCAAAATGGCATCTGCCGGTGCAAGGGTCCACCGTCGGAGATGGGCATTTTTCTTCCCGTCCTGTTCCTGTCACTGGTCCTTCGGCGATACCGCCGTTGGGTGCCTGGCCATATAAGATTCTCCGACGTAAAATCCGGATATGCGTTTGCAGGCCCATGGCACCATCCCCGGCCGGGATCCACCCCCCTCCACAGACAAAACCATCCGCACCCTGTTTTTCCGCCTCGCAAAGCGGTCTAAAGAGGTATATTTCGGAGCCCGCCTGGTGCCGAAAAATGTCGAACGGAGGGAATTTTAAACGTATCCTAAAAAAAGGGGGATGGTTTTTCGTAAATGCGGTATGCAAAACCTCCCGGAGGGGGTAAACGGAGGCTGAAATGGGCAGTTTTGGGAGGTACTCAAAAAAGGGGGTGTTCTCCGACGGAGAGTGGGCTTCCACGAAAACGATATCCTGATCCGGGCTCCGTCCTCCATTTACTGTCCTTGTCGTACCAGCCCCGGAAATTTCCCGGTAAACGTTCCACAAAAAAGAATTTAAAAAAATATCGGGGATGTAAGGATGCAATTATCTTTTTAGTCTGCATCATCCAGAATTGCATGTAATCCATCGATGACAAGGGGGATTTTCTTTGTAATTGTCTCCCAGAGGAGCTCATAATCCACGCCAATATACCCATGGATTACTTTGTCCCGCAGACCGGCAATGCTTCGCCAGGGAATATCCGGGTACTCTAAACGGATCTGTTCCGGCAAAAGTTTTGTTGCCTCACCCATCACGGCAAATTTGTACAGCACCGCGGAAAGTGTCCGGTCATCATCAACAAATGCTTCACATGACATCCCCTGAGTAAAATCGCGGATCGCTTCTGCTGCCCCTAATATATCCAGCAGGAGGAGGGAATGCTCTCTCATGCGTACACAACATCCCGGTAAACCCCGTCACGGATCTCGGGACGAAGCGCCCGTGGGGTAGCAAGATCAACGTGTCGCCCGATTTTTTCTTCAAGGTATTGCGAAAGCTCAATGAGATCAAAGAGATCCGCTCCTTCCTTAAAATCGACAAGGATGTCCACATCGCTGTCATCCCGTGCCTCTTTCCGGGCATATGAGCCGAAGACGCCAATCCTGCGGACTTTATACCGTCCGGTAAGATCATCCTGCAGGGACCTGAGCAGGTCAAGGATCTCATCACGGGTTATCGTCAACATTCTTATCTTCCTATCTGGTGTGCCTCACAATAATCATTTCCCTTATGGGAGATCCTCGGCTTTCCGCTCTCCGTCACTCGACCGCATCCCGTTCCACAAAACCCGGCCAGCCACCGGCCGTACACAAACCCTATAATAATCCCCGGCATATATCCCCGTACACAATGAGGTGGACTGGTGGGCAAGGCAATCGAATGCATCTGCGAGAATAATGTTCTCAAACCGGTTGGTAAGGTTCTGCCCAAAGAAGGGGAACGAATACGGGTGACTATTGAGAGGAAACTCCCCTTTGAACCCATTCAGCTGAAGAAGAAACCCTCATCAGAATATGTCAGTGCTCTCCGGGACGATTCATGGACCTCTTCTTAAGATACCTCTTTTATCATCCCGCTGCTCATTGAGACCGATACGACACAAAAAGCCATTATGCGATTCTCTAAAAACAATAGTGTCGTTTTCTCATGAATTAGTGTCATTCTGGAGGCCGTATCTCCTGCCCGTGGTGCAGGTCTCCGTCAGGGAAGTAAGTTGGGTGGAGTGCTGGTCCCCCGGACTCCCTGCAGTGGAACGCCCGGGGTTATCAAAACTTTCTTTGAAAGTCTTCCCTCAAATTTTCACGTCAGTATACTGGTAAAAAAATACAATTTCGTCCCGTTTTTTTTACCGCTCGTAGGGAAAATTTCAGGATTTTGATAATAATATTATAAGAAAGAAAAATTTATTTTCAGATAAAAGAATGTAAAAACTAAAAAGAGGGTTCCAGTCATCCGGGCAACCGTGAAAAATCCTGGTGCTGCTGTCAGGTCGAAAGGATCTTTCCTTTTGTTCATGAGAAATTTCCCTGGTGTCTTTTGTCAAAAGGACAATTGGGATTTGCCCGGGGCACGAGGAGGTAATTGACCTATGGTTTGGACTAAAAATCTGGAATGTGAGTTACACGCACAGGATACCGATTATTACTGCGGAGCCGCAGTTGCCCAGATGATACTTAATTTCATCGGTGCCGGCCTGCTCGATCAGAATATTCTGTACAGCTACAACCGCACTCATAACGTGTATCCCCAGTTTCCCACCGATCCCTACGGACTGACTGCTGTACTGAATGACTTTGCTCCCCCGGAATGGAGGCAGAACTTTTTCTTTGATCACTATGAGGAGATTACCGAAGCTGCCGGCTCGGCAAAGATTGTCCATACGTTGTGGAGATACGGCGTTCCTACCGGTACCGTGGTTTATCGTTGCGGTCACTGGATTGTTGTGCGGGGCGTCAGCACCGATGTTGAACCTGTTGAAGGTGCTGAGTACACCATCAACGGGTTCTGGATCAACGACCCGTGGCCCAACTGCGCGAGCTATGATGATCCCACCGCCGGTCCCCCACCGCCCCATAGTTCAGACGATGCCTGCGTGACCGGCGAAAACGGCGGCGGAGTTGCCAACGAGTATATCGTTTATGATAATGCCTGGAAGGATGTGTATTTTACCGGGTGCGATGCACCGGGAGATCTGCCCGTTGTCTTTGTCAGTGTCTGCGATCCCGATGTGCCCCGGATGGGAAAATTGTCCCGGCGCCGGAAACCGTTCTGGGCCAGGGGGGACCGGCTGATCAAAGCTGAAGAAGCCACAAAATTCGCGTCCCGGGGTGTAGATTACCATAATCTTCTCGAGAATAAGTCGTTTGCAAATGCGTTGCACAACGCGAAACCGGCTTCACCCATGCTGGTCCAGAGACTCGACTTACCTGACAGCTTTTACAACCTTATCCCCATGGTAAAGGATGATAAAATAACCGCAGTGCTGTCCGTCGACGCCCTCCATGGCAATTTCCGGGGAGGATATGTACTCATCAAACCGGTTAAATCACTCATCATCGACCAGAAAAAGGCGCTTGAAAAAGTGTTACAGCGTCCGGTTGACCTCGGCAGAAAACACGGACGTATCACGCTCCGTACAGGAGGTTTCAGTGTTTATCCCGCTATGGTCTGGCGCCCCTGTAAAGAATCCCGTTCCCCGTATTTCCCGTTCCATATGATAACGGTTGGCAGCAGTACTCTGTATATCGGGTATGATGGCAGGGTTTATCCGGAACTCCATGATTTGGGTTGTGGGGGCGGATTAAAAACGATATGATGAGAGCCTTAAGGTTCAACGCATTTTTTTAAAAAAATCCAACAAAAATCCCGCAATGCAAAATCCAAAAAAATCTCTCTCATCATTTTGCCGGAAAATTTTCCCGATAAAAAAACCCGGCCAACGCAACAAATTTTTTTAAAACTCCACTGCAATCCCCATCATTCAGCCCCCCCAAAGCCCCCTCATCCGGCCACACCCCAGCCTCCGTCCCCTCAACAAGTCATCAGATACGGAGGATGAGGAGAACAGACCAAAATACAAAATTATGACAGGCATTCGTTTATCTCCTCACCTGCCCCATTGGCGGTATATGCTTGAGGTGTTCTGTGAAGGAAATCACTGCGATCAATACGTCCATTCCATCGGTGGCACTACTGCACAGTGTCTCATGGTACAGAGAGAATTATCCCGTGTCGGTGCCTGTCCACTCCGTTATGACAGGATTGCGGTAAAGGAGATCCCGGAAGAACAGACCCATTCCCGCAGCGGGGTCAAGGGTGAGCCCGCGAGAAAAAAAAGGATTTACCGACAGATCAAAATAATCTGAATCTCTGGACCGCCGAAACGATCGCAGGCAGGTCACTGACGGCCCTCAATAGTACGAGCCGGATTGGCATGGGGGAATAGAAGTAAACTATTGGGATAGTCCGGGGTACTATTTTGAGGAATTTCCCGGATTATTTTTTCATGTTCGGCACAAACTCTCCGGCAGAGAAAACCCCCGCCACCGGCAACGCCCCGGCCTCCGCCTCCCCAAAAAAAAATAAACAAAGCCCAACCTGATCTCCGTCCCGGCGAAGACCCCCGAGATCAAATAGAAAACTCTTGGAGTAACCGCATGAAGCCGGGGTCCGTAAGAAAACATAAAAACCACGTCGGCAACCGACGCAACTCATCATCGTTCCGAGCCCCAAAACAGGCCTTCTTTTCCCTTTGACCCTCCTACCCCCCCACCCATCTTGAGATTTGCCTTCCAAAAGGATCCATTAGGGTTTCTTTAGCGCCACGCAAAACGCTCCGTTTGGTCCGAATATCAAGCAAAATGGGTTTCTTAAAAAAATGTGTAAATGTGAACCGTTTTTTGCAATAAATTCGCAAAATGGCAGCTGCCTGGGCTGTGGTCCACCGTCGGAGAGTATCATTTCTCTTCCCGTCTGATTCCTGGCACTGACCCTTCGGCGATACCGGCGTGGGGGTGCTCTGGCCATATAAGATTCTCCGACGTAAAACCCGGACCTGCGTTTGCCGGGCCATGGCGCCATCCCCGGCCGGGATCCACCCCCCTCCAAAGACAAAACCAGCCGCACCCTGTTTTTCCGCCTCGCAAAGCGGTCTAAATAGGTATATTTCGGAGCCCGCCTGACCCGGATATATGCCAAACGGAGGGCATTTTGTGCTCATCCTAAAAAAAGGGGTATGCTTTTTCGCGAATGCGGTATGCAAACTCTCCCGGAGGGGGTAAACGGAGGCTGAAACGGGCTCTGATGGGAGGCATTCAAAAATGGGGGTGTTCTCCGACGATAGGTGGTAAGGTTCCCCGGCCTGAAATTTTTTTAAGAGATCCTGATCTCTCCTGCTATCGCAGGATTAATAATTTCCGGATGCTTATGACTCCTGTGTCCTTTTGGGTGAAGAACGCGGCTCGCAAGAAGCGCCCGGGCTGCAGTGAACAAATACATAATATGCCTGGCTGACGGCATCGGTGTAATACCCGCCTTTCAGGAGGTTGTGATGGGTTATAACCCGACATGTTCCGGCGATTGTGATGGGTTATATCCTGTCATGCCTGGAAAACCCGCTTCCGTTCATCGAAAGGAGAATCTCCTCTCACCTTATGAGAGCGATCCGGAAACCGGGACTCTTTTGCTCGTCTTCCCGCCGGATTTCCTGAACTCCGTCGCGGTCGGAGATCCTCAAATCCAGACCGCTCCGGTACTGGCCGGTACCCCTCTTCTTAAAACGCCCCGCTTCCCCAACCGGGATTAAAATGGTGGTTGAACGCGGCGAGATCAGGGTGGGTACCGGCAATGTGGCTGAGTTTCACCGGATAATTCATAAAAAATTTTTTACCGAAATACAAGGAAGAGAAAGAACAAAAGTGAAACTCACTCCTGGTTTCACCACAAAAGTGGTCCCTGTGAACCCCTTCAGAAATTGACTTCCCCGGTCTTTGTCGGGTTATAGGGTTTTGCCGGCACCGGGGTCTGGGCGGGCACCGGCGCCGGGACTGTGACCGGTGCCGGTGTCGGGACTACGGTTGTATCCGTCTGTCCCGGCAGGTGGGCGTGGGCAGAGCTGCCCGGCAGCAGGACGCGTTCGCCTTCAGTCTTGGTACAGTCGGCCCCGATATACTGGCAATAGGCAAGCGCGGAATTATCTGCCCCGCACCCCACCGGCCACATCGCATCCGCCCCCTGGTTCTCCTTTCCCAGGTACTGGGCATAGTGGAGGGCATGGACATAACTCATGCCGGGGATCGTCTTCTGGAGATACCCCATGGTAATGGAACCGGTCCGGTCGGATCCCTGGCTGCAGTGGTAGTAGATGAGGCGTTTTTTGCCGGGCTTCTGGTCTTTTCCGGCCATCAGCGCAACGATCTGGTCGATGCGGCCGGAAAAACTGCAGGAACCCGGGTCAACGTTATCCATGACCATGGAGCGGGCACAATTGGGATCATTTGCCCCGTCTGCGGTATTGCAGAAGTAAAAGTCGGACAGGATCGCGTTGCCGTTCCGCCCGTGGAACGTTGTGTCCAGAAGTGTTGCATTGCAGGTCGAAGAGACTCCCCCGAATGCATCCCGGATGGTAGCAAACTCCACCATGTCGTTACCATACGGGTTAGCATTCAGGAGGCTGATGTCGATGACTTCGTAATCATCGAGATTGAAGTTCGCCATGGCCCCCCGGATGGCCGCGATCTTCTCATCGTTTTTGTTCTCTGCATTGAAATACGCCGGGACAAACCCCTTCTTGTCCTGCATGAGCTTGTTGAGCCCGTCATAGGAATAACTCCAGTCGGCATGCTCCCGGCATCCCCCTGCATTGCCGGTTGCGTCCCGCACAACCAGCGGGATCTGTCCCCGCACCAGGAGATTTCCGGTCGCTATATCGATATCCACGACCGTGGGGACCGAGATCTGTACCTTGTTTTCGGGTACAAGATTGAAGCGGTTCTGGCAATAGGTACCGTCCGTGGTATTGGTATCCGCAGACTGGACTGCCGGGACCAGCGCGATAAGGATGACAAGAACGATGAGAATAGTCCGGGCGGGTGGAGAACCGGTCCGGAGTTTTTGTCCTGGGGTGGGGGGAGTCATTTGGGGTAAACCTTCTCCTTCTAGATTGGATCAGGTGTGTAAAAAAGGGCACATACCGGGCATCCCTTCTTCTCCCATTACCCGGTGTCATTACGGACCACGGCTTAAAAAACCCCTGGGCGTTCGGGGTCCCTGACTCTTCCAAAACGAAATGACAACCCTATGAACCATTGCAAAAAAAAGTGCGGGGATTTACATATCGCAGCAGTAGCACGTTGAGTTGAAGAGCAGCTTGGAGTTCTTGATCCACGAACAGGTCCCGCTCTTGTCCCAGGTATTGATCACGGTCCCTTTGGGGAGCAGGCCGAGCTCGTTCATGTGTTTTAAGTCGGCAGTGATCTTCCAGACATAATTGACCGGCCCATAACTCTTGCTGCCGGTACCGACCGGGTAGATTGCGGGCTCGCTGGCGGTCTGGTACACATTGGGGACGCTGCCGATGAACCGGGGTATGCCGGCATCGACAAAGATATAATTTTTCTTCCCGTCCGAAAATACCCGGAGGGATGAGTCCGTCACTTCCGTGATAACCCGGATACCGGTAGTCTCGTACCCGAGATCTTCGAAAACCAGGAGCGAGGTATCGTAGCCCTCCCGGGCGAGCAGGTTCACGAGAAGCAGGCTCTTCTCATCAGAGTCGCCGCTCTTGTCGTAGAGGACCTCTACGGGATACTTGCGTTTCGGTGACGGGTTCTCAACATAGGGGATCTGCTGCACGAAGGCAACGATCAGTTCAAGATATTCATCGTCGGAAAGATATCCCCCGTTACGGTACCGGGCATTGCGGAGCTCCCTGAGCACGTCTGCGTAGAGTTCTTCCATTGCCGGATCGGATTCAAAGCTAGCAATGTATCTCCGGATCTCGCCCGGGTTTTCCGAGTCGGCCGGCAGGGCGATATTCATCTGGCGGGCACCGTAATAGACCGACATGTTGATCGGTACCCTGAAGTTGTACTCGTGCGGGCCTCCGGAGTCGGGAGCATAATTGAACGTGTAGGTCCGGTGGCCGATGCGGCTCACATCCCCGACCGGCACAATGAACCCCGTGTCGGCTGCTGCGGTCTCTTTTGCTGCAGCCACGGTTGCGACCGGCCCGGAGGTAACCGGGACCGTGTGCGTGGGGGTGGCCGTTGCTGCGGGGACTCCCGGAATCCCGGGAGGATTAATAATGATCTGCACGCAGCCGCCGAGGAGGATGCAGCCAAGAAGGATAAGTACCGTCAAAAAACCCGCAGACTTCATGTTCTCATCCGTGTTTACCTCTTACGTATTTAGGAGTTGGCATCCGTCCGGATGGACCGGGAGGGGAGATTCACCGGGGCGGTTTTTTGGGATCAGACAATCGGGTACGTTTTGTTTTGGGCTTGATCCAGTCGAAATGGCTGCCCGAAGAATTGCAGGAAGAGGGGACTGGTTCATCGCGAAATTAACTTCGGTGTCCCCCGTAGCTTCTCCTTTGAACCCTGCTCAAAAAAAATTCATCCGGGTCCTGTCCGGAACAATCAGGCAGATCCTACCGGTGCATAAACTCCACCCTGGTAGCCCGGGGAGTACGGGAAGAACAAGAAGATCGGCGTGTACGGTGATCCTTCCCGGGCTTCCTCCTGATCATTGGCTGGAGGAGGAATGGTTGACTGGGCCGGAAGATCTATGGCAACATACTGTATCCCGGCAACAAAAGTGCCGGCGATCGCTAAGCAGACCATGAAGAGTACGAGCCGGGCAAGCGGCGACCGGGTGGAGTGTTGTGGTGACATCTGGCCTTATCCCTGTGAAAATGTCGCAAATCCCCTGTTTGGTGCGAAGGGGATATATAGCCTGCGAAAATGGGTTTTTACTCTTGGTTTTTTCCCGGGGGCAACCCTTCCTGCGGCTTTCATATACCCGTGCCGGTGAAGAACCTGTATCTGTTACCGGGAGATACTCTCCCGGGGGGGAGGGGGTGGACGACCGATGCCGGGGATCAGCCCGGGGCAGGAATCTCCGGTTGAGAACCTCTTGGATGGTAATGTCTCTCTCCCGGGAATTTTTGCTATGACTGTACCGACAGGGAAATACCGGGTATGGATATCCGGGGGCGCACTCCGGAAAAAAGATCGCTTTTGATCAAAAAAAAGTTCAGCAGATCAGTTTACATTCCGTGATACATGCGTAGCTGTCCGGTTTACCTATGCAATTGTTTTCACAATTACCGCATTTTAACTTGCCAAACTTTATGCCATTGTCGGGAGGTGTCGCCTTTTGCAGCGGCAGGTCAATGGCATAATAGTGGGATGTGGCAATACAACTTCCGGCAATCGCCAGGCAGACCATGAAGAGTACGAGCCGGGCAAGCGGCGACCGGGTGGATTGTGACAATGACATGGGAAAGAACCATCCTCTTTGAACAGGTTGTTATATCCTGTTTGGATAAAGGAGATATTAAAAACCACGAACCTGATTCCCGCTGTTTTTTTTTTAGAAAATCCTCCGGTGGCTTAACCCGCCCGACCCGGTACCGCCGGTAACCCATCCAAACCCCCCGGCTTGTCCACGTCCCACCCTCGTCTCCCCATCCCATAGCCTGCCTCCCGTTTCCGGTCTGTGTCAGCAGCGGATTGCCCGTGGGATCGTTCAGGGCCGTGTCAAAAAAAAAAAGATTCCCGTAAACAGCACTTTAGGACTTCTCGTTTCCCGTGCGCCGTTTGTACTGCAATGCCCCGGCAACCGGGCAGACACCGGTGCATCGCCCGCAGAGATAGCACTCGGCTTTCCGGTCATTGGGTTTTGCCTCATCGACCGGGCAGCTCTTATCACAACATTTGCAGTCGATACATGCGTCTGTTCTCTGCAGGGCAAAGAGGCTTGTACTGGCACCCAGCGAAAGGAGCAACCCGTACGGGCAGATGACACGGCAGAACGGGCGGTAGAATACCATCGAAACGAGAAGCATCACGACAAACACGATGCTTCCCGTAGTCAGGATACGGGCAAAGAAATCGCTGATACCAAAGTAATCCAGGAGGGAGGACGAGAGGACCCACGCCATGTACAGGAATAGCACAAAGACAACCCCCCGGACTACCATCAGCGGGACCTTCTGGCGGAGGACAAGTTTTGGCACCGGCACCCGGGATGCAAGTTCCTGGACGGCTCCTACCGGGCAGAGGTACCCGCAGAAGAATCTCCCGGACAAAAAGGTCAGCAGGAAAATAATCAGGAGCCCGATCGCTGCGATCGTGATCGATACCCCGAGAGCCTGCACGTTACGCAGCATCAGCTCCTGGAACTGGTGCGGTGCAAGCGGAGAGGCGATGACAAATCCCAGTGCTGTTGAGACCAGAAGAATGATCCAGCCGGCCTTCTGTTTCCATTTCCCGGAGTACCACAGGTACATCAGGACGAGGATCAGGACAACCGCATAGAAGAACCCGAGTGGCTTGAGAAGAGAGAATCCTGGCATGCAACGATCATCATCTCACGATCACTTAAAATCTGTCCTTGCTTTAATTCCGGTTTTTCCGGAGATCCTTTTTGCCGGGGGTTTCCGGTCCTGGACCGGAAGATCATTTCCCAACATTAATCATGGCGTATTTCCCGAACTGACTATATCCGGTTCCCCGGAAGGTGCCTCATGAAACAACCGCCCATCCTTCTCCTCCTTATGGTGTGCGTATGTGCACTTCTCGCAGCCGGCTGCAGTTCCCCGGCTTCGCCGGTACAGCCCGCGCCCCTGCCCGTCACCCTGCAACCGTCGCCCGGCGATCTCCTCTCTGCGCAGGCTGAAGCCGCGTTTGCCGAAAATGACTATACCCGTGCCGGCGACCTCTTCCGGCTCGCGCAGGAGAATTATACCGCAGCCGGCAACAAGGCCTCGTCCCTCAAGGCCCGGGACAGGGTATTCCAGTCCCTCGGTGCTGCCGCTGATTACCCGCTGAACCGCAGCCAGGCGGATGCCGCACTTGCTGCTGCCCTCCCGGATGCAACCGCTGCACAGCGTTCTGCATGGCTCGACGAGCCCGGCATGGCGACCATCAAACGCAACGGGGAGATACTGTTCTTCTCCGACACCGCGGGCAACGTCAGGTATCACCACCCGGCCCTGATGCAGAAGGAGAATGAGCGCAAGAATTATACGCCGCTCTATGACGAGCTCATGCCCGTGATCACCGCTCAGTGGAAAGATGGCGCCGGCCCGTATGGAAGCCCGGTTGCCTACACGGGAAGCACGGATTTTGCTATCCCGAGAAGCGAACTTGCAGCAACCGGCATGCTGAAGGTCTGGATGCCCGTGCCGATCGAGACCGGCTCCCAGACCAACGTGACCATCCTCTCCGTTGAGCCGGAACGGTACGTGAAGTCCTCGACCGGTACCGGTGCCGATATCGGCCTTGTGTACCTCGAGATCCCGCTGGAGGAGATAAAAGACCCGTTCCTGAACATCTCTGCCCGCTACCGCTTTGTCCAGCACGAGCAGCGGTTCGCAATTGACCCGGCGAAGGTGAAGCCCTACGACACCAGCTCCCCCGAGTACGTGAAGTATACGGGCAGTTCGAGAAATATTGTCGTGACGCCGGCAATGAAGGCAAAAGCGCTCTCGATTGTCGGCAACGAGACCAACCCGTACCTCCAGGCGCAGAAGATCTACTGGGATACCGTTCTGACCCATCCCTACAGCCATGCGCCCCACTTCTGGCTGGAAGTGACGAACACCCCGGAGTCAGTCTATGTCCTCAACACCGGCATCGGCGACTGCGGCTCCCAGAGCATGTACTATGTCGCCCTCCTCCGGTCGCTGGGCATCCCGGCCCGGGCAGCCGGCGGCTACCAGATGATCCAGGGATTTGCCGGCACGCATTTCTGGGCCGAGTACTATCTTGAAGGCTATGGCTGGATCCCCGTGGACGTGACCGCGTCCGAGGGCGGCACGTGGTCGTACAATGCAACCCCTGCCGACCTTCAGCAGTACCAGGAGTATTTCTTCGGCAGCCTCGACCCGTACCGGTACGTCATCCAGAAGGATGTCGATATCCCGCTCACGCCCGGTACCGGTGATGCGGTAGTCACCCCAGCCGGGTTTTTGCAGTTCCCCAAGGCTGTCTGCGATACCTGCGAGGACAACCCGATGATCCTGGCCCTCATGGATGCCAAAGTCACGGTCACCAGGGAATAACCCGCCCCTTTTTTTATCATTGCGCAGGGGCGGGCCGTAATTTCTGCACACAAGACCCGGGCCGTTTTCTGCACACCATGATGAGTTTTTAAAAAACGCCCCGGTTTTCCGGGCCCTCTTTTCATTTTAGTAAGGGAAGAAACTTTCCCATGTATCCGCGAATGAGAAAAAACCAGATCCGCTATTCCCGCCATACCCTTCGTTTACCTGACAGAAATGAAAGAAAACAGGTTACTTTTTTTATTTCGTGATACTCTTTACTGCACGCCGGAAAACCGATATGCCCCATCAGGCACGGTTATCTCAAATCGTGCACCCTTGCACGGCTCGCCATTCTCCGTAATGGAGATGCCGGTGATCGAGAGGATCTCTTTTGACAGGAACAGGCCAAGGCCGGTATGTCTGCCAAACCCTTTCCGGAAAAGTTCTTTCTTGTCCTCTGCACCAATTCCCACCCCATCATCACCATAGATGAGGATAAGATGGCCGTTTGTTTCCTGTACAGAATAATCCATATGGGTCACGTGATCGCCATGATGGAGAGAATTTTCCATAAGGTGGTAGAACACCATCCCGATGAGGGGATCAGCAAAGATCTCGAAGCCCCCGACATTGACCCCGATGCTTATACCCGTGAGATTCATCTGCCGGATCGCGGAACTGATGATATCTGAGATGACCTGCCATTTCGGTGCTTCGGTCCCCATGTCATGGTAGGTCCGGGTGAACTCAATCTGCCACTGGATCATCTCAGCGGCTTGTTCTTCTTTATGGATGTATTCCAGAAATACCGGATCGGTCACGTCTTCTTTTGAGAGTTCGAAATACTTCCTCAATCCAATAAGCTGGTTCAGGATATCATGCCGGGTGATATCGTTGAGCATCGAGAGTTTCCTGCTCGCCATGAGCAGCGTTTTTTCGGATAATTTGCGTTCCGTTATGTCTTCGAGGGTTTCAACAGCACCAATAATCCCGCCCCTGGCGTTACGGATGGGCGCTGCGGTGAAATACAGCCATGTTCCGGATACGCCCATTTTCTGGAAAAAATCAGTTGCTTCGTATGCTCCTTCAATAAGCCGGGATTTGCTGATTTTGCCCTGGTACCATTCGGGAAGCTGTTCAACTTTTTCATCCACCAGCAGATCTGCAAGCACGGGTCGTTCGGCATCGTAAAATATGGCCCACGGTGTCCTCTTACCCAGGACCTCCGTTTCTTTTATGCCGCTGAATTCCTCAATTGCCCTGTTCCAGGAAATGACCCGGTGATCTTTATCAATCACAAACTGCGGCATGGGTGAGCCATGAATGATAGACTTTATGCGTGCGTCGCTCTCCGCAAGCGCATCCTGTGCAAGTTTCCGTTCAGTGATGTCACGGATGTTGCACTGGATAATCTTCTTTTCCCCGACAAAGTAGACATTGCTGATGAATTCGACATTAAAAAGACGGCCGTCAGATTTTTCCAGGGGTATATCTTCGTACCGGATATAACCGTTCGTTTTCAGTTCAGAAAATGCCCGCTGGGCAATGGATTTGTCCCGGATGAACCCGAGTTCCCAGAGATGTTTGCCGACAAAATACTCCAGCGGGTACCCCAGCATATCAAGGATAAATTTATTTGCATCGATAATTTCACCGCTCTTCCCGTCAAGGATCAGGATTGCATCCTGTGCAGTTTCGAACAGGCGACGGTACTGGAGTTCTGAAATTTTAAGATCATTTGCAGCAGCTATTCGTTGCTCCTCGTGCTCGAAGGTGATGAAAGCAAAGGAGAGATCATGGGATTGTTCATCCAGAAGCCGGATAATCTGGTCTGTGAAAAACCCGGGTACAGACGCATAAAAGGTAATGACACCGGCATTTCTGGTATCAAGTGCGAAAGGAAATGCTGCAAGGGCCCGGAAACCCCTCTTCTGTGCTGCTTCCCAGACGGGTTTCATACGCTCGTCTGAGGTAATGTCGTTACAGACCGTAGGTGTTCCTTCCCGGAACGCCGTGCTTGTCGGACCCCGGTGCCCCGGGCTGTCATCCATGGATATCCGGATCCGGTCAAGATAACCTTCAGAAGGCCCATGCACAGCCAGGGGTTCTATGAGACCGCTTACGGGATTTGCAATTCCGGCCCATACCATGGTAAATCCGCCGTCTTCAACAGCAATCCGGCAGATCTCATTTAAGAGTTCTTTCTTATCATGAATACGAACGATTGCCCGGTTGGTTGCGGAAAGCACGGTATAGAGCCGGTTAAGAACGGTGACCTGCATATCAGCCCGCCGGTGTTCTACAGCTGCAAGGATCTTGTGCCGGAGCTCGGCAAACTGTGCTTTTGGTTCGCCGCCTTTCTGGAGATAGAAGTTTGCTCCGCAGTTGATGGCCTGGATGACCACCTCTTCCCTGCCCCTGCCGGTAAACAGGATGAACGGGATCGATCCAAAGTGTGTTCGTACCTCGACCAGAAACTCAATGCCATTCATCCCCGGCATCTGGTAATCGGAGATGATGGCATCAAAACTCCCGTGTTCAAGTAACCCGACAGCCGCTTGTGCGTTCAGTACTGTTGTTACAATGAAATCTCCGGACTGCTCGAGGAAAATTTTACCGATAGCAAGAAGACCGGATTCATCATCAACATAGAGGACCCGGATTGCTTCTGCCATCATACACCATTCCTGTTCGAAGGCCCCGGTTTGCGTACCGCACCCGGGGCTACGGACGGTATAATCTTTTCCCTTACCGAGGGTTTGATCTGCATGGACCTGTGATCAATGCAGGTTATGATTCTGGTTTTTTTCATAGTCTCACCAGGCAGGGGTATATGGGTGTGATATTTTCCCCGTCAGATATCCCGGATAATAAACCAGTCAAATGTTATTGGTCTAACCTCCCCTGCGTTCATTGCATCAGGCATGATAACCGGTTAAACACAGCAGAGGGTTATAGCGGATTCATTATCAGTGTAAATTTATATTTATATCGTGCACCCGCTGGTTATTAAAGGTTGATACTGGTTTAAATATTTTAATAACGGGATGCACCGGCCGGTTCAGGTTCACCGGTAGAAAATAACCTCTCACCGAAGGAGGGAGAGCCGGAAAAGTGGGGTTCCTTTGTAAGAGCCCCAAAGGAATGTGTCCTCACCTACCATCCACAATCCAAGCGGTCTGGAGAGGAATATTCCGGAGCCCAGTACTTCTCTAATTTTACTTCAATGAATATTGGATAATCCTCAACCAACATCACACTCCAATCAACTAATAAAAAATTAGAGACGTACTGGAGCCAGAAAAACGGGAATTTTTCCTGCCGGTATTTTTCCTTTCGGTAAATTTGTCCGGGAGGGTGAGCCCGGCTCCAGGTCCTTGAGAAAGATCATTTCCCAACATTAATCATGGCGTATTTCCCGAATTGATTATATCGAAGTTCCCCAAAGAAGGTGCCTCATGAAATCATCTCCCATTCAAGTCCTCAGTATTGTATGCCTGTGTGCACTGCTCGTTATCGCCGGCTGCACGTCACCGGCCGGTGAACCGGCTCTGGCGGGCAGTCCTCAGCCGACACTGTCAGCAGAAGAAGCGATCCAGCAGGTCCGTGCCCAGTACCCGGCACCGGGTGAACTTCTTGAGATCAACGGGACACGGATGCATATCCGGTGCCAGGGCACCGGAAGCCCGGCCGTGATCATGGAAGCCGGGTCCGGTGACTGTTCCCTCTCGTGGGCGCTGGTGCAGCAGAATGTCTCACAATTCACCCGGGTCTGTGCCTATGACCGGCCGGGACACGGGTGGAGCGACCCCGCCCCCGGACCCATCACTGCCAGAAACATGACCGGCAGGCTGCATGCACTCCTCGCCCGGGCAGGCATCCCGGGGCCCTATGTCCTGGCCGGGCATTCGCTGGGCGGGGTCTATGTCCGCTCGTATGCCCACCGGTACCCGGACGAGGTTGCCGGGATGGTGCTGGTGGACCCGGGCTCGGAATGGCAGCCTGCCCGGACCGGCGGCAACTTCACGAGCGAGACGCAGGCCGCAGTCGCTGCAAAGACTGCCGAGCTGGATGAGCTGGGATCAGAAGCTGCCCGCGGGACATTTGCACGGAACCTCTCCCTGGTCGACGGGTACAGTGATCCCAGACTGCCCCCGTGGGAGTACCGTGCGTACCGGGCCCTCTGGGCAACGGAACCCTGGTTCTGGGAATCCTGCGCAGATGATGGCAGGCAGGCGTTCCCTGTCTGGGACGAGGTTCGCCGCGAGAACATTACGCAGCTGAACGATATCCCGCTCGTTGTCATATCCTCCGGCCGGAACATGACGTTTATGGCAGATCCCGCAGCGGACGCACATGCAAATGAGGTGTACCGGACCCTCCAGCGGGAGATGGCAGCGGAATCACCGGAGGGGCGGTATCTCGTTGCCGTAGACAGCGGCCACAACATCCAGATCGATCAGCCGGAGATCGTGACCGGTGCGATCCGCTCCGTTGTGCAGGCTGTCCGGGATCATCAGAGGGGTAATCCGGGGCCTTAAACGAGATCGATGAGCCGGAGGGAGTGCAGGACCTTTTCACCCGCTTTTTGCCTGCGGTTGTGACAGGGATTTCTCGTTTTTCTTCTCCCGGAAAGCACCCGGCTGTGTCAGCCCGCCTTCTGCGGTAATGGGGTCGGAACCGCCCGCGACGCGGCGGTGCTGCACAGGAGCCGGCAGGGTGGATGAAGGTATTTGCCCGGGGGTATATTTTTTGATGAGGGGGGAGTGGGGTGCTAAAAAAAAGTTCCTCTCTGGCTGCACTCTCCCTTTCTGCCTACCCCGGGCGGAGAATTAAATCAGGTTTGCGGGTGCGGGCAGTTGTTATACCCGCAGTTATACCACAGGCTGCAGCAGTTGCACTGACCGTACCCAAAGGGGCAGTTGGACTGACAGGCTTCATAGGGGGCACAATATTTGTTGGAGGGGGCCTGCTGTTGATCCTGTGCCGGTTTGTCCACAACAAAATAATGGACCCCGGCAACCAGGCTGCCTGCAATCGCTAAACATACCATGAAAAGGACGAACCGGGCAAGCGGGGATTTTTCAGATTGTGTCTCTGCCATACAAGAAAACCATCCTGGCGAACCAGTTGTAATCCCGTGATGGGAAAGAATGGTATATAAATATGAGGAACCCGGGTTTTTTCCCCGGGAAATTTTTAAGGAATGGATCTGGTGTACCGTCAATGTTTCTCTGTTCGCCCCGGGATCTCTCTGCTCATAGCTACCAGCCGGTTCATGGTATTGAAATTGCGCATCGTTGCCATAATCCCAGGCTTCGTTCCCACCCCCCTCATTCAGGCACCCCCGGCCTCCGCTTCTCAAACTAACAAACCAAAGCCCCGCCGGAATCTCCGTCCCGGTGAAGATCTCCCCATACCCTGCATCGTGTTTTTGCTGCTGACAGTACTCATGGCATCTGGTTTTCCGGGAAACACGAAGGAACAAAAGGTAAAACTCCCTTCAAAGGCTTTTTGTAGAACCCGGATCAAGGAGATTTACGCGCCACGTGATATGCTGTTTAATGTTATCACATGGCAGGCATCTTCACCGGAAGAAAGATCTAAAAACCAGGGACGTAAAAAAAATGAAAACGATCATCAACAACGGCCAGGTCCTGAATGTCCACACGTCACGGTACGAGAAAAAGAACATAGTTGTCGAAGGTGACAAAATCACTGCCCTGACAGAGTCCGCAGTCACGGCCGGAAACGGCGATGTTGTCATCGATGCTGAGGGAAAATTTATCCTTCCGGGTCTTATCGATGCCCACGTGCATGTGACATCGGCAACAGTGGACCTGGCAATGCCGCAACTGCCCATCACGTACATCACCTGCAGTGCCGTAAAAAACCTGACCGAAGCATTGCAGCGGGGTTTTACCACGATGCGGGATGTGGGCGGTGCGGACTTCGGGCTTGCAATGGCCGTCAACTCCGGACTCATTCCGGGTTCGAAACTGTTTTTTTGCGGACGGGCCTTAAGCCAGACCGGGGGGCATGGCGATTTCAGGGCCAAGACCTATGATGGCGAGTACGGGGCGCCCATGCAGTCATCAGCAACCAGCATTGGCCAGATTGCCGATGGTATCACGGAGGTGCGACGCGCCTGCCGGCAAGAGCTCCGGAAAGGTGCATCATTCATAAAGATCATGGCGGCCGGAGGAGTTGCATCCCCCGGCGATCGCGTCACGGATACCCAGTACAGCAGTGAGGAACTCTCGGCCATTTCTGAAGAAGCGCAGGCCAAGAGCACCTATGTTGCTGCGCATGTATACTCGGCAAAGGCCATCCGGATCTGCCTCGAGCATGGAGTGAGGACCATCGAGCATGGCAACCTGCTCGATGAAGAGACCGCTGCCCTGATGAAGGAGAAAGAAGCCTACCTGATACCGACCGTCATCACCTACGACGCGCTTGCCCGGAGAGGGGCTGACTACCAGTTTCCTGAGGTGAGCATCAACAAGATCGCCTCCGTGCGGGTACAGGCGCTCGAGGCAGTCAGGATTGCGCGGAAACACGGGGTAAAGATCGGGTTTGGCACCGATCTGCTGGGACCCCTGTGGGAGGAGCAGAGCAATGAATTCTCCCTGCGTTCCCGGGTTGAGGCGCCCATCGATACGATCATCTCGGCAACAAAGATCAATGCCGAAGTGCTGAATGAATCTGGAAACTTAGGAGAGATATCTGTGCAGGCCTCTGCTGATATTCTCATCCTGGGAAAAGATCCTGTACAGGATATTTCAGCTATCACTGATTGCAGGAATATCAGGATGATCATGAAGGCGGGAACGATCTACAAGAACACCCTGTGAACCGCCCTCAAATCCCCCGGTGTCCTGAGATAAGAAGTTCCGATCCCTTAAAAAGGAGAGTATATGCCCGATCCGAATACCGATGAGGAAGCGAAGTTTGAATCCAGCTGCAGGTTTGTAATCCGGTTGGGAATACTGGCCCATGGATATGGCCCGCAGGCCAAACGGCTTGAGTCGTATCTCTCCCGCGTGACAAAAGCCCTTGGATACCAGGGAATTTTCCATTCAACTCCTGCCAGTCTCTCGTTTACCTTCAGGAAAAATGATGGCGAACCCTGGCCAAAACCACACCTGGTCGCGATGCCGGGCACCGGGTTTGACTTATCAAAACTCGCCCGGGTTGGCGAGCTGGTGAATGCCGTTGAAGACGGCAGTGTCAGCATTGCCCGGGCAACCGGGATGCTGGACGAGATCGATGCAATGCCACCCCCCTACCCGAACTGGCTGGTGGCAATCGGCTATGCACTGTGCGGGGCGGGATTTGCCGGCTTCCTGCAGGGAAGCTGGGCGGATATCATTTTGGCAGCTGTTTTCGGGGTGGTCGTTTTTGGCATGGTCACGTTCTCCGCACGTATCCCGGGGCAATCCGCACGCCGGGTGCCATTCCTGTGTGCACTGGTCGCCGGGTTGCTCTCGGCCGTGGCGGGTTTCATCATACCGGGAATAAATGTGTACCTGGTAACGCTCTCTGCGATCATTTACCTCATCCCGGGGTTTTCCGTCAGCGTGGGAGTCATCGAGCTGACCACGAAGCATTACTTATCCGGGCTGACCAACCTGGTCAATGGCCTGATCTGCCTGGCCCTGCTCTTTGCCGGGGCCTGGCTGGGAGTCACGCTGACCGGCGTGCTCCTGCCGCTTCACGGTGCCGCAGCCGGATCCATTGGCCCGGGCTGGATCTGGGTATTTGCCATGATCCTGGCAGCGGGACTGTGCATCGCCTTCCAGACCCCGCCAACCGATCTCTTCTGGGCACTTGTATGCTGTGCGATTGCCTGTGCCGGAATTGTGCTGGGTATCTCTATCCATGGAAGCGATGTGGGAAACTTCCTGGGTACCGCCATGGCGATGGTTTTTGCCAATATCTGGTCGGACAGGACCAACCGCCCTACGTCCATTGTTATTCTCCCGGCATTCGTTTTCATGGTCAGTGGAAGCATCGGCTTCCGGGGGCTGGTGGCGTTATCGGCCGGCAGCACGGCGCTCGGGCTTTCTGAATTTGCCCACATGTTCGTAGTGGCGATAACGCTCGCTGTCGGACTCATTGTCGGGAACCTGGTTTACAAACCAAAAATCCTGTTGTAATGTGCGACATTTTTTTAAATTTCCTGATTTTATTTAAGAGATGGATTCCGTCGCCTCAAACCGTTCCGGAGAGTCCTGCCCGGAAATTTTACGGCCACACCCCGGGCCCCACAACCCGAACCAACAAATACCCGGCAAAAAAAAGTATGCATCAGCAATGAAGAAAAACGGCCCCCCTCTCCCGGATGAAACAGGCCCGGCACCGTTCGTCCCCCCGGCGTCAGATACGGCTCCTGCCATCGTTTCCCTTACTGCTGCCGACGGGGAAGCAGCAGCCCGGCTCTACACCCGGGTCTTCCTGGAAGATGAACCTACCTCCTGCCGCCATGCCCTTGACCCGGCCCGCTTCCTCCCGTATGCCCGGGTCTATGTCCGGTGGCTGACCGGAAAGGACCTCAGTTTCCTTGCAAAGGATGCAATAACCGGGGAACTTCTCGGGTTCATCTTCTGTTTTGACTTTACGGATGACCCGGGGCAGGAGAGCCCGGAATTACAGGAGTTCATCCTGCATTTCCGGGAGGCGGTAGCGATGATCGATGAACTCGAGTCCCGTCATATCTGCCGCGAGACGGTCAGGCCGGGATCGGTTCTGCATATATTCCAGATCGGGGTGGACAGGAAGGCACGCAGGGTGGGAACTGCCGGGGCGATGATTCGCCGGGCCCTCATCCATGCAGGAGAACGCGGGTTCCGGCAGTCAGTCGCTGACTGCACCGGTACAGGATCACAACGGGTGTTTGGGCAAAGCGGTTTTTCCCAGAAAGGCTTCTCATCCTACGAGTCATTCAGCATGGACGGCAGCTGCTTCTTTACGGGTCTTGCGGGTGGAATCCCCCTGATGGTTATGGATCTCCCGCCCGTTCTTTGACAAAGGAACCGGAAAATTCCCCTCATTCCCGGTGCCCGGGCCCGGTCCGGCCATCTCCGGCACCCTGCCCTTATCCTGCCCGGTATACCGGAAAACCCCCGTTATGCAGAAAAATAATTATTCTCCGGCACCGAGATTGTGTCGTGACCCGGATCCCGGTAAAGAAGGTGCCTGTTGACGATGTGACCCTTGCGTACAGGGAATTTGGTTCCGGGTACCCGGTTGTTTTCATCAGCGGCCTCGGGTCCACGATGGAGATGGTAAATCCCCCGGTAATTGAAAAAATTTCCCGGCATTTCCGGGTTATCATCTTTGATAACCGGGGAATGGGATCATCCGGCGAATCGGACAAACCCTTTACCATTCCCCTGCTTGCCCGGGATACCGCACTGCTGATGGATGCTCTTGGCATCTCGTCTGCCCATATTATCGGCCATTCCATGGGAGCTTCCATTGCACAGGAACTGGTGTTGGGTTTTCCCGAGAAAGTCTCCCGGCTCATCCTGGTTTCCGGCACCTGCGGAGGTACAGAATCGGTCCGGATGGAGCCCGAGACCATGGCCCGGCTTACGGATAAAAGCGGAACTGTACAGGAAGTCACCCGCCGGATGTTTTCCCTTCTCTTCCCCTCATCGTGGCTTGCCCACCACGATCCTGCCCGCTATTGTCCGGCAATAGACGAGGCCCCGGGAAATGAGATTGTTGCCCGGCAGGCAGCTGCGTTCTTTGCATGGACCGGATCCTTCTCCCGCCTCGGAGATATCCGTTCGCCAGCCCTTGTTGTCACCGGGACCGATGACGTGATTGTCCCCCCGGTAAATTCCCGGATTATTGGTGAGCGGCTCTACGGCTCGGAGCTCTTTGAGATCCCCGGGGCCGGTCATGGCCTGATGTACCAGTGCCCGGACCGGTTCTGTGATTGTGTACTGGGATTTCTTGAGCCCTAAGAAGCATCCCATCAACCTCTTCTCTCCGCAGTTTGCAATCGGTTAATAAGGTCCTGCCCTCTCACTCACCTCTCAAAACACCGTTCTCTCTGCACGTCTCTCCTCCCCTCATCCTGCCACGTATCAGCTTCCGCCCGCTTACATAAAAAAAGCCCAAACCGTCCACCGCTCCAGGGAGGAACACACCCTATCCAATCGAAAACTCCTGGATAGTACGCATAACCAGGGGGTCCGGAAGGATGAGCCCGGCCCACACCGGTGCCGGTTGGTACCGTCAAAAACCTTATCATCCATCCCGCTCACAGATTCATCGATACGGGAAATCTGATTGCATGAAACTCCATCTTACCCTTCTTGTTGGTCTTGTCGCCCTGCTCTTCTGCTCAGTTTCGGTCCAGGCCGAAAGCCCGACCGTCATTGTTGCCGATTACGTCATCTCGCCCCCCATCCTCCAGCCCGGCGATGTCGGGACGATCACCGCAATGATCCGGAATACCGCAACCTCGGCCACCCTGCAGCAGAACACCGGGATCCAGACCGGGGGCAACTTTGAAAATACCCGGAACACTGACATCAGTATCAACATCGAGAGTGTCCAGCTTGAGTCCCGTGATGTGGAAGTCCTCTCGGGCAATTACAAGCGGGTCGGAGCAATCGGTCCCGGGCAGTCGATTCCCATCACGTTCCTGATCCGTGCCCCGGCAAAGGACGGGATATATTTTCCCGAGATCTGGATCGATGTCACGGGGGGCCAGAGCGTCCGCCAGCCTATCCCGGTCAATGTGAACACCCAGATCGCACTCATGAAAAAGCCGGCACTGACTGCCATCAAGACTATGCCAAGCGGTGTAAATCCCGGTGACGATATCAGCGCACAGGTTGTCTTACAAAACGACGGACTCTCCCGGGCTGACCAGATAACGGTCAGGGTCAACAGCACCAGTCCCTCCCTCACCCAGAAGACCTCCAGCACGTACAATGTCGGGAGCCTTCTCGAAGGAGAGAATGCAACGCTCCTGATGGTCTTTTCCACCGACAAGAAAGCTCCCATCGGACTCAACCGCGTAATGCTGGATATCACGTATGCAGGCCCCGACGGAACTCCCATCACCCAGACCGAAGTCCTTGGGATCCATGTCAAAGGCAAGGCAAAGATCGGCATTGCCTCCATCTCCATGGACCCGGTCCGGATCAAAAAAGGCGATGCGGTCTCGCTCATCATCCGGCTTGAGAACACCGGTACCGACAATGCCAACTCGGTCAAGGCCAGTATCGACCTCCCGATGAGCGGCGGAAAGGACGCGTACGTGGGGAAGATCGAACCCAACAATGATGCGCCCGCCGTGTTTTCCCTTGTGGCAGGAAATCCCGGGACGTACTCGTACAACCTCACGGTGCAATATGAGGATGATTACGGGATACAGACAAAGAAAGAGACCCTGCAGATGACCGTCATGGACGGCAACTCCACTCTCACGTACCTGCTTGCCCTCATCGGGATCGCCGTTGTCTGCGGTCTGGCGTACTGGTATTTCGTCACAAGGAGGAAGGGAAGTCGCGATGCTTGAGGATGAGCGGGTTGCCTTTTTCCTTGCCTCCCGCCTCATCACCCGGGGGAACAAGGGCACGCTGGTCCTCACCATTATGATCATCGCGATGGTCTTTGTCAACCTCATCTTCCTCCCCTCGATCATTGCCGGCGTTGTCGTCCTCTTCAACCAGCAGTCCATTGACTACAGCTACGGGAACCTGGTCATCGAACCCCGCGAGAACGAGCTGGTTATTCTCAATGTGAAGGAACTGCAGCAGAAGATCAACCGCATCCCGGGCGTTGTTGCAAGTTCCCCGCGGTACACGAGCGGGGCAACGATCGTGTACAAGGGCCGTTCAGCCTCGCCGCTCCTGGTTGCGATGAACCCTGAGGATGAGAAACAGGTACTGAAGATCTCAACGAAGATCATCAGCGGGGACTACCTGAACGAAGCGGATACGGACCAGATCCTGATAGGAAAAACGCTTGCCGGCAACCGGGACCAGAAAGTGGACCGGGTGGCCTCGCTGGGCGGGGCGGAGGTGGGAAAGACCGTGGCTGTCACGTTCATCAACGGGGTGACCCGGTCGTACCGCATCAAGGGGATCCTCTATTCCGGTTCCGCCAGTACGGACTCCAATGCCTTTATCACGAAAAAGGAGATCGAGTCCGTGCTTGGCAGAAGCGACACCGCAAACCAGGTCCTGGTCAGGACCACAACCACCGGTGACGAGAATGCCATGCGCCTGACCCTGATGCAGTACGGGGTGCAGCAGCAGATCTGGACCTGGCAGGACAAGTCCGCGGACTTCCTCAAAAGCATTGTCGGGAGCTTTGACATCATCAACTTCATCAGCACCATTGTCAGTCTCATCATCGCCGTTGTGATCATCTTCATTGTCATCTTCATCAACACGGTCTACCGGAGAAAGCAGATCGGGATCCTGCAGGCCATCGGCATCGACCGCTCGATCATCATCAAGTCCTACATCTTCCAGGCACTCTTCATCTGCGTCTGCGGGACGGTTGCCGGTTGTATCCTGCTTGCTGCGGTGCTCCAGTACCTCACCGCATCCCCGCTGGTCTTCCCCGGTGGACCGGTAGCCCCGGTGCTGGAACCCCTGCTGGTGTTCAGGGCTGTTGCCAGCCTGTTTATCGTATCATTGATTGCCGGTTACGTGCCCTCATGGCTGACCACCCGGGAGGAGATCCTCTCGGCAATACGGGGGTAACATGATCGAAGGTTCTGGTCTTGCAAAGATCTATGGAAAAGGCAGCGTGGAGGTACGGGCCCTTGACGGGGTCGACATCCATATCCGGAAGGGGGAGTTCGTCGGCATCACGGGAGCAAGCGGGAGCGGAAAATCCACCCTGCTCCACCTCCTCGGGCTCCTTGACCGGCCCACCACAGGCAGCCTTGCCATCGATGGCGTGGAGGTCAGCTCGCTCTCCGAGCGCGAGCGGACCCTCTTCCGCCTGAACCGTCTCGGGTATGTCTTCCAGGACTATGCTCTCGTCCCCGAGCTGACAGCGGAAGAGAATATCTACCTGCCCTCCAAGGTCCGGGGCATGACCGCAAAGGAATGCACCCGGGCCTGCCGGGACATCCTTGGCCTTGTCGGACTTCGGGACCGGGTCAGTTTCCTCCCCGGCGAAATGTCCGGTGGGGAGCAGCAGCGGGTTGCCATTGCACGGGCACTCATCAACAACCCGGCGATTGTCCTCGCCGATGAGCCCTGTGCAAATCTTGACACCCGCAACTCGACCCTGATCCTTGAACTGATCCAGAAGCTCAACCGGGAGCTCAACCAGACCGTCTTGATGGTCTCCCACGAGGAATGGCACCAGCGGTATTTCGACCGGGTTATCGTGATGCAGGACGGGAAGATTATATCTGATAACGATTCCGCCGGGGGAGCGCAATAATCCCCCTCCGGTAATTGCCGGGATGGGGAGCCTTCCGGCGCAATACATCCCGGTCAGGATACCGATTCCCGTGGTGATTACACCCGTTTTTTCCCGACCATCATCAACGGTATTACGGTTTTTTTGTTGCAGGATCCCGGCTGCGACATCTCCTCATATAGATGAAGCCCCCGAGAGCTGCCACCAGTATGACAATACCTCCGGCCGCAAGAATTACCGGAGGAAATCCCGTCGGGGATCCCGCCGGGCCGTTTCCGTTGACGGTCACTGCCGGTGCTGCCTGGGGTCCCCCGGAATCCGCCCGTCTCGCGTTTAAGGGGAACGTGATCGTGTCATCAATGACCGGTGCCGGGTAGATGAACGGCGTCTCGTTGTCATTATCCTGCAGGACATAGCCCACGGTGATTTGCTCTGCAGTCGCCGAATTACCGGCCGGATCCACCGTCACCTTCAGGTACCCGAGCCGCCGTGTCGAACCCGTCTGGTAGCCGGACGGGGGAGTGGCACTGAGGGGCATGGAAAAGCCCCCGGCCGTGCCGACAACGAAATAGGGTTTCCCCTGGATGGAAAACCGCTCGTAGTTATGGATATGTCCCCCGAACGAGGCACTGAGATTGTACGTATGGTACAGTTTCTCCCACGGAGCAGCAGAAGCCACAAGTGTCGTATAGTCATCCCGCCAGTTGGGCTGGTGCTGGATCGTGAATGTCCCGTAGAGCTGGTTGTCCAGTTGGTGCCGGAGCCAGGACTCCTGTCGGGCCACAATGGCATCGGAGAATGGCGGGCCGAGAGCCGGGTTCGGGTTCGGCAGGGTCGGGTCCTGGGTGTTCAGGCTGATATACCGGATCCCGGCAACATCGAAGCTGTAGTTCAGCGGTACCGTAAATGCCTGGTGGTAATTTATTGCCGGGGAAGGTACGGTGCTGCCGGTGATATTATGGAATTCGTGGTTGCCGATCGTCGGGAAGAGGGTGGTGTTGGAGAGCATCCCGTCTGCGTTATGGAAAAAAATCCCCCAGCGGTTAAAGTCGTCCAGCCGGGCGTAATCCCCGCCCGCGAGGATGAAGCGCACATCCAATTCCTTTGCGATTGCAGCCGCCACGTAATGGAACCGCTTGTTCTCGGTGAACTTGGTTCCGTCCTGCGGATCGCTGATCACGATGAAGGTGTACGGGCCGTTTTCTGGCATGGTACGGAACGCCCGGGGGGAAAAGAGGCCGGCTTTGCCATCGGGTTGCACCAGGTAGGTGTAGGACGTATCCGGTGCAAGGCCCTGGAGCACGACATGGTGATACGGTGTTGCCGAGGTATCAGGTACCGTGGAGTCAAAGCGGTGGTCCAGGTTATAGGATGCTGTTGTGGCATAGGCAACCGTGCCAGTCCCGTTCGTGTCCTGCCGCCAGTTGATCGTTGCTCCGGTTGTCGTAGTCGTTGTCACCCATGGTGCCCAGTTGTTCTCCCAGGTATCCGCGAGCACCGGGACAATACAGAGCATGCCAAGAAGGATGAGTACAAAAAAAATGCGGCAGGGTTTAACCGTCATTATTCATTCACTCTGACATTGTACTGAACACGGGTTATTTAACGGTAATCATTTCATCCAGCCGGTGAGCGATTGTTCCGGTGTAAGCCCCGTTCAGACAGTACCCGCGGGAGACACCTTCGCCAGGTACCGCTCAACAGCCACACCACACCGCCAAGTTACGGCCAGTTCCCGGGCTCTTGCGTAAACGGCCGGGTCCCTGCCGGAGATTTCCCGGCCGTTCCCGGCATGACAGAGTATGGTTGTCCTTTCTCCATTGCTTACCGGTTCACGGTTGCATTGCCACAACATGACCCGGTGAAGCCTTCCGGCTTCATCATGGAAAAGCATATCAAAAAGAAGGGAACCCTGGTGTTCCGGTTTTTTAGTGAATAAATGGGATTGGGTGGGATTTTACATGCCGGGACAAGAGGCGAATGATGTCCTGGCAATAAAAAAACCCTGGTACGGTATAATTCTCGAGACGGATGTCCAGCCCCACCCGGTGTTTTTTATAAAATCCGAGAGGAGTTTTGAAGTTACCAGACCTCCGGAAACGCCATGTTGGTATAGATGTCTTCAAGTCGTGCCTTATGGCCGCGTTCCATGTTTGCCAGCTGGGAAAAGAGCAGCTGCGTTTCGGTATCTTTTGACAGGCCCGCGAGCTGGGTGTACATCTGCATGGCTTCTAGTTCTCTCTGGATGGAAATGACAATCCCGTCAAGAGGTTTCATACCAACGGTCAGGGCTGGTGCCGGGAGGGCATCTGCCACCTTGTAGTCATGGGACGGATCAAAGTGCATTGTTGCGATATCCTTGGTGAGCATACCCTGCAGGAACTCGCGGTGCTTCTTCTCTTCTCCGGCCAGCTCGGAAAAGAGCGATTTCAGGGCCGGGTCCTTTACCTTGTCGGCAACGCCGCGGTAAAACGTGTATTCCTCGACTTCCTTGTCGATAGCGGTTGTTATGATCTTCTTTGCATCATCTGCTTTCATCTTCTTTCATCTCCTTATTGGAATTTTTTGTTCAACCGGTTCGTTTACGATACCGGGTTCTTCTTTTTTTACCGGAACAGAATTCGCTGAGCGAAATTCCTCCGGGTAAAAAATTAATTGCTGTAGGTTGCCTTCCCCAGCTTCGGTTCGAACGTAGCGTCACCCTCAACCCGGATCGCATGCGAGAAGAGTGCCAGCGGGATATCCATTGCACAGAGTTCTTCGCACTGTCCGCAGTTGATGCACGAATCCGAGATATGGGCAAACCGCCTCAGGTGGAACATCGGGTTCGGGGGGAGCTCTCCGGGTTTGATCATGATGGAGCCCTTTGTCAGCGCTTCGGCAGCGGTGAAACAGACGGGGCAGTTCTCAATACAGGAGTAACACTTGATGCACCGGGATGTCTCTTTGCCGATCGTTTCCCACATATGGGCTCCAAGTGCAGTGAAATCCTTCTTTCGCCATTTCTCTCCGAGCTTGAGCATGGCACCTTCGACCTTTGCCCGTATCTCAAGACCTTTCGGGTTTGCTGTTTCGGTTGCAAGGACTCCGGATTTTACAGCGCCTTCAACGAGTTTTGCACCCTTGTCAGAACAGACTTCAACAAAGGTAGCTTTTCCGGCCTTGTCGCCGATAACGCCCCAGTTACCACAGGCAAGATCTGCCTGGCGGGGGATCTTATACTTGCAGCGGCGGCAGTTGCTGCGCCGGCCGTAACCCCCTTCTTCGAGTTCGTCAATGGAGATGCCCTTGTGGCCGCCTTCGTACTCGATGATGAACTGGCCCTTGTCAATCTCTTCCTTGTGGACCTTGTCCGGGTCAACACCGTACTTTTCCGTGATCATCTTGCGTGCAAGGTTCGGGCTGACCGAGCCTCCGCAGTTGACCCCGATCATGATGATGTTGTCTAAGTTGATCTGTTTGCGCCGGGCAAGTTCGATAAAACCCATGGTATCGCAGCCCTTGACCGTCACGCCGATCTTCATGTTTTTTGCCCCGTCAAGATATTTCTTGACATATTTTGGCAGCAGAAGGGTACCGCAGTGGAGCGAGCCGGCGGTTTTTGCCAGTTCCTTCGGGTCAGTGATCAGCACCGGTTTTGCATCGTAGAGATCAGTTCCCTTGGAGATAACAAGGACTGCATCGACCGCTTTTGATTCGAGCGCGAACTTCCAGAGTGCGGTGACTGCGCCACCGAGTTCGGCTTTCTCCTTTATAGCTGCGTCATTGGTCCATGCGTAGAGCATATCGCCTTTCATTGCCATGTTACTTCACCTCCGCAATCTTCTCTATCCGTACAGCACAGGCCTTGAACTCCGGTATGCTTGCGGTCGGGTCAAGGGCATTGTTGGTGAGCATGTTGGCTGCACATTCCACGTAGTGGAACGGGATGAAGACTACCCCTTTCTTGATGCCCGGTGTTACCCGTGCACCAATCTTAATCTCCCCTCTGCGGGTGATGGCCTTGACCATCTCTTTGTCCTTTATACCGAGTACCTTTGCGTCCTCGACGTTGATCTCAGCCCAGCCGGTCGGCTCTTCGCGTTCGAGACTCTCGGAGCGGCGGGTCATGGTACCGGTATGCCACTGCCAGATGCAGCGCCCGGTGGTCAGGATCAGCGGGTAGTCCTTGTCCGGAACTTCAGCCGGGTATTTGAACTCGATGGGGGTGAAGATGCCCAGTCCGTCGGGATGGGTGAACTTCTCCTTGTGCAGGATCGGGGTGCCCGGGTGCTCTAACGTTGGGCAGGGCCAGTGCAGGGCTTCGGGTTTTTCAAGCCGGGCATAGTTCATTCCACCGTAGGACGGAGTTACCCTGGAGATCTCCGTGAATACCTCTTCTGCGCTCTTGTACGGGAACTGTTTTTCAAATCCCATCGCCTTTCCGAGCTCGCAGAAGATCTGCCAGTCGGCCTTTGCTTCACCGGGCGGGTCCTGTGCCTTTCTCCACATCTGGACACGGCGCTCGGTGTTGGTCTGGGTGCCATCCTTTTCGGCATAGCAGGCAGCCGGAAGCACAACGTGGGCAAATTTGGCTGTTTCGGTCATGAAGATATCCTGCACTACCATGAATTCGACATTCTTCATGGCCTTCTCCACGTGGTGGAGATCGGGGTCCGAGATCATCGGGTTCTCACCCATGATATAGACGCACTTGACCTTGCCGGGTTCATCTGCAAGAACATTGATCAGCTTGGTGACGGTAAGGCCGACTTTTCCTTCGGCAATCTCACAGCCCCATGCATCCATCATCTTCTTGCGCATTTCGGGGACGATGACCGACTGGTAACCGGAGTACACATTTGCGAGTGCTCCCATGTCGCAGGCGCCCTGCACGTTGTTCTGGCCACGGAGTGCACAGATGCCCGTGCCGGGTCTTCCGAGGTTACCGGTCAGCATCTGGAGGTTTGAAATCGACTTGACGTTATCGACACCGGTAGTGTGCTGGGTGATACCCATGGAGTAGAGGATCGCGGACTGGCCGGATTTCCCGAACCACTCTGCCGCGGTGGCAAGGTCCTTTGCCGGGATCCCGCTGATCTTTGCAACGTTCTCAAGGCTGTAGGTGTCCTTCATCACGATTTCTTTTACTTTCTCGAAGTCCTTGGTCCGGTTCTTGACAAAGTCCTTGTTTTCCCAGCCGTTTTTCAGGACCTGCTGCATGATGCAGTTTAAGATGGCAACATCTGTTCCCGAGTAAAAGGGCAGGTACAGGTCTGCCTGCTTCGCCGTTGGGGTGAATCGCGGGTCTGCGTAGATGACTTTTGCACCCTTTGCCTTTGCCTGCATAACGCGGCGACCGATCAGCGGGTGGGTCTCGAACGTGTTACTGCCGATAATAAGAATGCATTTTGACTCGGCAATGTCTGCAATTGACTGGGTCATTGCACCGGACCCGAAGGCACCGGCCAGACCTACAACCGTTGAAGCATGGCAGAGCCGGGCGCAGTGGTCGATGTTGGGGGTCTTTAAGACTGCACGGGCAAACTTCTGCATCAGGTAGTTCTCTTCATTGGAGACACGGGCTGATGCGAGACAGGCCATCTCTTCTCCCTTGTAGGACTTGAACTTTGAAACTATCAGTTTGTACGCCTCGTCCCAGCTGGCTTCAACAAATTTCCCGTCCTTTTTGATCAGCGGTTTGGTCAGGCGATCAGGGCTGTTGATGAATTCATGTGCATAATTTCCCTTGGGGCAGAGCTTGCCTTCGTTGACCGGGTTGCGATTCCAGGGAGCGACTCCTACAACCTTCCTGTCCTTGACAACAAGGTTAAAGCCGCACCCGGTTCCGCAGTACGGACACGTAGTTGGTACGTATTTTACTTCCATTCACACACCTATTTACATCTGAAACTCGGGACAACCAACGTTAAAGCTTATGAAATGTTCATGAGATTTGCATCCAAACGGTCCTTCAGATAAATTTTAAAAAAATTTACTTGGTACTCATATTAATAGAAAATAATTATTTTTTAGAAAATAAGCCCTGCAAAATTGTGACCAGCGCATACGTTTTTTCCTTATAGGGGCTCATATATTCGATTTATGACTTTTTTGAATGGCATATTCGCATTGCATATCTGCATTGCATATGTCCCACGGTAAAGTGCCCCCATTTCTTTCACACATTGACCCGGTGTGCTGCTGAAACGCGATGAAGGATTTTTTTCTTGTCAGGCGAAACTCAGCCGGGGTATCGCATACCAGAATATCAGGGCATGTTTTTTTATGGTAAAGCACGTTGTTTTAATCAATGGAAACCCGGCAGAAGACAATAAGAAAAATAAAAAAACTTCTTCGTCTCCATCCCAACGGGCTCACCATAAGTGACCTTGCCGAAAAACTCGAACTGAACCGGAATTCAACAGCAAAATATCTTGAAATTCTTCTCATTTCCGGTGAAGTCAATATGAATACGATCGGCCCTGCAAAGGTCTACACCTTTTCACAGAAAATGCCAATATCTGCAATTTTAAAATTTTCTGCAGATATCATCCTCCTGATTGACAATGAAATGCGAGTGCTCGATGCAAACGAGAACGCACTCAGCCTTCTTGGCATATCCCGTGAGATGCTGGTGGGACATCTGATCAGGAACGTAAAATCTCCCATTATTGCACGTCTTGCGATCTCGGATATTTTAGGCAAGATTCAGAAAACCGGGGAAATTCAACGGGAATTTAGTATTACCCTGCACAACGAGGTCCATCATTACTGGGTGCGCCTCATTCCAACGGTATTTGATACCATGGATGAGGGAGTCACGATCATTGGAGAGGATATCACACAACAGAGACACTTCGAAGAATCCTTAAGACTCTCTGAAGCGCGGTATCGTGCGATTGTGCAGGATCAGACGGATGTGATCTGCCGGTGGCACCCGGAAGGAGATATTTCGTTTATCAATGAGTCTTTCAGTCATTTCATGGGAATTTCCTGCAGTGATGTACTGGGAAAGAATATCTTCTCCTCCCTGTTTCCGGAAGATATCCCCGGTATGAAGGAACTGATCGCCCGGCTAACCCCCCATGAACCAACACAGTCCCTGGAACTGCGATTGATCGACAACCGGGGAAAATACCGCTGGTTCCAGTGGAATATCCGGGGAATTTATGACCCTGCAGGAATCCTGGTTGAATACCAGTCCGTAGGACGTGATATCAACACCGAGCATCAGCAGGCACAAACTATCCGTGAGAGTGAAGAGCGTTTCCACATGATAACCGATCACTCGCCCTTCCCCATCTCTATTATCGATGAATCGGGGAAATTCCTGTACGTAAATACCCTGTTTACCCGGCTCTTCGGGTACGCATTCGAAGAGATCCCCACGGAAAAAGACTGGTTCAGCAAGGCATTTCCTGATAGTTCTGAACGGGAGGTGATAGTACATACCATGAGAGCGGATCCTGCACAATCAAAATACGGGGAGGTCAGATCAGGTGTGTTTCCCGTCACGTGCAAAGACGGGACCGTCCGACCGGTCAACTTTTTCCGTTCAACTCTTCAGAGTGGTGAGCAATTCGTAGTCTATGAAGATCTTACCCCGAAAAAAGAATCAGAACGGCTCCATTCTGTCCTGGCTTCCATTGTAAATTCTTCCTCCGACGCAATCACCCTCTACCGGAATCTGAAATAACCCTGTCCGTCATCAGCGGTGAACACGGGTGAATCTATTGCAGGGGCGGATGCATATATGAGTAAAGGAACAAAAAAGAGAATAACTTGGCTGGATCCTTCTCATCATTTCCCAAAATAAAAACAGCTGATATCCCTATACTCAGCAGGTATTGCCGGTGCATGAGACAATCGGACAAAAGAAAAAGACGGTGAATACATGAAAGCAGACAATGAAAATGCCGGTATAAAAATTCTTGTTGTCGAGGATAGCAGGACCCAGGCTGAACACATCCGTCATATTCTGGAAACCGAGGGGTACATAGTTGCCCTTGCGGTGAATGGGAATGATGCCCTGGAGCAGATCCGGATCAACCGCCCGGCAATGGTACTGACAGATATTCTCATGCCGGAAATGGACGGCTTTGCACTTTGCCGTGCCATCAAACAGGACGGGAATCTGGCAGACATTCCGGTTATCCTTGTTACCCAGCTCTTCGACCCGGCCGATCTGAAAAAAGGTCTGGAAGCCGGGGCAGATAATATCATCATCAAACCTTTTGAAGCCGAACACGTGAAGGTCCGGATAACAGGCACCCTGAGGTCCCGGTGTCATCCGGATTCGGATGATGCAGGGGCAGCTCCTGCAGTGTCGCTTAAAGACCAGCAACCTCTCACACCTGCATATCAGTTACGGTCACCTGAAATCCTGCTCACCGCATATGAAATTGCACTCCGGAAAAATAATGAATTGCAGGAAGTCAACGCATCCCTGGTAGCGGAGAATGAGCGTTTAGAGCAGACGGTTGGTACGCTTCAGCGTGCCAATGAAAAACTCCAGCAGGAGAACGCCGGATTAAAGCGGATGTAAAAAGGTGCATACTCCCGTTACCCGGTGAACGTGCGTACCGGTTTGAGCTTCAATCCCCCCAAACCCCAATTCTTCCGGCACTTCACTCCCCCGAATCCGGCTACATCCCGGCCTCTTATCCCCCCACATCGGCAGATCAGAGCCCAAACCGCCCTCCATGCCGGTAAAGATTTCCCCCAGTCCGATCACTCCGGGAGATACCCCATCACGCGGGGTCCGGAAGGATGCGATGTACCCTGAATCGTGTGAGATGCCGGGCAACAGAAGAAGGCCGGGTACCGATCCGCCGGCTGTATCTTTGCATGGCGATTGTTCGTCATCGTATTTTCAATCACCGGGTTTTTTTACACGGAACGGTTGTAATGTCGCTCTTCCCCCGGAAATCCAAAAGAAAAATGGATAATTGTTGAAGTATTCTTAGTAACTATGGCACAACTCATCATCGAGCCAAAAAAGGGAAAAGACGGACAGATCGATTTTACGGTAACCTACCATGACAAGAAGAGTGACAACTCTTTCACCATCACCATCACCAGTGATCTCAATGAAGCAGTGGACAAGCTCAAAGAAACACTCGTAAGCGAAGTTGCGGGTATGCAGCAGCAGAAGTAAGCGGGTGGTACCGGTAAAGCCTCTGGGCTTTTGTGCGGGAACCGGTGTGTCCCGGTCCAGCCCTGCTAAAAAAATATATTTCGAATTTCTAAAAAAAAAATGAGCCGCTCTAGTTGTTAAAAATTCCAGGCAACCCCCCCGGAACGAAAATATCCTTTTGCCTCCCCTTTACCTCTGCCCTCTTAAAAAAACCCTCTTTCCCTTAAGCACTTCCCGCGCCTCTTCCCTCCGGCCCCGTTACGGCCTCTGTTCCCACAGGTTACCGGAACAAGGCAGAAAAACCCTCCGTGCCCTCAACCATCTGAAAATAAAAAAAAAGTCCGGATCGTTCACGGGTCTTCCGCAGGGATCCGGCCTTCCCCCTCAAACAATTCAGTTGCCAAACAGGGGACCTAGCTCGACCTTCTGCCAGTCCTTGTCCATGGTCTTCATCCAGAGCGTCCGTAACGCCGGCAGGAATACGACCTGGTGATTGGAGGAGTATTTCTCGCCAAAGAGTTCCGAATGGCAGAACGTTGCCCCCCCGTTCTCCAGGCACACGTCACGGATCTGCATCATCTTCTCTGCATTGATCGATCCCTTTGCTTCGCCGGCCTGCCGGAGGAGATTGTTCTGGCGTGAGAGCGAGTGTTCGGGAGGAGCCGAAGTAAAGTTCCAGGCCGGGTCAGCGAAATGGTTTGCTGCTGCAATGACCCCGTTGCCGGTCCTCTGCTGTGTTTTATTGGTCATCTTCTCGTACACGTACGCCTGGTCCGGTCCTGCAACATCCACGATCCAGGGAAGATTTGCGTTTGCCCCACGAATTCCGGCGTCAAGTCCTTTTACGTCCGAGTAATCGAGCATGAACCGGAAAAATTCCATGATAAGGTCCGGGCGGTTATCCTCCGCATTATAGCTATCGCCAAGACCCGAATTGTCGTCAGCAATGAAAAGCCCCTTGCTGTTCATGAGGGTCTCGGGCCGCATGCCAGCTGGACCCCACGTCGCTACACCGTTACTGCCATCAGTGGGCCGGTACACGGCAAGAACGTACCATTTGGTGAACACCAGTACGTGATCGTCTAAGTCCCAGTTGCGGGAGACCACAACGGAGCCGTCCGTTGTGTAGTTCCCCCATGTGGCAAGGTACGAGCAGGAGAGCGGGACGGGAGCTGCACTGAGGTAGAGTGCCCCTCCGTAGTAGAGGACAGCGATATCATCGGGCGTCAGGCCCGAGGTCTCCGACATGCCAATGAAGACTTCTTTGAAGCGCTGCGGAAAAAATGCGGTCGCATCCCGTCCGATTGCCCGCACCTCCGCTTGCGTATACCCCCGTTTGGTGAGGGTGTCGAGAAGGAACGCGTACTCCTCGTTTAACTCGGTCTTCATCAGGCCGCCGTACTGCCGGCCCATCTGCCGGTAGGAGCCGGAGAGGACGATGACCGGGTAATCGCCGGCAGCAAACCTCTGCCCTCCTTCGAACGAGGCAACGGGCTCAGCGCCCGTGACCGCCGGTGGGGAGAAGGGGACCACCTGGGGCAGGGTGAGTGCAGCAGCGGTTCCGGTAAGCATGCAGAGCAGAATAAGAACAGCGATGAGTTTCATATGCGGTTGTGTTTTTTTATGAGGGATTAATACTTTGATCTGGGTTTCTTATCTCCCGCCCGGCTCCCCGGGATCCCTTAATTACGGCATATGAGAGCCATACCCTGCAAATCATAAAATCCTACACACAAGCAAAGATTACTTCCCGGGGAGAAGCTGGAGGGATAAAAAAAATAGTGCAGCATCGCAGTTCCCCGGTGGCGGGGAACGGTTCATGTATCTTTCAGGAGATCCGGACTCCCCGGTGTACAGGAATTACCGGTGATTATCCTGCAATCTCTTCGGGAATTGTTGGTATCTTTTGGGGTATTTTGCATGCATTCATGCCGGAGTCCCGGTCTTCTTCTGCATAGCCCGGCTCGCAATCCCGTCAGCAAGTGCTCCATAGATAATACCGAAGATGAAGAGCATCACCGCACCAAAATAATTGTGGGCAGACAGGGGAACGATGCAGAGCAGGAAGCTGAAGATCGCCCCCAGTCCCGCCCCCCGTATCACCGGGTGAAGGGGAATTACGTCAGCAAACCCGATCACAAATCCCTGGAGGATACGACCATAGAGGATCATAACCATGAACCAGGGTTCCGGCGTGATCCCCGGAGGAGCGGCTACGAGAAGGCTCCCGGCACAGTACAGGCCGGTGAGTACACCAATTCCCGTAGTAATGGCAATCCGCCTTATCTGGACCATAACCGTACATCCAGATAGAGACCGGGGGCGGGTAAAAATCTTGCCATGTACCGGTTATACCGGCCACAGGCTTACGGGAAACAGCAATCCGATCCCGTTCCTGACTTCCCCGGAAAGTGGACATGTCAGGCAAGCCTGCAACGCGACAGTTTTACCGCAACAATCCCGGAAAAATGTCAGAACAACCGATGAAATGATAAAAGATTAAGTGCAGCCGGAATCCATTCTGGTTGGTAGAACAAAAGGGGATTTTTTGCTTTGTTGTATTCACCGTGTTCATTGACTTACCCGGGAGTGTAACCGTATGGCTATAGTACTATCAGAACGGGGTCGTTTGAAATTCGAATTATGTTTTTTTCTCATTATCGCTTTTGGCGCCACATTTCTTCTTGAAATTGCGGGTATTGGCATGTACGGCCCGAAAATGTTGTCGAGTAAGATACCCACAGTTGCCATGTTCATCCCGGCGATTACAGCGATAATCTGCCTGGTGTATTTTAAATCAACAGCCCTGACCCGGGAAACAAAACTGTTTCTTGCCTGTTTTGTGATCTCTTCGGGACTTCTTATTTTTGAGATGGTTTTCTATCCGGTTCTCGGGACCGCAGGTCCTTACCCGATACTCTCCGTTGTTACCAGTTTTGCAACGCTTGTGCTGGTAGTTATCCTGAACCTGAAGGACACCTGGCGGTCTAATCTTGCATCCGCAAAATTATCCTTTGGAAAAAACCGCAGGTTATTTGTTATTCTGCCCGTTCTTTTCTCTCTGGCATATATTATCGCACTTCTTCTCAGTTACAGCCTGGGGCTCCGCCTGCCCTTCCTGGAGTTTAACCTGGCCCTGTTCTTCACGACCCTGGGGTTACCTCTGCTGACCTTAGTCATATCGTGGCCGATATTTTTCGGTGAAGAGTACGGCTGGCGTTTTTACCTCCAGGACCGTCTGTTTGCACTCTTCGGAGGGTATACCGGCGTGGTCCTGGTTGGCCTGATATGGGGGTTATGGCACGCTCCCCTGATGCTGATGGGACTTAATTTTCCTAATGAATCTTTCCTGTCGGCAAATATCGTGTACCTTGTTTACACCATCATCGTGAGTGTCATATTCGGCTATGCCGTACTCAAGACCGGAAGCATATGGATTGCCGTCCTGTTACATGGCCTCATCGATATTATCGTCAATACCGGCCGGGTATACATTTCCGGCGCAGATACGATCGTTTCATTCCTTCCGATTATTGTCATTTTGGGTATTTTCGCCATCATACTCCTGCGATCCAACGTATGGACTAACCAAAAAACCGGCGGGGAAAACGAGCGGGTTACTCCATAATTTTCCCTTTTCCTTTCCACGCCCCTGCCGGTTAGCCCTCCGGGACCAGTCCAATCCTTTTGGACCATCTGTGGGGGATGTATCGGGTCCGGTATTCCGCCTCCCGGTCTCGTTTGCTTTAACAGAGATGGCGACTTTTACCGGATCCAGATCTGCAACCGTGGTTTTGGTGACGGTGTCAGGTCCCCTATGCTGCGAATGGATTGCAGGTGCATCTCTGCGATCTGCTCTGAGAAGGTTTTGCCGGGGTTTTCCTCATCCACATCTCCCGGCATCGGCTCTGGCAGAAACCCTCATCGCCGCCTGGCGGTTCCCGGTGGACTCATTTGTATCCGATTATACCGGGAAGGCTGTAACCTGAGAATTTCGTCGCGGTAGCCTTCCTGTGCAGCGAACCACATCTCGCTGGTCATTTCCGCGGAAAATGAGCTTCCCCGACTAAGCGCCTGCACTGCATTCCACTGCCATATTCTGTCGAGTGTTTCGCGCTCGGAGTAACCCTGGTTAGCCATTGCCATAGCGATAAAGTAGTAATTTACCTCCCAGCCCCGCATCGGCCTCCCGCGGAAATTGAAGTACTCAGAACCACGGCCAAAGAAGCTGCTGTCAAAACTCCGCATAAGGGAGACGTAATCGGGACTGGAAGTGGACGGGATTATCGGCCGGAAAGTCTGGACATCCAATTGCAGGAGTAATTCAGTGTCTTCCCGCGACATCATGGGACTTTGCGGCTGAACAGAGGATCGGTTCATTGAGGGACTTTGCTGTGGAACCGGGGGTAGTTTATCACCGGATAACGATGAGGTCCCCTGTTCTTTATAAGATTGTTTGGAAGGCGACGAGGTACGTCCCGGAGACAAAAGTCCCCGGTCCCCGTCGCTGATCTGATTACCGGAATTCCTGCCAATTCCTCTCCCTTCATTTTTTCCATTCATGGTCTTGCCTCACTGTTTCCACAACCGGTTTTCCTTTACGGTACGTCAACATTGAGTTGACCCGGGCCTTCGACAACAATTCTCTTATCAACATCCGGGTCTTCAAGATCCGGTTCTTCTTTCAACAACCGGGCAGCCCTGCGCAGGTTCTCCAGCTCGACCCCGCGCCATTCAGCCCTGGCTTTGGCCATATCGACATAGCGGTGGTTGAGTTTGAAGTTCTCGAGCAGGACGTGTTCACCCAGAAGGGCTTCCATGAACAGTTCGCCGGTAGGTACGACAACGAGATCGGAATCGCGCCGGGGCTGCCGGAGCCTGGTCATGACAATGCCCTGCAATGCCGCCCTCTGCTGTCCGGTCAGTTTTCCATCGCGGATCAGCGCTTCAGCATACGTGAGCAACTCCTCCACGGTAAAGTTGGCGGCCACTTCCGGATCACGAACCCCGAAGTAGTCGTCAAAGAACTCCCGCATCATGAAGTTGGTCAGGTAGAGGCAGGTCTTGAGGGGGAAGATGATGTAATTGCCCTTATATCCGAGCGGATGGTCCAGATCGGCGATCTCGACAAGGGGCTTTGGGTTGGGGTGTTCCGGATCCGGCATTGCCGGCGCCTCCATCTGGATAATGTACCTCACGCCCCCGTATTCTACGGTTGGTATGCCGGTCTCAAGATCATCTTCGGTTGCCGGGCGTATTGAGACTGTCCGGGCCGGGGACTCCGGCAGATCAACATTCACATGATACAGGCGGAAAAAACGCTGGTCCGGCGGTTCGTAATCCCAGATGGCCTGCATATAATAGAAGATATTTTCTTTGACATGGATTCGCAGCTGATCGATGGCGACCCTGCGGTTGGTCTGGGTTTCCAGAGCTTCCTTGTAGACCCGGGTTGCTTCGTTGAGCGTCTGTTGCGCAGAAACCATCCGTTCCTGTGCTTCCTTCAAGGTGTCCTCAAGATACTTAAGCCGGGACTCAATTGCACGCCGGGCGATCTCAAGCCGTTCTGCATCCTGCTCGGATCCCGAGTCTCCTGCGGCAAGGCTGAGACCCCCGGTGAGGATCGCCGTCCATATCGTCTGGCCGGTTGTTGGCGCTTCCGCGGCCTCCGTTGCCCGGGCTTCCTCGGTGGTAATTAACAACTCGCGCAATTCATCGCGGGCCTTCTTGAAACCCTTTACCACGCCTTCGAGTTCCGTAACCAGCGCATTTTGTTTTTCCCAGGTTGCTTTGCTCACTTCGATGCTCACTTCTTCACCGGCAAATGCATTGGAAACATATTCCAGGGCCGGTCGCAAAGAATCGTCCAATAAGACGCGGCGCAAAATCCACTGCTGTGCCAGGAGCCAGCTTTCCGTAATCTCGTGGGGAGCAGGCATATCCTGAGCAACGAGGATTACCGGTGTGACCCGGTGAATCTGTTCGGATATCGTATACTGCCGCTCCAGTTCATAGAGCAGGTACGTGACCGTAAGTTCGTTATTGGGATTGGAGAGTTCCCCGGAGGTGGTTGTCTCGGTAGTGATCTCATCTGTTGTTCGCACCTCAACCGATCGTTCCTGCCGGTATTCCTGGGCTGCTTTGAGTACTGCCTCCCGGAAATCTTTCTTGACACGCGATGATTCCTGATTTTGATCGATCCCAAATTGCGTTGTCGAGGATAATTCCCCTATACCGAAATTTAATGACCCTTCGGCAGTCATCTGGAAATTGCTGCGTATTGACGCCCGTTCGGTAATCTCTGCATCGGCTCGCAGGGTGTTTGAGGAATCGAAGCTTTTGGATAACACCGCCTTAACCAGTTCGTTTTTTGCCCGTGTTTGTCTGATTGTCTGTTTTGTCTCGAACCGTCGTTTTTCACCCGGCGCAAGGGGGATTGTTGACACCAGGTCACCTACCTGGTAAGGCCCCGGTTGCCAGTGCTGGCGATAGGTCAGCAGTATTCCAAAGTTTACGGAATCCGGTTCAAAATAGTGGAAGGAGTACGGTTCATTGAGACGCCGTGATACCTGGTAGAGCAAACGCTCCAGGCGTGTTCTTATGCCGGATGGATGTTCAAGTATGTTCTTGATCCGCTCGATAGCTGTTCTGACTCTGGAATCATCAGGGTTGTTGATATAGATCGACCCCCAGAGAGATGCCAGATTGTTGAGATCCGTCTGCTGTTCAATACTAAGAAACTGAATTATTTCCGTGGTATAACCCAGGCTTTGAAGAACTGCCTTTGTCTGATCGCTGGAAAGAATTGGCTGCAATGGATCACGCGAACCAGATTCCCTGATAAATCCAATTAGATCCTGGATCTCCTCAAGCTCCGGAATCCCGGTGAATGACTCGTCGCCGTATAATTCATGATGCAATTTTACATATTCTTCATAAACCTTTTCAACATCGGAACGGAGTTCCTCATCAAATGCCTCAGTCCAGACATGCAGGAACGCCATCTGCAGGTTATAGAAATCGTGGAACGAGGGAACATCGGTTGGTCCTGCCCCCAGTTGTACGGCAGGGAGCATGGCATTGAGTTCATCGCGGGTCAATGCCTTTGGCAGGGTATTATCATCCGCCGATGTATAGACCGGCATGTCTTTGAGCTGGCCCAGGACGTGCTGCGCAATTGTATCCGCGGGCGCAGCTTCCCTTTCGGATGGTTCCGTTGCCACGGTCCCGTCATCATCCGTAATTGAGCCTGTGTCCCGGGCCAGCCTAGCGGTTGCTTCGGCTGCGACTTTGTATGCATCCAGCAATCCCCGTACCCGGGTCAGCTCAGTCCCGCCGCGCCGCTCGCTCATGAGCTGGCAGAGTTTTTCCGTTTCGATCAGGATACCCCCGGAGATATTTCCGATGCCAAGACTGTCGAGATTTTTCTGGTCTAGGTTAATGCTTACCGTACCCTTACCTTTTGAGGCTGAATTTTTCATATTCGCCAGCCCGTATTCGACAGCATTTTTTCTCGCGATTTTCAGCTGGTCTTTCGACAAACCGAAAGTTCGCTGGGTACGGACAGCCTTCGGGGTTGCATACAGGGATGAGGCAAACTGCCTTGCATCCGCAACAATTTTTTGTTCACGCTCGAGCCGTTTTTTACGAAGGGGCGCGATATCCTTTTGAAATGCCTTGCGGAACTGTTCGCTCTCCTTCTCTGCTTCTGCCAGGTACGCGATCTGACTATCAACATCGACCTTTTGCCGATAACTGCGGGTCGGAATATTGAAGTTTTTGAGCTGATCATCTGTCAGCCGGATAGTGCAGGCTTCGCTCTGATCAGGCCTTAACCGGGGAAGCATTACCCAGTATAACAGTTTATCAAAAGGACTCGTAGAAGTCAGTTTGTTGATCGGGGATGTGGTCGCAGGCGCGAGCAGGGCCAGTATCTGCTCGGTCTGTTCCGGTAATTTGGATGGGGACGTGGCGGCCTCATTCTCGAATTCAATCTGGAACCTCCCCTCTGCATCGGTGATGGTGGAGCCCAGTCTCGTCTTATACAACTGAAATGGATCGCTTACGCCGGATTTGGTCTTTGCAGTTGTCTTTGGCACAACTCGTGAGGCAACAACAACCATCAGACCGGCAATCGGTTCATCGGTTTCTTTCACTTTCACAAAACCATAAACGGTGCTCATCGGGATCTCCCTGGTAAGATAATGATTTAATATAAAGTAATAAATTTTTTTATAATACTTTTTAAATTCAAGTTAAAAGAATCTGTCCGGACAATCTAAAAAAATCAACCGGACCTGTATCCCCCCGGTATTGCAGGGAAACGCCCGGGCACCTTGCCGGCCCCCCTCAGGGCAGATTGCCAGGAATCGATCAGTGACAATTGCACCGCCGCAGGGGTTCTGGCGTCATTCGTTCAGTCCGGTTAAACTTTCCAATAAACAACCTGTATCCGGTAAAACCCCCGCAGGGGAGTCCTCCCCCCTATGCGTTGAATTAATTGGCAAATACACCCCCAAATCCGGCCATACAACGATCTCTCCGGTTATAAAAATAAAACAGTCACACCCAAATAAGATTATACCTGAATGAAATGGATGCTTCTCTTCCTCGACACCGAAACCACCGGTCTTCCAAAATATTACGCAACAACCGAGACCGAAAAATGGCCCCGTATTGTCCAGCTGGCCTGGTCGCTCTATGACCGCGACGGGAACTGTGAAAGCCGGAACAGTTTTATCATCTACCCCGTGGACTTCACCATTCCCCCGGACGCGGCACGGATTCACGGCATCACGACCGTGCGGGCGAAAGCAGAGGGAGTCTCGCTGCACAAAGTGCTCCCGCAGTTCAATACCGATGTCGAGAGGGCCAGCGTCATCATTGCGCATAATGCCGCTTTCGATCTGCCCATCATACAGACCGAGTTCCTCCGGTGCAGGATGGAGACAAAACTTGCGGAAAAAGAAAAGTTCTGCACCATGAAGGCTCCCGGCATTGTCTCGTACTGCAAAATTCCCAATGCTTCCGGCACGAGAAGCAAATGGCCAAAGCTGACAGAACTGCACCTGCACTTATTCGAGACAGAATTTTCCGGCTGCCATGATGCCGAAGCTGACGTGGAAGCGTGTGCAAAATGCTATTTTGAATTACGGCGGAGAGGAGTTATCGGATAAGATGATTTCCGGTGAGAGACCGGATATTTTTTGTTTTTTTATCTTCTTTCGTTTTTATGCTCCGTCATTTCCTGGCATTGCACAAAAACAATCTAACTTCCTTACAACCGCAGTCTCCGGACAGACCTCCGCAAACTTACAGCTCATACACTCCCGCTGCGAAGGCCGGGCCGGGAAATCTTCGTATTCATAGGAAGCATTCATTGCCGCAAATTCCCGGGGGATCTGCTCCTGCACCTCGCTCAATTGATCTTCGAAGAAGGCATAGGGTTTCGTTGCGCCGGTTTTCAAAAAAACGAGTTCGGTGCCGATGTGATCGATATTCATCGTGTAATACTCTTTTGCCCACAGCACATATGCCGCCATCTGGAGTTCCGATTCGTAATTGTCATCGTCACGGCCGGTCTTCCAGTCCGTGATGATGAGCGTGCCATCCGGCATCCTCCCGGCAAAATCCACCTTGACCGTTACCCCGACATCACCGATGTTGAAATGATCGAACGTCTCGTGCCGCAGGCATTCACGGCTCAGGTAGTCCGGCCACTTCCCAAAGAAGGTATGCAGGCAGGTCTTCCCGTTCTCTTCGATGAACGTATAGAATGAACCCGGGATCTTCTCGCCGTTGTGATATTCGGTAAATGTTTCGCCGCCAGTATTTTTGTAGCGTAAAACTTTTTTTGTAAACTCATCCATTGCCCCGGCCGGTTCCATGGGCTTGTTCTCGCAATGGAGCTGGATCTGCTCATCGATGATATCGTGAATGAGCTGGCCCTGGACAACGAACTTGGAGGTGAAGGTCTTAAGCCACCGGACCTTTTCGGGATCAACTACGGGAGAGGATTTGACATAGGGAGCGATGTATTCGAAATAGTACTGGCGCTGGCACCGGTTCCAGACCCGGTGTTTGGTGAAGGACCAGGAATTTATCTTGAAGAAGAAGGGGTCCAGGTCTGGCATAGTATTTTAGTTAGGGAGAGGTATGAAATAATTTCGTATTCCCATGGTCTGGATGATCCATGCATTCCTGTTTGTATGCAAAATACCTGGTTTTTTCCAGTCTGTGCCGATATCCCTCACCCCCGGGATGCACCCCGGCCACTCCGGGACGTTCCCGCCGCACCGGGCCCCGGCTGCACAGATAATTGCAGAGTTACCTTATCATTTGGGACATTCTCTTTTTTTTAGAGACCTTGCGGAAAAAAATGAGAGGTACCCCCGGTCCCGGACAAATGCTAAATAGCATCATGGGTATCAGTTGTATCAGGAAAGGAAAATTCTGATGAAAATTTCTCCTGTCATTTTGGCAACAGGTATTATGGTGCTCACCCTGTCTGCCGCAGGCTGCACATCTCCCCCGGCGAGTGGTCCCGTTCCCCCGGCATCCCCCGTGATAACCACGGCATCTTCCGGCTGCGGGTTCACTACGTGTCATGGTCTTGATCTCGCGTGTGGTCAAAACCCCCCGGAGGTCTGCACTTCAATCTATATGCTGGGCGATAAGTGCCGCCAGTATGCTTCCTGCAGTAACGATGGAGGGTCATGCAGCCTGGTCACGACGCCGCAGTTTGCCATCTGCAAAAACTGCATAGAAAAATGCGGCGGAGCAAATCCTGTTGATGCATTCTCGTGTGAAGCAAAGTGCTGACAGGACCGGGACACCATTCCGTAAAAAAAAGTTGTCTCATACATTGCGTCCTGAAAGTCCTGCACTTTACCCATCTATGAGTTTTTTTCCCGTAACTATCCCGGCAATCCCGAAAATCATATGAGTCTCTGCGGCAAATCCAGTACAGTTTTTCTCAGAAGAGTGAAGCGGGAGTGGATCAACAATGCAGGTTACCCAGGTACAATTGAAAATGATTGCAATCGGGCTCATCCCGGTCTTCTTTATACTCTCCTTTATCATGCCAAATTCCACCACAACTACCATCCTGTTGGCGGTTGTGATGATCACCGCGATCATGATATCGGTGATTGGATGGTCCATGGAGAGGCGGGAAGCCGGGCAGGATGAAGACCTGCTGGCCCTCCCTCCCAGGAAATAATCCGATTACCGGGCTGGCTGACCTTTTTTTGAACCGGTAATGCCGGGCCTTTGTCCTGAGCGATCTTCGTTTATGCCCGGGTCTGTCCCGCTGTTCCTGTCTGCCGGTATGGTGATCATCGGGTTGCATCACACTATTTGACAATATTCTTTTCCCAACAGGGGCAATACGAGTGCTATGAAGGCATTTCATGTTGCGGTGATTCTTTTCATCATCGCAGCCTCAGTCTCGCTGGCAGGGTGTACCACTACGGCACCCAACCCGAAGATCGCTGATATGAAAGGGGTTGCAAAACAGCTCACCGTTTCTATCAACAATGATCTCGGCACTCTCAAGGCAGGAATCCGGAATAACTCTCTCGCTCTCACCACTTCGGGTCTTGCGGGTCCCGGCGCAGAGGCCGTCCTTGCAGAAAACCTGATGCACCACCCCTGGGCGGTCTCTTCTCTGGTCATCTCACGGGATGGTATCGTTACCACCGCGGTGCCCCGGAACCATGCCGGCATGACAGGCAGGAACCTGAGCTGGCAGCCGCAGGTCCGGAGGGCAAACGCGGAGCGGGTACCCGTTGTCAGCACGGTCTTTTTCATGGAGGAAGGTTTTACCGGGATCTCGCAGAGTTTCCCCGTCTTCTCCCCCTCGGGAGAATACCTCGGTTATACCGATATCACCTACCCGGCAGATGTTTTCCTCGGCCGGCACATTGAGCCGGTGATCCGCAGCTCGGGCTATGATGTCTGGGTGACGCAGCTGGATGGGACTGAGATCTTCGACACGACAAAAGAGGAGATCGGGAAAAATATTCTGACCGATCCGGTGTATGCAGATCCCGTCCTGCAGGAGGTAGTAAGCCGGATTATTAAGGAGCCCTCAGGTACAACGAGTTATGTCTTCTGGGATAAGGAATGGAACCGGAATGTCACCAAGACTGCGGTCTGGGACACGGCAGGGATCGATGGGGCAGCGTGGCGTGTGGTAGTCACCAGCGCAGAACGTGAAACCGGCGTGAAAACGACTTCGGTACCGGTGACTCCGGAGACCGTGGGAGCAGCGACCGATGCCCGCTACACAAATCTCACCCGTTTTGTACGGGGGGCTTATGCCTATGCACAGGAACACGGGAAGGAGGCAGCACTCCGGGAGTTCAATAACCCGAACGGAACGTTCATCGAAGGGGACCTGTACGTATTTGCGTACGATATGAACGGGACAGTCCTTGCGCTGCCCTACCAGCAGGGCCTGCTCGGGACTGACCGGACCGGGATCTCTGATTCCAACGGGGTAGCATTTATCGACCGGATGACCGAAGTTGCCCGGGACGGCGGGGGCTCGCTCTACTACCTCTACCCGAATCCCGCGGATAACTACCGGGAGGAGTTCAAGTTCTCGACCGTCATGCCGGTTGACAATGACTGGTTTGTAGGGGCGGGAATGTACCTGCCTGAACTGCCGGCCGGCTTCAACCGTACGGAACGCGACGAGCTTGTTGAGCGGGTGAAGCAGGCCCGCGGGTATGCCCACGTCCAGGGTGCGGGCAGGGCGATTGCCGCTTTCAATGACCGGAACGGCACGTTTGCCGACGGGAGCTGGTACATCTTTGCGTACGGGTACAATGGGACCACGCTCGCACTCCCGTTCCAGCCTGAAGTGATCGGCTCGAACCGGTTGAATTTCACCGATACCCACGGGGTTAAAATTATCGGATGGGAGATCTCTGCCGCAAAGCGGGGCGAAGGGTTTGTGTACGTGGATTATCTCAACCCGGATACCGGGTTGCCCGGGCTCAAACTCTGCTATGTTGCACCGGTAGATGATACCTGGCTCGTGGGGTCCGGGATCTATACCGACCGGCTATGAGCGGGGGTACTGCAACCGGAAGAAAGAAGTTGCATCCGGGGTTGGTAAAAAAAATGCCCCAGAATACGATTTATGTCTACGGCAGAGTCATTCACCGGCTCTGGCAAAACTCCCCAGTCATTTCATCTTTTTATCAACCGGAAATTCCCGCCCCGGCTCGCCCAGTGCCCGCTCAAAAGACTCTTCCCACCGGGTGAATATCTCAATCATTTCCTGTATTTTTTTCACGTCTGACTCTGATTCAAGCCGGAAATACAGTCCTGGTGCAGGGTATCCCGGGATCTTTTTCCAGGAAAACAACCCGGAACTTTCCGAGACCAGCAGACGATATTCCTTTTCCAGCCAGTCGATTTCAGCAGAGATGTCCTGGAACTTTTTTTCCCGTGCCTTGTCGTTTATTCTTTGGGCAGTTGTTCTGGACATGCGCTGACAGCGCCCGGCTTTCTCCTTGTATATGCCACTTCGGATGATCTTTTCGTAAAATTCCTGGAACCGGATGAGTGCCGGTGCCGCCATGATCAGGAGCCGGCGCTTCCGGTTATACCCGGCAGCGGTCTCTTCGAGATACCGCTGGTAATTTCCCTTCAGGACCTCCTTAACCCAGACCGCGAGGGGGATTTCGGGATTATTGGTAGTAAAGAGCGTCTGTTTCTGTGCATCGAGACCGGCACTCCGGATGCCTTTTGCAATGAAGATATGGTTTTCAGGCCCCGTCTCAAAGAGCGAATCGTTAATGTAGGGGATTTTTTTCCCGGGCCGGCCGGCTTTTTCGAAAATATGGGCTTCATACCCTGATGCAAAATCTTTTGTTCTTCCGAGAAAATGATCCAAAAGCCAGTATGATTCAATCCCCTGAGCCTGGTATTTCAAATCCCGCTCTTCCAGCACACTCGGAGAAATGGTGCTTATCTGGATCTCAAAAACAATCTTCCTGCCATCCCTGAGAGCGTACACATCCGAGATCCATGTCCGGTCCGGTGCCGGAAATTCAACCCAGGTCTCCCATCCTTCGGACTGGCAGATCCGGTATATCTGGTATTTGATCTCCAGGTGCTCTTTTGACTCCTCCTCAAAATGACATCCGGCATCAACCGCGTGATAGAAGTGCTGCGTCCCTTTCTTGGATACCCGTAAATGTCCCGGCGCTCCGCAACAACCCATCGTGACGGGGAGTCCGTTACGGTGCCGCACGGCAAGATCTTTCCATTCCTCCTCAGAAATGTCCGGGCCGATGATTGTCTCTCCCTCAATAACTGCCCTGAGTGGCACCATGATCCATTTCCCTGCCAGCACTAAAATCCTGCCTTTAAAAAACCGCCTGGCCCCTCTCCGCCCATCATCATCAGGCAGTACCCCCGCCGCTCCGGCCCGGGACCCCCCTGCCTTTTTGCATCATGGCAGGGAGCAGGTCCCCGCCTAAAAAAATCAGTGGCAGGGGGGGAATTCCTCTGCCTTCCCTCTGGCAAACCAAATCAAATACCCGATTTTAAAAAAACAAACAACCCCCATCAAATTTTTTATCAGGGTCTGGAGAAAATTATCTGAAATTTCTTCCTGAAAAAAGAGAACTGTGACGAAAGCTTTGACCCTCGCGAGAAACCCTCATGACACAAGGTTGAATTTCTTAAACAGGAGTGGTGCTCCGGCCGTAACCCACACCCCTACAAGTGCTGCCCGGATATAGGTCATGCCATAGCCGGCAAGGCCCGGTGATTTTGTTGCAGCACTTAATGCAACCCAGAGGACCGCAAGGACAATTATTCCCACAAAAAACCGGGTTGCTTTCCGCGACCAGGTGCCTTCAATACTGTACGGGATATATTCTGCACTGATACCTGCCCCAGCAGCTGCACCGAACAGGACCCCGGCTGCCAGGAGGGTATCTTTCAATGATAGGGGGTTGATCGATTCACTGGTCTGTGCAAATGCCAGGGCAGACCACTCGGCCGGCACCTGCCATGTACCATAACCGGATATTACCATCTGGGACAGCAGGATAAACGCACATGATACACCCAGTGCGAGAAGAATTCTGACAGGGACCGGTCTTTGTAAAAACCATGTCGCCGCTGCCTTCTCATAGCGCAGGAATACGAGAAGGATCACCAGAGCCGCAACCCAGCCGGTGAGAATGTCTGCAAGAAAATGCACGCCAAGGTACATCCTTGCCACTCCTACCAGGAGGACCAGTACCAGGCAGGTGGCCCAAACCGGTGTCTTCCTGAACCATGCACCGATATATCCCAGGAAGGTAAGGGAAACCTGGGCTGCGGCAGAAGGCATGCCAAATGAGGTCTCGGACGCGAATGCCTTTACCTCCGGACTGATCCAGTAAGGGCGTGGGGCATGGAAGAAGAGCTTGAGCACTGCATTGACTGCAACACTGACTGAACAGAGGAGAAGGAGGCGTAATCCGAGTGTCTTGTCATAACACCAGAGTACCGCAGGGATTATCGCAAGATAAAATTCCGCATTCCCCAGCAATGAGACAAGGAGCATGAAGATTCCCAGTCCCGGCGCATTTGACTGTAAAGCAATATTGGGTGCTGTCTCAAAAATCATTAAACTGAATTATCCGTGTTCCTGATAAATAATGGCAATGAAATTGATCTCATCATCTTTTCTTCGATGCTGACCTGGATGTGTACGTCCATGGAATACGACTTCCCCCCTCAAAAAGGGGAGGGAGACTCCCAAGAACTATAGAAAAAGGATCTGTTTTTCATGGTCTGTTCGGAGGGTGCCCCCCCCTCTTTTTTAGAGGGTTTCGAGCCATTTTTTTACAGACCGGGAACCGGCACCAGGAAGAGGGGCAGTGTTACGAGACTGAGGAGATACGTACAGATAACAATGGCCGATGCGAGTTTCCCGTCGCACCCGTACCGGTCAGCCACAACCGCTGCAATCGCCCCCGAGGGCATTGCCGCCATGATGAACGCCACCTGCTGCTGCATAACCGGAAGTGCGGCCGCGTATCCCCCGGCAAAGACGAGGCCTGGCAGGATGATCAGGTGGATGGCCGAAACAAGGGCAAGGACCGGGATGAGTAAGCGGAGCCGGACCGGGCGCAGCAGGAGGCCGATCGCGATCCAGACAAGCAGGTTGACCGCGTGCTGGATGACGACAAAGAAATCGGTGAAGATATCCCGGTAAATGTCCGCTCCCGGAAGATGGAACGTGGAGAAGAGCAGGGATACAATGAGGCCCAGCCAGAAAGCGAGAAAGATCGGGGAGGAGAAGATACTTTTGAGAAACAGCGGAAGGGAGATCTTCTCTCCTTTCTCCGCAAGGCCGAAATAGCGGGCGGCAAGGATGCCGAGCGTGAAGAAAGGAAGGGCAAACCCGAACGTCCCGATAACCTGGCCCAGGGCGACCTCCTGGCTCTGGAGACCGAAGACAGCGCCAAGGACCGGTCCGCCAACCGTGTAGGTGCTCCCGAACGCCGAGAGGATCACGATGGTACCCGTTACTGCCGGGGTGATCTGTAAGATCCTGCACGCTCCCCAGGCAACGAGCATCGTAACAAGGACTGCGCCAATCACGATGAACACGGGCAGGACCCATTCAGCCCGGAGGGTTGTCGTGGTGAGGAGCCCGAAAACAATAGCCGGCAGGGCGAACTCGGTCACGAGCCGGTCGAACACCGGCTGGTGGCTGTCATTGAAAACTCCTCTCCGCTTCAGGAGCTGGACTATCAGGATGATCAAGAGGAACATTACAATGAAACTGCCCATCGGGTAGACAATCGGGTTCATGGTGGTCACAGCAGGAGGAAGATCATGATCGGGATAGTCAGTAAGCTGACGAGATAGGTGGCAATGACAAGGGCCGATGCCAGCGCCCCGTCACACCCGTACCGCCCGGCCACGACCGCCGCGATCGCGCCGGAAGGCATTGCTGCTTCGATGACCAGGATCTCGGTGGCAAGGCCCGAAAGGCCGAGCCCGGTTGCACCAAGGAAGATGAAGACCGGGTTGAGGAAGAGCTTGATGCCGACAATGAGCAGGAAGAGCGGGAGGATGGGACGGAGATCAATGGGCCGGAGCATGAGGCCGAGCGAGACTGCAACCAGGATCTCAAGCCCGTTTGCAAAGTACCCGAAGAAGGTTGTGAAGAAATCCCCGGCCATGACCGATGATGCTGCCGGGACCTGCGAGACAATCAGCCCGAGAATGAACGCGATGAAGATGGGGGAGACAAAGAAATTCTTAATCACGGGCCAGACCTCAGAGGCCTGGTTGGTCTCACGGCTGCCGAACCATGCGGTGATTGGGACACCGATGATGAAATACGGGATACAGGCCCCGAACTCCCCGATGATTAAGCCCAGTGTCAGCGCTTCGCTGTTGGCCCCAAACGTCTGCCGGATCAGGGGATAGGCCATGGTCGAGGTGCTGCCGATACCGGCGAGCATGACGAGTGCCCCGGTCCTGCCGTACGAAAGTTTCATGGCACGACATGCAAGGTAGGCGATAAAGCAGCAGGCAGCGATGGTAGAGACCATGACGGTTGCAGCCAGGATCTGGTCGGCATAGATACTGGAGATAGCCAGGGTCGAGAAGATGGTGACCGGCAAGGCCAGTTCCGTGACGAGACGGTTGAAGACCGGCTGGTGTGAATCATTAAAAATGCCCTGCCGCTTCAGGATCTGGATGAAGACCACGAGCAGGAAAAAGATGATGACGGATTTCAGCAGCGGATAGAGTTCTTCCATAATTCCTGCCCGGCGGGATTGATTCTTAAAATATCTTTCCTCAAATCCAGATTAAGGTATACGATCTGAACCCGGGGCAGCCGCGGTTCAAAAGACCGCTTAAAAAACCCGGCATTGTTTTTCTCCCCTTCCACTATCCGGTCTTTGTTGTCCGGGTCATGAAGGTCGGCGAAGCGGTATCCGGCGGGATCGGTACGGTTAAAAAAAGTGACCGGATCTGTAATCCCGGTCTCTGTTCAAAGTACCGTCCGGCATGGGGATGCGATGAAAAGGATCCGCCTCCACCTTCCCCCAACGGAGGTACCTTTTAGGGAACTGCCGGCAAATCCATTGTTATGAAGGTCTCTTCTCTGGCAGTGATACTGCTTCTCATTGTGGCCGCCGTAGCGCTCGCGGGGTGCTCCGTACCCTCCGGAGATACCCGGAGCTCCGGGATGATAACTCCGGGTGCTCCGACCACAACGCCGGTCACGGTTGTGGCGGTTCCGACAATCGATGCCCGGTATGCCAACCTCACCCGCCTGGTTGACAGGGCCGAAACATTTGCGAAAATGAACGGGAAGGATGCTGCGCTTCTGGAGTTCAACAACGTGAACGGGACATTCATTGAAGGCGATCTCTACCTGTTTGCGTACGGGATGGACGGGACTACGCTTGCATGGCCTTACCGCCCGGATCTCCTCGGGACGAACCGGGCCGGGGCTGCTGATTCGAACGGCGTTAACAATGTCCGGCGGATGATCGAAGTAGCCGGGGATGGCGGAGGATGGGTCTATTATGTCACCAAAAATCCCGCAGACAATAACCGGGATGAACTCAAGCTCTCGTACGTTCGTCCGGTCGACAGCACATGGTTTGTCGGTTCCGGCATTTACTTGTCCGAGGTTCCCGCACTTTTTACTCCCGCCGAGAGGGACCAGCTTGTGGAGCGGGTGAAGCAGGCAGGCCAGTATGCGCAGGCAAACGGGGCGGCAAAAGCGGTCAGGGATTTCAATGACCGGAACGGTACGTTTGCCAACGGGAGCCGGTACATCTTTGCCTATGCGTACAACGGGACTACGCTCGCGATGCCCTTCCAGCCGGAATCAATCGGCACAAACCGGATGAATTTTACCGACACGCATGGCGTGAAGATCACGGCATGGGAGATCGCTGCTGCAAAGAGTGGCGGGGGATTTGTTTACGTGGATTATTACAACCCGGATACCGGAAAACCCGGCATGAAACTCTGCTATGTTGCCCCCGTTGACGATACCTGGCTTGTCGGGTCCGGGATCTATACCGACCGGCAGTGAGTGGCGGCAGCCTGTATGTAATTGCAGGTCCGGATCCTGCCCCCGGCCCGGGTCCAATTCATATTTCAGGGGGTGTCTTTAAATGCACACTTCAGGGACCGCCCGGCCTTAACCGGCCCCCTCTCTCATTTCCGGCAGCCAGCGACAACTATAATAGTAAAATATCGCCAACCGATTGCTATGGAACTTACCGCAGCCCGGGAGGCAGAAGTACGAGAGACCATGGAGGCATATGCCACGGCCTACCGGAAAAAGGATGTAAAGACGTTATCGGCGATCTTCGCGCCCGGTATCAGCGGATTCGGGAGCGGACCCGATGAAGTGATCTCGAATCATAACGATTTTATCCGGCAGATAAAACGTGACATGAACCAGGCGACTGTCCTTTCGGTTGAATTTTCCGACCGGAAAATTTCCGGCGATGGCAGGGTAGCATGGGCAACGTCAAAGAGCACGATCACCTTCACGGTTGACGGGACAAAGAAGCAGACTATGCAGGGCAGGTCGACGATGGTCCTGCGCAATACCGGCAGCCGGTGGCTCATCGAGCAGCTTCACTTCTCGATGCCCTATGGGGGCCAGTCGGAGGGGCAGTCGTTCCCCGGCGCATAACCCTTTATAACGGGGGGCCCCGCCTTACCCGGGAGCTGCCCCGGCCGTTACCGGCCGGGCTCCTTACATCCGCAGGCTGCCATTCCGGTGAACGACTGCCCGGCTGATGGCGGATTGCCAGACGTAACTAATACCCGGGACAATAAAAAAGGAAGATTTTTGTGAGAACGATCCGGATTCTTGATATCGGGGACATGCAGAACGGTTTTCTGCAAAAAGACGGCAGCCTCTCCATCAGCGGTGCCCATGCAATCATCGCACCCGCCCAGGCGTTCCTGCAGGCGGCAGGAAACGCTCTCTTCGATCATACTTTCGTGGTGATGGACACGCATTTTGCCGAGGAATATGCCGGGTCGGAAGAGAGCCGGCAGTTCCCGATCCATTGCGAGTACGGTACCGGGGACTGGGAACTGGCGGTACGTGTTACCGGCCTTCCCAATGTCCGGTATTTTATGAAGAACCGGTTCGGCATGTGGGCAGAACCGGAAGAATCCCGTGTCAGGCCCAGCGATCCCCGGAGGAGGGCGGCATATGAAAACCTGTTCCGTTTCGTTGACGACCCCCACCTCCCGCGGGAGAGCAGCGGCCGCGACGAGTATATCCGGGCAATCAGTTCCGGAGGGGACCTTTCCACGCTCGATGTCACTCTTCTGGGTGTTGCCGCTGACTACTGCAACCGGTACGCCATGGAGGGCTGGCTCGCCCGCGGCGCCCGGGTGACGATCCTCGGGGACCTGACCCGGGGGATCCACAAGGAGTGGCCGGAGGTTCTCTCTGAGGAGCAGTACCGTAGTTACGGGCGGGGCAGGGTGAGGGTTATCAGCAGCGCGGAATTCCTGGATGAACGTCTCATTCCCTGAAACGTTCATTTTCCCACCCGGTCACGCTAAAAATGATCGGGTCCATCCGTGCCGGGCAAAAGGATCAACCTGCCGTGAAGGGATATTCTTTCTCGTACCAGATCACAAGAGCAGCCAGCACGAGGCTCGTGAGCATATCAAAGGCGAATCCTGCAAGTATCTCCCCGGTTCCAAAAACCACTGTGCCGGCCATGATGAGTGGCTTTAAACAGCTCCCTTGAAAGTACCGCCCGGGTATAACCGGGTCAGCTCCTCATGAGTCAGTCCTGCAGGTGAACAGGTTCCCGGCCACGACTCCTCCTGCACCGGCCTTGTCTTTCTTCCTGCCAGCCTTTGATGCTACCGCTATCTGCGGTATCCCGATGCTGATAAGAAACAAAAGATTATCCGCGAGTCCCTTCCGGAGAATGCCTGCCATTTCATGAGGAGGAAATTACCATCCTGTTGCTGTGTATCTTCTTCCCAGGGCATCGGCTGCCATCATTGCGTCAAACACCATATCAGGAGTCACGTCAAAAGGCATACTGTCCATAAAATTATCCGGGCCACAGGCAACAACAGCAACGGTCATGAGTTCCTCGCGGGTAAGTTCCTTTGTGCTTATCTGGGCAAAGGTGACCGGCAGTCCCACGCAGGTGCAGAACCGGAGTACCTCTTCCATCTCAGTCTCCGCCCGTTTTTCGAGAACCAGCTGGACGATCGTGCCAAATGCAACAAGTTCCCCATGAAACATGTGGTGACAGGAGGGGAGTATTGTAAAGGCATTGTATACAGAATGGGCACAGGCAATGCCATTGCTCTCAAAGCCCACGCCGCTCAGATAAATATTCGCTTCTATGATATTCTCGAGTTCGGGGGAACAGATTCCCCTCTCAGCAGATTCTTTGGCTTTGAGACCATCCCGCATCAGGATCTCGTAACACAAGGTTGCCAGTGCCAGGGAAGCATTGGTTGATTTTCCGCCGGCAAAATTGTCATGGTTTGATGCAGAATTTGCCCGGGCTTCAAAACAGGTTGACAATGCATCGCCCATGCCGGCAACGAGAAACCTGACCGGTGCCCGGGTGATGACATCCGTATCCACAAGGACCAGTTCAGGATTTTTCACAAGGAGAATATTTCCGGCAAAGATATGGTCTTCTGTATAGGTAACGGCTATTGCGCTGGTAGGGGCGTCGGTTGAAGCAATCGTGGGCACCGAAACAATCGGGGTGCCTTCATAATATGCCACCCCTTTTGCCGTGTCAAGAGCCTTACCCCCGCCGATTCCTACAACAACGATGCAGCCATGCGTCCTGCAGACGGCCCTGAGCCGGTCAATCTCCATTTGTGTGCATTCTCCCCCGAATTTTTCAAAAACCTGCAGGGTTCCGTGGGACCGGTAACTTTCCTCAATGACCGGTTTGAGGCTGGTATACGCAGACTTCGCCATGACGAAGAGGACCGGTCCGCCCAGGTGGGAGATGCGGTCTTTTATCCTTGAAATTTCACCGGGTCCCTGGATATATTTTTGAGGTGATGCCAATACTCTGGACATAAGATTAAAAACTCCTTCTTATGACAGATCATTGCCGTCCCAGGAAATAAACCATCAGACTTCTCCGGCATAGGCATGACACGGGAATGCCGGTTCTGGTTCCGGCAGAATACGGCACCGGTGGATCAATCTCTCCGGCCAGTGCCCGTCACCCGTGAAAATTTCATCCATCCTCCCCCTTGCTCTGTGATGGTGGAGCGGGTACAGAACGAACGTGAACCGGAAATTTCTCCTGCCGTTTTTCCACGGTACAGGCGATGTTCCCCTCCGGAAATCCATCAGGAATAATTAAAAAGGTTTTAGCGCCTGACGCAGAAGAATCCGCCGCGGAGGTGGTATTTTATATAAACCTCGCAACCGGAGCAGTAACAACCGAGCAGTTTCATGCTCTCGAGAGACGACTGGCCGCATGCGCAGAAAAATTCGGTTGGCTGGTATTTTTCCAGGGAATATTTTCTGTGGTTCTGGCAGTTCCCGCAGTACTTCCTGCAGATCGCCCGGTTCTCTTCGGTATCTTCAACTACAGGTTTGTTGCCTGATTCAAACATGGTAAAAATAGTGTGCAGTGATGGTTTATAGATCTTTTTTTTTAATTTTCCGCTCTTCTCCTGGTCGCACCAGGAATCCAACGGTCCTGAGGGGCCCCCGGCTCCCGGTATGATACCCCCGGGCTGTATATGCCGCTAGACGGCAGGCAATAATCCAAAACGTTTTTTTGTTTTTAGTATCTGTACCGGAACAACCCGGCAATTATCCGATTGCCCGTTCCCTTCAGAATGGACCAACCTTTATAAATAAGCCCGGGAAAAGACTGCTCGGTACGTTTCTGGCCATGTATCGCATTCTCTATGTTGATGATGAGCCCGCGCTCCTTGAGATTACCAAGGTATTCCTGGAGCAGGACGGGGAGATAACCGTTGATACCCGGACGTCTGCCATCCCGGCACTCTCCCTCCTGGACTCCGGGGAGCACGATGCGATCATATCCGATTACCAGATGCCGGGCATGGACGGCATTGCCTTTTTGAAAAAAGTACGGGCGTCGGGAAACAAAATCCCGTTCATCCTCTTTACCGGAAAGGGGCGGGAAGAGGTGGTAATACAGGCACTGAACGAAGGGGCGGACTTCTACCTCCAGAAAGGCGGGGACCCGGTCTCCCAGTTCGCTGAGCTCTCCAATAAAATCCGGTATGCTATCAACAGCAAACGGGCAGAAGTAACTCTCCGGGAAAAGACCGCCGAGCTCGACCGGTTCTTCAACAGCAGCCCTGACCTCTCTGTATCGCTGATACCGGGGGTTTTTTCCGCAGGTTAAACCCGGAATGGGAGCGTGTGCTGGGGTATTCAGTCAGCGAGCTGGAAGGCAAAAAATTCCTTGACTTTGTTCACCCGGATGATCTTGCCCAGACTATTTTGGCAGTTTCAGCATTGCCGGACCAGAAGGAGATCTCGAATTTTGAGAACCGGTACCGGCATAAGGACGGCTCGTACCGCTGGATCGAGTGGCGATCATACCCGTACGGGAATTTCATTTATGCAGCAGCCCATGAAATCACCGACCGCAAACGGGCAGAGGTGGTACTGCGCGAGAGTGAGGAGCGCCAGCGGCTCTTTATCCAGCAGGCCCCCGTTGCCCTGGCCATGTTTGATCCCGGGATGAACTATCTCGCGGCAAGTCGCAGGTGGATAGCTGACTATCATCTCGAAGATGGTGATATCATTGGCCGTTCCCATTACGAGATCTTCCCGGAGATCACAAAAGAACTCAAAGCCATCCACCTCCGGGCTCTTGCCGGTGAGGTTCTGTCTGCCGATGAGGACAAATTCGAACGGCAGGACGGGTCAGTCCAATGGCTAGCCTGGGAAGTACGCCCGTGGTACACGACCGGAAACACTATCGGTGGCATCATCATCTATTCTGAAGATATCACCGACAGGAAAGAGGCAGTGGAAAAACTCCGGCAGAAAAACGAGGAGCTTGGTGCAGCATATGAGCAGATTGCTGCCTCAGAAGAAGAACTCCGGGAGAACCTGGACGAACTTGTGGCAAACCAGCAGGAGCTCAGGGAGAGTGAGAGAAAATACCGCGACCTGTTTGACAATGCCATCCTTGGTATCTTCCGGTCAACACCGGACGGGCATTACCTTGACATGAACACGGCATTTGCAAAGATAGCAGGGTTTGCCTCTCCACAGGAAATGATGGAAGCAGTCCGGGACATCCAGCAGCTCTATGCCCGGCCGGAAGAGCGGCTGAGGCTTAAGGAGATGCTTGCAACAACCGGGGAAATCCACAATTTTGAGACCGAGATCCGCTGCAGGGATGGGAAAATGATCTGGATCTCCATCAATGCAAAAATAGTCCTGGACAGCAGGGGAAATATCCTCTGGTATAACGGGACAATCGAAGACATTACGACCCGCTGGAAAGCCGAGCGGGAACTTGCCCACAAGAATGAAGAACTCCTGGCCTCCCATGAGGAGATCACGGCAACAGAAGTGGAGCTCCGGCAGAACCTTGACCGGCTGACCCTGCAGGAGAAGGAGCTGCGGCAGAAGTCCGAAGAACTTGAGAACCGGAACCGGCTTATCAGTACCATTCTTGATACAACACCCATCGCCATCTTCATGGTTGAAGCCCCCTCCGGAAAACCGATCATGGCAAACCGGGAAGCTGCCCGCCTCCTGGGCAGGGGTATCCTGCCGGATGCAACTGAGAAGAACCTGTCCGAGGTGTATGAAGCCTACCGTTGGGGGACCGGTACGAGGTATCCCCCGGATGAGATGCCGATTATACTCGGAATGCGGGGGGAGACGAGCCATATTGATGACATGGAAGTTGTCCGGCCGGATGGCACGCGGGTCCGGCTGGAGATCTTCGGGAACCCGGTCCGTGATTTTGAGGGACGGATCATTGCCAGTCTGGTCAGTTTTCTTGAGATTACCGGACGTTAAAAACAGGCACCGTCAACATCTTCGGGCATACCGGCCCTGGTTAAAAAAAGAGGATCTAACGCTGGATATTTTTCCCGGACTTCGTTCCCTTTGGTTTATCCTTAAATATTCCAAACCCGCCTGCCCTGTTCATGATCTTCCCGCAGGGAGTTTCGTTGAGGGAATCAGAGAACCCGCGTTACCCCGGGCACCGCCCGGATCACGTGGGCGAGCGCAAACGTGCAGCAGATGGCCAGCGGGAGCACGATGGCAAACTTGGCAAGCGAGGGGATGGCAAGGCCGGCACAAGCCATCGAAAGGAGGACGAGTACAACCGGGTGGATGATATACACGGTGTAGGAATCGCCGGCCATTGCCCCGGTGACCGGTCCCTGGCGGTTGAACCAGAGCGAGAATATCCAGAGCATTGCCGTTATGATCATTACACCGGCCATCTGCTCCCAGAACGCGTAGATCACTGCCGGCCAGTGAAACCCACCGCCGACAAACGGTGTAAGCCCTGATGCAGAGTCCGTGAACAGGTACAGGAGGACCGGCTGGATCGCGACCAGGATCAGGGCCGCGGCAGTACAGGCCCTGCCGATACGGGGGGGTATTGTGTCGAACCAGTTGTTCTGTGCTGCAATGATACCGATGATGAACATGGCGATATACTGCGGGGCGAACGGGATCTGGAAGTTGAACAGCCACGTTGATCCGATTGGCAGGAAGAAACGGACTGCCGTGGTGACTGTCCCGAGAAGGATCCCGAGAGCAATGATGGAGATAAAACCCGGGAACGGGTGCGGTTTCCGGTCACCGGGCGGGTCGGACGGGTCGGGCCGGTACAGCCCGGTCCAGAGCAGGTACACGAAGGTCGCCACAAGCAGGAAGAAGACAAACCACATGGGCCCGAGCGCGGGGCCGTTGACCGGGTCCAGGAGGGTTCCTAAGTCCATAGGAAGAGTTCCGGTACCCAGCTTCACGATAAGGATGAGTAGGGGGTTGATGAAGAGGAGCCAGACCGCGAGCGGGATGCCGAGCCGCACCAGCCGGTCGCGGGTGAAGCGCTCCCGTCCCTTGCGCTGGAGTGATCCCACGATAAAATAGGCCGATACCAGCACAAAGAAGCCCATGAAGAATGACTGGTTCAGCGAATCGAGAACGCACAGGATGAACGGTGTCCCGGGGGCATTGCCCGGGTCGTGGAAGTACCAGCTGCCGGGGCCGCCGTAGGTGATCGAGCAGTGCGTGGTGATGACAAGGCAGATCAGGAGGATCCGGAGATTATCGATATACAGGAGCCGCGGGCCGCTTTTCTTTCCTGGTTCCGCGGCAGTCATGCTGAAAAATAATCAGATGCCGATGCTATTTATTCCTGACCGTTTTAAAAAATTTTATGCATAGCGCTGTCTCATTGTATCATATCCGCACCGGACTGGTTCTCCCATGACTGCCGTATTGTTCATTTTCATTCTCCTCATTGTGCTCGTCATCATCATTGCTCTTGCCTGGAGGATTGCATCGCGCCGTTACACCCTGCCCTGCCCGGTCTGGATGAGATGGCTGCTGGATCCGCCATCTTCCGGTGGCATGAGCAAACGGACACAAAGAACGATCGGGCTTCTTGATATCAGGCCCGGCATGAGCGTGCTGGATGCGGGCTGCGGCCCGGGCCGGCTCACCATCCCGCTTGCTCATATGGCAGGGGCTGAGGGGGAAGTGACGGCTATGGATCTCCAGGAGGGTATGCTGCGGCAAGTGAAGGACCGGGCCCGGCTTTCAAATCTCAACAATATCCGGTTCCTGCTGGCCGGTATCGGCGAAGGAAAACTTGAGCATGACCGGTTTGACCGGGCTGTGCTGATAACCGTACTGGGCGAGATCCCCGGACGGGAAGCGGCATTGCGCGAGCTCTTTGATGCACTCAGGCCCGGCGGTATCCTGCTCGTGGAGGAGACAATCCGCGATCCCCATTACCAGACCCGCAGCACCGTCACCCGTCTGGCCGGTGCTGCCGGTTTTATCGAAAAGGAATTTTCCGGAAATTTCTTTACTTATACGCTTACCCTGGAAAAACCCTCCGTCACCCGGTGATGAGAAACAGCCGGAGTATTGACGGGACAATGACCCACTCTGGTCCCGACCGGTCCTGTCATCCCGGTAAAAAAAATTCTGTAAAAATATTCATGGATTTTTTTGGCTCTGTTGAAATCCTATTTCCTGTGATTCGCTTTCTCTTACAGGCCATTTGGAGGGTGACCCCCTCTCTCCCCCAGAGGGGGAGGCAGCCCAAGGGGTGCATCCCCTTGACCCCCCCTTTTTAGAGGATTTCAACAGGGCCGATTTTTTTAGCCAGTTCTCAACGATTTCGCAGGGTTCGTAAATTATGGTTAAGATCTCTTTTGTCAATGATTTCCGGTAACCCCCTGGGTAATCAAACGGAAAAAATCCCTAGCCATTCGTGCAGAAGAATCCGACACGGAGATGGTACTTTGTGAAGAGCTCGCAGCCCGGGCAGTAACACCGGATCTCTTTTTTGTCAGGGCAGGTGGACCTTCCGCGGGAGCAGAAGAGTTCGTCCGGCTGGAATTTTTCAAGGGAATGAGCCTTGTAGTTCGGGCATATCCTGCAGTACTTCCTGCAGATCTCCCGGTTCTCTTCGGTATCTTCGACCGTATCTTTGTGGGGATTTATCATAATATCTGAACATACGTGATGATGGATTATAGGTTTTTTTGTCGATCCTTACGGCTGCTCATCCAGTTTTAGAAAAATTTCCCATAATCCCTGAAATGAAACCGCCCTCCCGCTCCGGTTCTGATGGTGGGGAAGACCTCCTTATGAGAAAAAGTAGGGAGTGGATTCCTTATTCCAGCTACGATACTTATCTACAAAAAAAATGCTGCCGGATTTTATTTACCCGGGAACCCGCGATGACTGGAAAACCCCCCGGGAAAAGATCATCTGTCTGCAAGATGCCCGATGTCGAGCGGGTAGAGCTCGGGATACCCGATGCCTGCGATGACGGCCGGGTCGCTGTAAAACAGGCGCCGGGCCTCTATTGCAGTATCCACACGGTAAATCAGGACACTAATTGTACCATCTGGAGCGCCGCCCTGGAGGAAAATTTTTCCCTGGGCAATCATGTCCCTGACATAATCCTTGTGGAGGGCCATAGCTGCCTCCTCTTCCGGCGTCATGGTGGTGAGAAAATCCAGGCGTTTTGGCCGGATAAGTGAAATAAATTCCATTGTTTCGCTCATACAGCTGATTGAGGTTGTTATCGGTTATAGGTATGGTACCGCCCGGTTGCCCCGGGCTTTAGCCACCTCCTGTTTTTGATCAAATCTTTTGGGGTGACCCGCCAGCCTGCCGGGCCTGCAGGGTCTTCACGCTATTGAATATATAGGAGGAGAGGAAATAATGCCGAATTACCGTAACCATGATGTTCCTCTGGAAATATTTGAAACCGCAGAAGTGGCTTATCGCGGTCGCACTCGTCCTGGCGGGCATCAGCCAGCTGCTGAACCTGGTCGATCCGATCATCTTCGGGATTATCATCGATGAGTATGCTGTAAATCCCAATTACATCCCGGAAAATGTACTGGTCACGGGGGTGCTCTTCTGGCTGGGTGTAGCTGTAACGATAGCACTCTTTGCCCGGGTTGCAAAAACCTTCCAGGATTATTACGCCCGACTCGCCGTGCAGATGTTCGGGATGCAGATCTACAATGACGGGCTGGAACAGACGCTCCGGCTTTCGTACGACGAGTTCGAGGACCAGCGGAGCGGCGAGACATTATCGATCCTGCTCAAGGTACGGTCGGATACCCAGACTTTTATCAATGCCTTCATCAATGTTCTCTTCTCCACGTTTGTCGGCATTGGTTTTCTCACGGTATATTCCCTCACCAAGAACTGGCTGCTGGTCCCGGTCTTCCTCATTGGCATCCTCGTACTGGGATCGTTCTCCTGGCTGCTCTCGAAAAAGATCAAGACTACCCAGAGAGAGATCAACCGCGAGACGAACGAGATCTCCGGGGTGATCACCGAATCCCACCGGAACATCGAGCTCGTAAAAAGCCTGGGCCTCACCTTTCCCGAGATCAGGAGATTGCGGGAACGGAACCTGAAGATCTTCAACCTGGAGATGACAAAAGTAAGACGGGTCCGTTTCCTTACGTTTTTCCAGGGGACTACGCTTTCGATCCTCAAGCAGTCGATACTGTTCATCCTCCTCTGGCTGATCTTCCACAAAGTCCTTACCACGGGAGAACTGGTCTCTATGCAGTTCATCACCGCCATCATCTTCGGACCCCTGCAGGATCTTGGTACCATCATCGTGAATTACCGGGAAGTCGAAGCTTCAGTCAGTAATTTTGACCAGCTGATGCAAAAGCGGATTGAAGAACGGCCGGAGAACCCGATCGAGATTGACGATCTTAAAGATATCCGTTTTGAAGAGGTTGTCTTTCGTCACAGGACAGCCGGTTTTAATGCAATCGACGGCATCTCGTTTCACGTGAAGACGGGCGAGACTATCGCGTTTGTCGGTCCTTCGGGTGCGGGCAAGTCCACGCTGATGAAGCTCCTGGCGGGGCTGTACCGGCCGGACCGCGGGGAGATATATTTCAATGGCCAGCCCTCAACCCTCATCCGGTATAACCCGTTACGGCGACAGATTGGCCTCGTAACGCAGGATCCTCAGTTATTCTCGGGAACGATAAAGGAGAACCTCCTGTTCGTGCAGCCGGATGCGACCGAAGAGCAGATGATGGATGTCCTGCACAAGGCTTCGTGTGACGGGATACTGGGCCGTTCGGCTCTCGGGATTGACACGCTTATCGGGGAGGGCGGAATGATGGTGTCGGGAGGGGAGAAGCAGCGTATCTCGATTGCCCGGGCCCTGCTGCGCCATCCCCGCCTCCTCATCTTTGATGAAGCGACATCGGCTCTCGATTCGCTGACGGAAGAGGATATCACGAACACGATCCGGGATATCTCCACGAGCCGGGACCAGATCTCCCTTCTGATCGCCCATCGCCTGTCAACCATCCTGCACGCGGATGTGATCTATGTGATGGAGGCGGGAAAGATCGTTGAGACCGGTTCTCACCAGAGTCTCCTTGAGCAGAAGGGTCTGTATTATGCCATGTGGCGCCAGCAGATTGGTGAACGCAGGACTCCTGTTTCCTGATAGTTTCCCTTAAGTCCCGCAGGAATTATTAAAAAAACAAGATCCCTTATGGAAAATTTCCCCCCGGTTCTTTCCAGTTTCCCTGCCATTATATGCGTACCAGGCAAACGACAAACTATCCAATAATCAATGTGGAAAAACGAGGAATCATGGAACGAAAACACTTCTTGGAAATGCCGCTTATCCGGCCGGTACTGTTCATGATCTGCCTGTCGGTTGCCGGGTGCGGTATTGCTGCAGCCATTGAGGATTCTTCGGCACCCCTTGTGCAGGGAACCCAGGTTATTCCGGGGGAGCGATGCGATCAGGTCAGAGAGATCTGCGGGATATTTGCAGATGTACCGCTGAGATCCTGTGAACAGGAATGCAGTATCAAACATTTAAGTAAGGGAGATATCATTGGAAAACTTATCTGCGATGGCTGGTGCAAAACCAATATCCGGGACCCGTCCTACCATACCTGTCTTGCGCAGAACAGGTGTGAATAGACACTGTACCTGATTGCCCCCGACTCCCGGGAAGGGGCAATAATTTCCCTTTTTTTAAAAATGGTCCGCTGGAGAACCAATAAAGCCTATGCCTTCATTGTCTTCCCCGGGTAAATCCCGGCTCCTTCTCCCCGGGAGACCCCCTTTTGAGGCGATTCTGTCAGAACCTGCCTCTGCTGCACCTGCCGCTCGTGGTGATGATATTTACTGTACTTTTTGGGATTTTGGATTCCATCGAGCGTTTCATCCGGTCAATCGTATCCTGCACCACGCACATCTGCAGTTCCCCGCTGAACTCGAGGAAGATATCGACATAGATGCTTCCCCCGCTCCGCCGCGACTTGACACCGTGGAGCTGTTCGTAAGTGTGAAAATGCTCTGCCAGTTCCTGCACCACCACGAGCTGGAGTTCCTCTTCCAGTGTCTCATCCAGGAGATCCGGCAGTGAGGATACAATCATCCGGATCCCGGAATAGAGTAGAATGCCCATGACCCCAAACGAGGCAACCGGGTCAATATAGACAGCCCACGGGAAACCTGCGCAGAGGGTTGCGAGGATCAGGGTGAGGAAGACTACGAGATTTGCAATGGCTTTCAAGCGGAAGAGGCGCCACTGTGAATCCATGAGGGGCGAGGGTTCCTTAACGGCAATCCGGTAATTCCGGACCGTGATATAACTGTCAACGGCGATCATGATGATGACGATGATCATCCCGATCTGGACCCCCCCGCTGCCGAGGGGTGCGGGAAAGAGGATCTTGTAGGTGGCGACGATGATAAGAATGACAAACGAGATGAGCATCACGCTGCCGGTGATGATCCGTGCAATGTTTTCGTATTTCCCCATCCCGTAATCATATACACCGGGGTCTCCCCGGGCAATCTTGCGGGCGATTATCCATGAAACCAGGACGCCGATGGCCTCGTTCACCGTCTTCATCGCTGATGCGTACAGGGTAACTGATCCCGAAAGAACCGCTGCGGCAAGCTTGGGAATCGCGGGTGCAACCGCTACGAGAAGGTTGAAGAATATGGCCTTTTCCCGTTCCTTTTCTGCTGCATGGATTGCACCTTCCTCCGGATGCACCGGTGCCCGGGTCGTGTTCATGGGATACCATCTGGTATTGAACGCAGTAATTAAAAAACCCGGTTATAACGCTGGTTTCATATACCGGTGCCACCCCGTATACCATTGGAGCAAAGGTAATTTTATCCCGGCACTTGTTTCAGCCAGGCCCCGTTTGCAAAGAGGCAGGATCATGGACGAAGATTTGGAAAAGATGGCAAAAAATCTCAAAACATTCAGCAGCCAGATGGTACAGAACCCGTACTGGGGAATACCCACGTTCTTTGGCGTACCCTTTCAGCAGGAACCAAAAGACCTTGACATTGCGCTCGTGGGAGTGCCCTTTGACCTGGGGGTGACCAACCGGGGCGGGGCCCGCATGGGTCCCCGTGAGTTACGCAACCAGTCCCGTCTGGTGGGTGCCTACAACCATCACACGCAGATGACTCCCTGCGCTGCACACCGGATCGCCGACATGGGAGACGTGCCATTCAGGACTGTCTATAACCTGGAGGAAGCCCTGGAGGATATCGAACTATTCTACCGGAAGTTATCCACTGCCGGCATTGTTCCCGTTACCGCGGGAGGGGACCACTCCATCACGTTCCCCATCCTCAAATCCCTTGCCGGAAAGAAAAAAGCGGGCCTTGTTCATTTTGATTCCCATTGTGATACCGCCCCGCCGATCCATGGAAGCGGGCTCGCGCACGGCTCACCCATGCGCAATGCCGTGGAGTCCGGGCTTGTGGATCCTGAGCGCACGGTCCAGATCGGGATACGGGGATCCAGTGAAATCCTGTGGCAGTTCTCCTATGAAAACAACATGCGGGTCATGCATATCGAGGAGTTCTATGAACTGGGATGGAAGAACGTGGTCCGGGAGATCCGTACCCTGATGGGGGATGAGCCGGTGTATATCTCCTTTGACATCGACTGCCTGGATCCTGCCTTTGCTCCCGGCACCGGGACCCCGGTTGCCGGCGGGATGTCCACCTTTGAGGCATTGCAGACACTGAGAGGACTCAAAGGGCTCAATGTTATCGGTGGCGACCTGGTGGAGGTGTCCCCACCTTATGATCCTTCGGGAATCACGGCGCTCGCCGGGGCAACGATCCTGTTCGAGATCCTCTGCCTGGCCGCGGAGTCCCGTGCCCGTTAGTTGTTTTTTTTTAAACCGGCCAAAGATAAAAATAATTTCTACAGTTATTTCCGGATTGACAACAGGTCGTCGGCTGCGTCTTTCATATAATTGTGCGAATCATCAACGCCCTGGTTATAAAATTCCGGTGCTATTTTTTCCAGGATGAAATCAAAGACCAGACCTGCAGCCAGGTCGCCCAACTCTTCATCCCGTTCCTTTAAAAAATATTTTTTTATCTCAACGACTATCTCGTCCCTTCTCTGCTTTGTTACCGTGATAAGATGTTCTTTTTTCATACCCTTCATCATGAAGGATTTGCACTTCCGAATCATATATAAATAGAGGAAATGCGGAATCAATCGATCATCACGCAGAGGTATTACTTATGGAGTTTGGAACAATTGTCATGTCGCGCTACGCGACAAAGAAATTTGACGGCCGGTCGATTCCTGAATCAAAGATTGTTGAACTTCTCGAGATGGTTCGGTTTGCCCCGTCTGCAATAAACCTCCAGCCCTGGAAGATCAAGATAGTCACCGACAAGAAAACAAAGGAGCTGCTCCGGCCGGCGGCGTTTAACCAGGAGCAGATTACCAGCTGTTCTCACCTGCTGGTCTTCTGTGCAGATCCCGATTACGACAGTCTCATCAAAAGGCTTGCAATTCTCTTAAAAAAGAGCGGCGCCCCTGAAGAGATGCAGAAGATGGTTGTCGGGATGGCAGTCCAGTTCACCAGACCCATGTCACCGGAGCAGAAACTGGCATGGTCGCAGGCCCAGACGTATCTTGCTCTCGGGAATGCCCTGAACGGCGCAAAAGCACTGGGTTTTGATTCCTGCCCCATGGGAGGGTTCGATCCCAAAGAGTTCACCCGAATCCTGAAGATCCCTTCGCCGCTGGTACCGGTGATGCTCTGCCCGCTCGGGTACGCGGCTGACAAGCCTGTGCCAAAAGTGAGATTCCCAAAAGAGGATATAATCTTCTGAAAAACCGGCGGGTTTTTGGCCAGGATCCCGGATTAAAAAAACTCAGGGAATACGGACAAACACCTCGTTCTCCATGAGGGTGTTCAACCAGGAAAACTCCGGCTCCTCCCCATTTATTTACCGGAATGTCACAGGATTATCATTGATCTCCCATGGATACCCGCTCCCTGTCCCGTCATATCCGCACTGCCGCGTGTATTCTCGCTTTCCTGTTTCTCCTCGTGATGGCAGCGGGATGCCTGCAGGATTCCCTGAAGAGTGCCGCTACAGGTTCACCCCCGCCAATTCCCGTCGCTGATGCCGGCCTGTTAAAGGCGCAATACTCTCCTGGCGAGATTGCCTCACTCTGCGCTGCAGCGGAACAGGATACCAACGCCTCGCTCAACGCGATTGCCGCCATCCCGCCATCACGGCGATCTTTCGATACCACGCTCCTGACCTTTGATCGGGTGATATCCGACTATTCGGATACTGTCGCGCCGCTTGTCCTGATGGGAAGTGTGCAACCCGATGCCGCGATCGCTGCGGAGGGTATGGCGTGCAGGAACTCAGACGGCATCTTTCATTCGACCGTGTATTCCCGGCGCGACCTCTATGATGCGATGAAAGGCCAGGTCCCCCGCACCCCGGAAGAGTCGCGGCTGTATATCATGACCATCCGGGATTTCGAGCACAATGGTCTGAACCTTTCTGATGACCGGCTGGACCGGGTCAGGGCCATGAAAGCAAACCTGACCGGCCTTGAAGTGCGGTATATGGCCAACCTGAACAATGACAACACGACCCTGGCATTCACCGCGGATGAACTGGACGGTCTTTCGGCCGAGAGACTCTCTTCCCTGGGCCGGACATCGCAGGGTATGTATATTGTCACGATGGATGGACCGGACATTTCCGAAGTTCTGACAAAGGCCAACCGGAGCGAGACCCGGAAGAAGGTGTACGCAACCATGTTAAACGTCCAGGCAGCTCCCAATACCGCTCTCCTGGAGGAAGCCATTGTTCTCCGGTACAGGATTGCGCAGGAGCTCGGGTACCGCACCTGGGCTGATTACCAGCTGGACGGAAGGATGGCAAAGAACACGAGCACCGTGATGGCATTTCTTGATTCCCTGAAAGAGCCGTTAAAGGAGAAGTCCAGGATGGAGCTCTCCAGACTCCTTGCGATCAAGAAGAGCCTTGACCCGGGCGCAACAACCGTGGATCCCTGGGATGTCGCCTTCCTGCAGGATAAACAGACCAGCCTGCTGTACGCGTACAACACGGACGAACTCAGGGAATATTTCCCCGCAGACAATGTTCTGCAGGGCGTTTTTTCCATCTACGGGTCGCTCTTTGGCATACGGTTCGATGAAGTGACGAATGTTTCCGCATGGTCGCCGGAAGTCCGGGCCTGGCGCGTGGGCAATCGTGCAGACAATGCAACGGTCGGGTACCTGTACCTCGACCTCTATTCGCGGCCGGGGAAGTCCCAGGGGTACTTTGAGACCACCCTCAGGACCGGCAGGGTACTGAACAAGACCCGCACGACCCCGGTTGTCGCCATTGTCGGGAACTGGGACGCACCGGTGGGGGATAAGCCGGCGCTCATGGACATGTACGGGATAGAGACCCTCTTCCACGAGACCGGCCATGCCATGCATGACCTCCTTTCGCAGGCGCCCTATGGTACCCTCTCCGGCACCCGCGTTGAGCGGGACTTTGTCGAGACCCCGTCGCAGACCCTTGAGGAATGGGCCTGGGATCCGCAGGTACTGGAATCGCTCTCGGGGCATTACACGAACAGTTCACAAAAGATCCCAAAAGAGCTTCTCGATAGGGTCATTGCATCCCGGAATGCCGGCGCCGGCCTCTCGTACAGCGGTACCCTGGCAGATTCGGTCGAGGACATGCGCTTTCACACTGCCGAGGGTCCGGTCAATACAACCGCGATCTATTACGATACGTTCACGGAGTACCGGGGCATACCGCCCCTTGCCGGAACGCACCAGCCGGCCCAGTTCGATCATCTCATGGACGGGTACGATGCCGGGTACTACGGGTATCTCTGGTCGAAGGTGTATGCGCTAAACATTGTTGACGAATTCAAAACGGACGGGATGACGAACCGCACAACGGGCATGAGATTCCGTAACGCAATCCTTGAGAAGGGAAACATGGAGGACGGCCTGGTTCTCCTGGAGAATTTCCTGGGCCATAAGCCCGGGGTGAATGCGTTATACTCTCACATCGGGATCAATGTGACAAAAGAGGCGTGAAGCTCAGAAACCTTCCTGCGGGCACCCGGACCTGTATACCCGCCCCCACCCACCGGACTGGTCGGGTGGGACAGGTCCGGAGGGTAGCGGATGCAGATCAGGGAATCTGAACAGCAACTCCGTTCCCTTTAAAAACAGGGGGAAATTGTCCGGGAACCGCAACCGCAGGCACGGTGCCCGGGCGGGGCGGGGCGTTGCCGTTCCATTGATCCAGCCAGTCGAGGACCGTGTCATGCCACCGGATACTGTTCTGCGGTTTGAGCACCCAGTGGTTCTCATCGGGGAAGTAGAGAAGCCTGCCGGGAATATTGTTCCGCTGGAGGGCCGTAAAGGCTGAAAACCCTTCCGTTTCGGGTATCCGGTAATCTTTCCCGCCCTGGATCACCAGCAGGGGTGTCTTCCAGGCTGCAACATGCTCAGCCGGATTGTGCCGGGAGTATGCTTCCGGGTTCTCCCACGGGGTACCGTAATTCTCCCACTCCTCAAACCAGAGTTCCTCTGTGCTGAAATAGGCATACCGGGTATCAAATATGCCATCATGGGTCACCAGGCAGCGGAACCGGTCCGGCCAGGCCCCTTCAATCCAGTTGACCATGTACCCCCCGTACGAGGCCCCGAGGGCAGAGACCCGGTCCCCATCCATCCAGGGATATTTTTCCAGGGAGGCATTGAGTCCTTTCTGGAGATCCACCAGTGGTTTTCCGCCCCAGTCTCCCCGAATCGAATCGGTGAATGCCTGCCCGTACCCGACAGAGCCGTGGAAATCGATCAGGACCACCGCATATCCTCTCCCGGCATAGACCTGGGGATTCCACCGGTAACTGAAGGTGTCCGCAAATGACCCCTCCGGTCCGCCATGGATCAGGAGGGCAACCGGGTATCTCTTTGCCGGATCAAAATCCACCGGCTTTACCAGGTACCCGTACACGGTCTCATTGTTCCAGCCCGGAAAGGAGAACTGCTCATAGTCTCCCATCCTTACCGCTGACAGTTGATCCCGGTTGACCTGCGTTAATCGTTCCACAGATTTCCCGTCGGGATCGATCGTATAGAGATCGGCCGGGCTGGACTGGTTTGCCAGCGTATAGACAAGGTTGTTGCCGATAGTACTCACCGAAGCGACATCCCCTTTCCCCACCAGTTTCCTGATTGCCCCTGTGGCCGGATCGATCGCAAACAATGCACTGTTGCCGTAATCCATCGCGGTCACGTAGAGCGTCTTCCCATCCTGCGACCAGATAAGAGAGGAGGGGGAACGGTCCCACGATGCCGCAACTTCCCGGTCCTTTCCGTCCGGCCATGAACGGAGCAGGATGTGGTACCGGTCGGCCTCATAGCCCGGGCGGGTCATGGCAAGATACGCGAGTGTCTTTCCATCCGGTGAGAAGACCGGCCGCGTAACCCAGGCCCTGTTCGCCGGCGTGAGATTGACCGGCTTACCGGTCCCGGAGATTGAGGCACGATAGAGACTGTGTTCCGTACTCCACATCTCCTCCCTGCCGGTATCTGCTGCGGAAAAGACGATCCCGGAATTATCCGGCGTGAATGTAAACTCCTCCGCACCCCCGAAGGGCACCGAGGGGCTGTTGGCATCCATTGCCTGCATGACATCCACCGGTATGCCGGTTGAGAGCGGCATCACGAAGATATGGTTCCGCCGCCCGTCTTCATAGCTATCCCAGTGGCGGAAGGGAAGGGTATCGTAAACCCTGCCGGAGGAATTCTGCTGTTCGATCGCGGCCAGGTGTGCGGCCGTCACGTCATACCCGGTTCCGGGAAATACTTCCATGGTAAATGCAAGCGCCTTGCCGTCAGAAGAGCACTTCAGGTTCGCGAGATCCAGCGACAGGTTCGTGACCTGCACGGCATCCCCGCCGGAAGGAGCGATCTTCCAGACCTGTGAACTTCCTGACCCGGTCGAGAGATAATACACTGCCGAGCTGTCGGGCGACCAGCAGGACTCTGCAGCATTTCCCGGTGGGAATGTCAACCGGCGCTGGCCGGTTCCGTCAGGCCGGATGATCCAGAGGCTGGTAAGTCCCCTGTTCCCGGCCATGTCGGTACTGCGCAGGGGAAAAACGATCCAGGCGCCATCCGGTGACGGGGATGGAGCACCGGTTCTCTGGAGCGTCACCAGGTCCGTGACATTGAAAGGATGCGATGCTCCTGCCGCAGCTGTTACCGGGGCCGCCAGTAAAAAAAGAGGCCGACCATCACCAGGCAGAGAAGCATGGCTCTTTCGGACGTTTTGATCTCCATGCTTTATACTCACCCGGGTGGCAATTTATGCATTGTGAGGGAGAAGCTTTTTTTATCCGCACCGGCCCGGCACCCCGCACCGCAAGGGTGCCGGTGGTACATCCTGTTCGAGGGAATGGAGGGGAAGGACCCGGAGGGAAAAATCCTAAACGGCCGACTCTGGGCACTCCGGATAGGAAATATCTAAAAAAAGGAGCAATGGATCTCACCGGTTCAAAAGCTGGTATTATTTGAAGTCATAGGGTGGGAAGAGAAACCTCACGTTTCCAAATACTCTCCATAATTCTATAAACGGAGACAGGAACATGTTCATATCTTCCTGGAACCCTGCCTGGGGCTCTGCCCCGTTCGTGGGTACCTGGAGTTCCTGCTGCTGTCGGGGGAGGTCGATTGCAGCATAGTGGAGCCCGGCAACAAAACTTCCCGCGATCGATAAACAGATCATGAAGAGTACGAGCCGGGCAAGCGGTGTCCTGGAGGTTTGTGTTTCGGTCATTTTGTACACCCATCCCGATTACCGGGTCAATACATTTTGGTTGGGGTAAATGGTATATAAACGCTGGGAAACTGGAATTTTTCCCCAGGATATTTTCTAAAAAAAATGGTATGGCGGGTAGTTCGCAGGTAATGCGCTGGCAGCAGATCCCGGATTTTATAGATCCCGTCGGGATACGTCGATTTGAAAACCCCTGCATGGGCCGAACCTGACTAAAAGGGTTTTACCCTGACCCTGACATGCTGGCCATGGTGGTCCGGTGTTCCGCATTCCTAATCCGTATATCTAGTAGTCCCCAGCGCCCGGCGGCATTCCCCCGGCAGGCCCGGATGCCCGGGATGCGAAGGCATCATCGATGCGCAGGATCATGACTGCTGCCTCGGCAGCGCTCTTGATGGCCTGGGTCTTCACCCGCAGGGGTTCGACTACCCCCGCCCTGAGCATATCGACCGGCCTGCCTTCGTGCACATCCAGCCCGTAGTTCCGGTTACCGGCTTCATGGGCTGCCCGGATTGCGACAACCATGTCAATGGGGTCGAGACCGGCATTCTCTGCAATGGAACGCGGGATTACCTCGAGCGCCGATGCGAATGCCTCGATAGCGAGCTGGATGCGGCCCCCGGTTGTCGACGCATAGCGATGCAGCTGGAGCGAGAGCTCGATCTCGGGAGCCCCGCCGCCCGGGACAACTTTTTTGTCCTTTACCACATCACTGACAACCATCAGGGCGTCGTGCATGGCACGTTCGAGTTCATCGATAAGGTGCTCAGACCCGCCCCGGATGATGATCGAGACTGACTTTGGGTTCCTGCATTCCGAGACATAGATCATCTCGTGACCGGAGAGTTTCTTCTCCTCCACAAGGCCGGCATTCCCGAGATCTGCCGGGGTGATGAGATCGATACTGCTGATGATCGTTGCCCCGGTGGCCCGTGCAATGTTTTCGCAATCGCTCTTTTTGATCCGGCGGACGGCCAGGATACCGGCTTTTGCAAGGTAGTGCTGGGCCGTGTCATCGATGCCCTTCTGGCAGAAGACAACCGTTGCACCGCTTTTTATGATCTTGTCTGCCATGAGGCGGACCATATGGGCATCCTCGTCCAAGAATGCCTGGACCTGGTCGGGCCGCGAGATAGTGATCTTCGCGCTGACCTCGGTTTTTTTGTACTCAAGCGCTGCGTTGAGGAGGAGGATTTTTGCGTTCCGGACCAGCAGTGGCATTCCCGGGCTGGCCCGTTCCTTGTCAATAACCATGCCTTCAATGATCGCGGTATCCTCAACTTTACCCCCAACTTTCTTCTGGATGGTGATGTGCCCGGTATCCACCGTCCCGTCAGGATCGGCAACCATAGTGACCGCACGAACGACAATATCGCAGAGCAGCACCTTGTACGCCTCTGCTCCTTTGCCGCTGATCGCGGTCTCTGCGATCTGTTTCAGTCGTGCACTGTCCGTGGGTTTTACACTGACTGCATACGCGGACAGGATCTCGAGAGCCTTTACCGCTGCTTTCTGGTATCCCTCGGTAATAATGGTAGGGTGAACCTTCAGGCTGAGCAGGCTTTCCGCATTTTTCAGGAGTTCTCCGGCAATGACGACGGCTGTTGTCGTACCATCTCCTACTTCATCGTCCTGGACCTTTGCGATCTCGGCCATCATCTTTGCAGCCGGGTGCTGGATGTCCATCTGTTTCAGGATGGTGGCACCGTCGTTGGTGATGACGATATCGCCCGTCCCGTCGATAAGCATCTTATCCATGCCTTTGGGCCCGAGCGTTGACCGGACTGCGTTTGCCACGGCCTTTGCAGCAGCGATATTATTGTTCTGGGCTTCCTGCCCGCGGTTCCGCGTTGTCCCCTGCCTGAGAATTATGATTGGCTGTCCGCCAAGTTGTTGTGACATATCTTATCCAGTTTTTAATCGTTGGTGTTCCTCTCCGGCAAAACCGTTTATACTCCATATTTCTCTCTCATTTCGCAGGTCCGGAATGTCCCTGTTCCCGGAATTCCTGAATGAATGCCGGTAACGTATCATGGAATCAAAAGTGTGCGATTGTATCCCCGGTTACCATGGTGCGGCTGGTGAGAACGTAATCAGCCCGGCCGGGCTGATTAAGGGAGAATTAAATCGTCCTGTCGTATTGGGCTACCATTGCTTCGTGGCCTCATATGTGTATCTGTGGTACCGACCCATATCCCGTACCTCAGGAAAAATATGAAGAAGGGATCACTCCGGGCTTTCATGGAGGGGATGTGTCTGTGGGTCCCACCAGTCCAGTCAAACCGGAGATGGAATTACTTGGCCGGGTATTCCCGGGCGTTTCCTGCAATTTCAGTACTTCTCTAATTTTTAGCCAGAACAAAAGAAAACAGTAAGATCTAAATAGGCAGCGGGCGCCGAATATGGTCAAACACCGGCAAATTGCCCGCCGAATAAAGAATGAGCTCCGAGCAGAAGATTGTTCCGAAAT
>JANYKQ010000072.1 GCA_025358115.1 Methanomicrobiales archaeon | reverse complement strand
TCTCATGTGTAGGCGCGACCGGTCTTGGGGTCTGATACTACGACTTTTAAGTCCACCATTCTAATCTCTCCTTATTGGTTTTTTCCAGAAAAAACCAGGATTCTGGATTTTTTCACGTCTCGAACTGCCGGCCCGATAGCCTACACATGAGAAGTACCCATTTAATTATACTGGTACGCTATTAAACCCTCGTGTCTGCCCGGGCTATTTAAACTTTACTTGGCCCAGAAGGGTTCAGTCTTCCTGCGCATCGTCGTGTACTCTTCCAGGATCTCCTGCGTGCTCGTGTTCAATGACTTGAGCATCTCCTTCTCCAGTACCTTTACGTGGCGCTCGGGAACATCGACAAAAAGGTCGTCTCCAACGTTCAGCTGTCTGCCGATCGTTGCACCTTCAATCGAAATCGCAACTTCGAGCCCGGCATCCGCCTCCCGGATGTTCTCCTGCCGGAGCTGCATGCTCTTGAGGTGGCCTACTTTCTTGCCGTCGAGTTTGATCAGGTTGACGTCACTGCGCAGTTTCCCCCCCAGCACCCTGACCCCGACAACGGCCGGGTTGCTCTGCCGGAACACACAGTCGGGCATGAGGCGGATCTTTGCCGGCATGACCACATGCTCGAACCGCTGCTTGTCGAGAAGCCGTTTCTGTTCGTCCCGCCAGGCAACGTACTGGTCGATGAGCTGGTAGATGACCCTGCCTTCAAAGACCTTGACCTGCGTGTACAGCGGGTCCCTGATCATCTCCAGGACATCGGGAAGCAGGGGTGTATTGAACGAGAGGAGAACCCGGAAGACCGGGTTCTTCATGGTCTCGGTATTGATCAGGTCATGCCGGCTCACCGGCCCGACCTCAGCCCGCATTACGCCAATCCCTTTTCCTTCCAGTTCCTTGCAGAGTGCTTCGAGCGCCCCGATCGTGTCGGCCTTGATGACGATCCCCTCTTCGGCAAGGTTGACGTGGATCTCGGTCATCTCCTTCTTGATCCTGGCTTCGATCTCGTCGCGGTTGCCCCGGACGACAAAGAACGGGGAGCCCGCAATCACTCCCTCCAGATCGGGTGCGGTGACTTTGACTCCTGCGGCTGCGACCACGGTCTTCTCGCGCTCGAACCGGTCCTCGACCAGGATCTCCTTCATGGGCCGGGGTTTTAAGAGGGACCGTACCTTGGTAAAGATCACATCGCCCTGGGTTGCGACTGCGATCTCATCGCCGATAGAGAGCGTTCCGTCATACAGGATCACGTCAAGGGTTGTTCCCAGTCCGCGCTCCTCTTTCACTTCGAGAACGGTACCGGCGCCCGGCCCTTCAACTTCAAGGGCGAGCGCCTCTCCCATGTAGCGCTGGGCAAGCCCGATCATGATCATCAGCAGGTCGCAGATTCCCTCTCCCGTGTGAGCACTGACGGGAACAATTGCGAGGTTGCGCTGGAAATCCGAGACCCGGTCGAACCGGTCCGCGGAGAACTCCAGTTCTGAGAGCTTGCCTACGACTTCGTAGGTTTTGTTCTCTACCATGCCCTGAACCCGCTCGTTCTGTTTGGCAAAGGATGAGAGGAACGACTCGTTCTCAAAGATCCTCCAGCCGTGAATGCGATCGATCTTGGTTGCGGCCACCACAAACGGGGTCTTGCAGGCCCGCAGGATCTGGAGCGCTTCGATCGTCTGCGGCTGGAATCCCTGGTTGATATCAACAACAAGGATGGCCATGTCTGCAAGTGCACCGCCCCGGGCGCGGAGGGTAGTGAATGCGTGATGTCCCGGTGTATCGATGAAGAGCAGGCCGGGAATATTTACCGGCATCTTTCCCATCGTCCCGCTCAAAGCCCGGATGGCATCGATCGGAACTATCGTTGCACCGATATGCTGGGTGATCGCGCCCACCTCTGAGCTCACGACCGATGAGCCTCGAATCCGGTCAAGGAGCGAGGTCTTGCCATGATCCACGTGCCCCATAACGCAGACAATCGGCGTTCTTATCTTCGGGTTTCCCGCCATATGCCCTCACCTTATGTTTGTCTCTTCAGCTCGTACGGGAATAAAAAAAGTTCCCGCTTCCCGTATACGCGTGTGCGTGCTTACGCCACACTGTTAAGGAATACCGTTCAGAGCCACCTGATATGTAATGGATGTCAGACCCTATTAATAGTCACCTTGGTACCGGAAGGGTGCGGGTGGACAGTTGTTCCGGTATAAAAACCGGGCCTGTGCCGGTGTCCGTTCCAAGGGATGACGCCGAAGGGTCAGGATGGATAGATTAATCAAAGCGAAGTGCAAATATAAAAGGGCAAATTGCCGGGGTGGGGTAGTTGGTCATCCTAGAGGATTGTGGATCCTCCGACCCGGGTTCGAATCTCGGCCCCGGCCTTTTCCTTTTCATTCCCGAGTGAATTTTTGTTTCTCGTATTCCTGCATCTTTGAGCATCTGCCATTCCATCTGCCATTCCATCTGATATCACAGTACATTTTTGTACAGTGACCAACAAAATTGTACAATGCACGCTATGTGCTCTCCATCAGAGCCGGCTTCATGAGGATTCTTAATGGCACACCACCCGTATGTTCATGGCTATTCAGCACGTGAGTCGGAGCGGCTCGCGGACCAGGCACAGACCCTCACTGAACTTCTCCACAACGACACCCGCTATCCTGCCGGTTCACGGGTGCTTGAAGCCGGCTGTGGGATTGGTGCCCAGACGGTGATCCTGGCCCGGAACAGTCCCGGTGCCCGCATCACGTCGCTCGATATTTCGGCGGACTCAATACAGCGGGCCGAGGAGAAGTGCCGGCAGGAAGGGATCACAAATGTGACCTTCCGGCAGGGGGATATCTTCCAGCTCGCGTTTGAGCCGGCAAGTTTCGATCACATCTTTGTCTGTTTTGTGCTCGAGCACCTGGCCGAGCCGAAGCGGGCGCTCGAACACCTTCGCCCGCTCCTCAAGGAAGGTGGAACCCTCACGGTGATTGAAGGGGATCACGGCTCCACCTTTTTCCACCCGGAGAACCCGGATGCCCGGCAGGCCATCGACTGCCTGGTAACTCTCCAGCAGCAGGCAGGTGGCAATGCCCTGATCGGGAGACAGCTTTACCCGCTGGTGGCCGGCGCCGGGTATAAGGAAGTCCGGGTAACGCCCCGGATGGTCTATGTCGATGCCTTACGCCCCGGGCTGGTGGAGGGATTTACAAAACTGACCTTTACTGCCATGGTCGAAGGGGTTGGTCCCGCGGTACTGAAACAGGGGCTGATGGACCAGGTGTCATGGGACCGGGGGATTGCGGCCCTCTACCGGACCGCTGAGCCGGATGGCGTCTTCTGCTATACATTCTTCAAGGCCACCGCACGGAAATGAGGAAACCGATGAAGATCTCCGTAATTCTTGCCCATCCCCGCCCCGGGAGTTTCAACCACGCCATAGCAGGAGAGGTGGTATCCACCCTTCGTAAATCCGGCCATGAGGTCATTGTTCATGATCTCTATGCGGAGAAGTTCGATCCCCTTCTGTTGTACCCCGAGATCGCCCGTGATGCGGTCCTGCCCCCGCACATTGCGGAGCACTGCCGGGAGATCGCTGAAGCGGACGGGATCGTGATCGTGCACCCCAACTGGTGGGGGATGCCCCCCGCGATCCTGAAAGGCTGGATCGACCGGGTCCTCCGGCCCGGGGTTGCATACCGCTTTGCTGAAACGGATTCCGGTGAAGGAATCCCTATCGGGCTCCTTGCAGCAAAGGCAGTCATCGTCTTCAACACCTCCAATACCCCGGCAGCCCGGGAAGAGGAGGTCTTTGGTGACCCGCTCGAACGGATCTGGAAGGATTGCATTGTCTCGTTCTGCGGGGTCCCGCTTTTTCGCCGGAGAATGTTTGGGGTTATCGTGACGAGCAGCGATGAGCAGCGGAAGATGTGGCTTGATGAGGTGGGAGAGATCACCCGGGAAACGTTTCTTAAAAGAAGCCGGTCCCTGCAGTGAACCGGTCCGGTTGGAGAATACCCTTCCGGTTTCTTGGCACACGAACCTTTTTTGCTGATCCCTTTGATCTCTTGTTCGACTGGCTATGAACTTCGATTACTGTACTACGTTTGCCCGGAATCACCCGGTCTGTTATGTTGCAACAATGGATGGTGACCAGCCCCGGGTGAGGGCATTCCTTCTCTGGTTTGCGGATACAACCGGTTTTTATTTCCATACGGTTGCACACAAAAATGTCATCGACCAGCTGTCCATCAATCCGAAAGCAGAGGTCTGTTTTACCGCTCCACCCCGGCCCCCGGATCCCGTTGAAATGGTACGGGTAACCGGGAGAATGGTAAGAGTACACGATAATTCCCTTATCAGGAAACTCATAGCAGAACGCCCGTTCCTCCTGAGGATGGGTATCACGGGGCCGGACGATCCCAATATTGCCGTGCTCTGCATCCCCCACGGTGAGGCAAAGTGCTGGCGGATGGAAAACTTTCTCCTGGGCAGTGAGTCTGCAAGCATCCCGTTCTGATCCGGTGAGCCCGTCTTACTTTCAGGGTGCTCACGTCAATGGTTTATTGCGCGGCATGGCAAGGTATGAACCGGGAATATGGATACCCTGACAGAATTTCCGCGTTCTGCCGGCTCGTTCGATTCTCTCGCCCGGATCGACCGGCGGGAATGGCTGGGTAACCGTTTCCGGCTTGGGAAGGCAACCTCCTGACAGGAGAATTGCCTTTCTCTTTTCTCCACACTTTCGCGTTGCATGCCCGATGCCCTTTTTATCATTCCTGCTTCTTCGTATGTAATGGAGATTTCATCAATGCACAAGACTTCTGAAATTAAGGAGATCGAATCGACCATCCGGGAGATGAACCGGTGCTGGACGGAATCATGGGACGAAGCACGGTTCCGGGAATATATCCATCCCGAAGCGGTTGCCATTGTGCCCACCGCCCCCGGGTGCCTGGAAGGACGGGACGCCTATGTTGCCGGGTGGAGAGGTTTTGCCGAAGTGGCGACGATTCACGAATGGAACGAGCAGGATCTCCGCATCCGGTTCCACGCGTCCGGGTCCAGTGCGGTGGTCACGTACCTCTTCACCATCTCGTTCACGATGGCGGGGCAACCCATGACAATGAAGGGAAGGGACATGTTCTTCCTGGTGAAGGAAGCGGGGCGGTGGCTGGTGGTCGCCGACCAGTTCTCACCGGAACCCTCCGTCATGTAAGGAAGGACAAAAAATCCTTTATGACGCCTGTGGTATAAATCGGATCAGGATTAATGGTTTAAGGAGAATGTTCATGGATACCATTGAACTTGTTGGCTTTGTTGCCGGGGCGCTTACTACAATCGCGTTCATCCCCCAGGTATTTCGGGCATGGAAACTCAAAGAGACGCGGGACCTCTCGCTTGCCATGCTCGTCCTCTTCGGGTTTGGCGTCCTTCTCTGGGCCTGCTACGGGTTCTGGACCGGGTCCATACCCGTCATCGCGGCAAACCTGATCACGTTTGTCCTGATACTCCTGCTCTTCGGCCTGAAGATCCGGTACAAATAACTCTTTTTTATGCCGGTCTGATAACGGATTGTTATCCGGAAAAACAAAAACACGAAAAATCTAAAAATTTCAAACGCGGTCTCTAAAAAAAAAATTGACTGGTCTCTAAAAGGGAATGGTTAGTCCTCGAGAAGCACGAGACAGCTGCCAATCTTGTCATGCAGCCCCTGCTTCTTTTTGGTAAGCCCGATCATCAAAAATCCGATAAAGATGATCAGAGCCGAGATAAATTTCCCAAAGTGCCGGAGGGTGACCCGGGCAAACGTGGGTTTGTTGCCCTCCATGTCTGTCACCATGATACGCATCAGCACTTTACCGGGCGTTGCCTGGCTGCGGGAAGATTCAAACCCGGCGAAGTAGAGCCATGGGACAATGATGATGAGCATGCCAAACGCCGCAACGATCGGGCCGAAGGCGGCATCAAACGTGCCCGCTTCGGTAAGATCCGAGACCGGCGCTCCCTGCGCTGCGATATAATAGGCATATTTCACACCGTTCGTCATCGAGAAGAACGTGATGGTGACAATTCCGATAAGGAGGACGAGGATAGCATCGACAATGAACGCGATAAACCGCCTGCCAAGACCCGCATACACGCCGACTTCCGGCCCCTCTTCCTCTTCAGGAACGATGACGGGCTTTACCGGAATGGATGCGATATCGTACCCGCACCACTGGCAGAATTTTCCCGAAGCATCGGTCTCTTTTCCACATTTAGGACAGAACATTCCCTGTTACTCCTGATACATAACGTTAATCCGGGTGTCCTTTTTAATTTAACTGTTCTTTCCTGCATTTTTATGCATTTTTACCTGCCGGAACTGTGTGGTGGGGAAAAATAAAACAAAGCCGGTCGGCTTCACATCGGCTCCTTTCCCGAGCACAAATCAGAAATATGTACAAATTAAAAGCAATCTCTATGAAAAGTACCCTGTTCCTGCTGGCCGCACTTGTGCTCGTGCTCTGTGCGCTCTCTGCGGGTTGTACGAGTCCGACCCAGGCAGAGATCAAACCGGTGGAGACCCTCACTCTTCTGCCCACCTCTGCGGTGACCGCAACTTCCGTGTCAACCGTAGTCTCAACACCCGTTGCTGTCGATACACTCCCCGCTGAGCAGTTTGTTGATCTCCAGCTGACCAAGGAGCGTCCCGACTTTACCCTTCACCTGCTCTATAATGGGGGAAAAGGAGAGATCTTTGTCCAGAAGGTTATGATGAAAGTTACTCTCTCTGACGGGCAGGTCATTCAAAAGTACCTGAACGATGGGGAGAGAAAACCACGGCGCGGCGATGAACTGGTTATCCAGGGAAGCAGGGGAAATGACCGGGTCGAGGTCTTTGTGACCAGCGCAGGGGTAACTTACAAGGCGATCGATAAGCCGATGATCACAACACCATCCATCTGATCCTCTTTTTTCCTTATCCCGTATGGTGTGATTTTCCCACCCGTTCAGCATATTTCTGGGTCAGGTACCCGAGAACGATGACGATGACTCCGGTAGCCCCGAGCACGATCCACTGCTCGGGACCGGCGGTCCCCACCGCAAGCCGGGTGAGGAGGTTGAGCGGATTTGAGGGCAGTGCCAGGACAAAGAGGATTACGACTACCAGTGCCGTGGAGAAGATGAACTGTGCTGCGGTTCTCTCGCGGTAGTGGAGGGCCGTGAGGGCACCGAGCAGGATCAGGATCAGCGAGCTGACCACAACCTGGAGCAGGATCAGCCCGGCATTTTCGATCGCAATGCCATTGACCATCAGGAGCAGCAGCCATGCCCCGGCCTGGATCGGTACCAGCAGCTCACAGGCCAGCACCTTGCCCCAGACCATCTCGGAGAACGTAATGGGAGTTGAGATTAAGGTCTCTAACGTCTCGTGCTGGTACTCCTCGGTGATGAGATCGATGACCAGGGCAGATGCGATGATCGCCGGCATAAAGACCAGCAGGGGGATCAGCAGGCCATAAACGAATTCGTAGAAGTCCCCGCCCCCGGTGGTTTTGGGGATCCGGACCGGGACCGGCTGTTCGCTGAGGCGCGATCCCCGTACCTGGCGAAGGTCCTTTTCGTATTTTAAGAACACATCCTTGAGTTTCACATCGACAATTGCGCTCTGGAGATCATTGGTCAGCGTATAGAGGGTGATCTTGACCGGTTCATCGGCCGCCGGGGAGGTGTCAGGCACATAGACAACCGCTGATAGCTTCCGCTCTTTTAACGCGGCAACCGCGGTAGAGAGGTCCATCCGGTAGACCCGGAAGTCCCGGGGGCTGTTTATGTCCGGGCTGCTCTCGAGATACCCGAGCAATGCCGAATCGTTGCCGGCATAGGCGATATTGTATTTATATCGCGAATATTTCGAAAGAGAGGATGGATCGTACATTGACGTGAGCCCGACCATGAGGAACGATGAGAACAGCGCAATGAAGAGCTGGAGCAGGACAGCAAGCAGGATCGTGCGCTCGTTGAACAGTCCCCGGAACTCTTTTCTGGCAATGATTGACAAGTGACGTGCTTTCATCCGATCCACCCCAGGATAAAGTAGAGGTTATACAGGCAGTGAACGGCCGTGGCAAGAACGAGCCCGATGACTAACCCTTTGCGCCCCCAGAACTTCAGCGAGCACGCAACGATCAGGACACCCGCGAAATGCAGGAGCAGCGGCATCCAGAGCACCCCTAACGAGAGGAAGAGGATGCTCCCAAAGACCGATTCGGTGATCTGGGCAAGCGTGATGAAGAGGAGCAGTTTCTCTGCAACCAGGAACCCTATCGCGGTTGCGGCGCAGGCGGCGAGCATATTCTTCCAGGTGAAGAAGGCCGGGTCCTGGGCATAGAGAACATAGATCCCGACTCCCTTGGCACACTCCTCGACCAGTGCGGCAAAGATGAGGAGCAGTACCAGCGAGTACGGCATGGGCAGGTTGAAAAAGAGCGTGAGGCTCATCAGCTGCACCATGAAGACGAATGGTATGGAGAACCCGGTCAGCAAAAATACTGAGATGAACGGGTGCTTCCGGGAGATGATCTCTGAGAGGAACTCGCGGATCCGGGGAAGGAGCGGTTTTTCCGAAAAGAGCCGCTCTTCCTTGAAGTTCTTCATCCCGATGTAGAAAAGGACCGCACCGGTCAGCCAGAAGAGGGAGGTGGAGTAGAGGTAATCGGTAATTGTCCACGGGTTTCCCTGTATTGAGAGAACGATAAGCGTCAGCGGCGAGATGAGGGAGATGACGTGCACGTTTGCAAAGATGCTGGGGAAGAACAGGTATGACGTGGCCACGGTCGAGAAGAAGATCGAGATGAACGAGAGTTCCTTGAAACTGCGCGAGAGCATGCCGATCAGGAGCGCATTGGCGAGGAAGAATATGATGACCGGTATGAGGGGGAGGATGATGATGAGGGGTGCCCGGACATAGAGAGTGAGCGCAATACAGATGGCCACCATGCCAGCGAAGTACGGGATCATCTTGCCGAGAATGATGGAGGAGGATGCCACGGGGGTTGAGAGCAGGACTTCGCCTTTGCGCTCGATGCGCTCGTTCATGATGCTCATCATGAAGAACTGGGAGGTGAAGTAGAGCGGGAAGATGAAGACGAAGACGAGGATGATGGAGTCAAACGGCAGCGGGGGGGATAACTGGGAGGGCGTCTTGAAACTGCCCATCGTGCTGTCGGAAGCGAGGACCTCGGTGTAGCGCGAGATCTGGGTGTTCTTCGAACCGGTCTTGATGAGTTCCTGCCGGAGTTCCTCCTTGGTAAAGTCAAGCGACGAAGACGGCGTGGGGATGGCGCTTATCTCCCCCTGGGGTACCGGTGCTGCACGGCTGGGGGCAGCCTGGACGTACTGGCCTGCCTGGGTAGAGAGGAAACTGAGTTCGCTTTTCACGGTCTGGACATCGATCCAGAGCGGGTATGCGGCAAAGAGATCTGCTTCCTGGTTGTAGACCGAGTTGACGTACTTGGCATAATCGCGTTCGAGCGTCTTCTGTGCCGCCTTGGCCCGGTCGGTCTGGCCCGGGTACAGCAGCCCGTGGACGATGATCAGGTCAAATGAGTTCCGGTTATCGAACAGGGTGAATTGATCTTCCTGGTACACGGTGAAGCGGGCGTCGCTGGCAATCAGGCTGGCAACCTCGGGGTCATCCACGCCCACTCTGTACATGCCGTCCTGGAGATGCATGCCCGTCTGGGCGGCAAAGCCGGTTACCGCGACCAGGAGGATGAAGAGGACGATGGCGAACGGGAGGACTTCCCGGCTCATCATGTTGAAGGATTTCTTCACTTCCCATCGCGTGATGGTCCAGATGTCGGTCAGCCTGCCCATTTATTATTCGAACTCCTTTTGTTGTGCACCTGCAGGTTACTGGTACTTATACGCAGGTGGGATTATGATTACAGAATAATATGGGGTATCGGTAAAATACCCATCGTTACGTGCAATTCTTTTTTGGGGAGTTGTTTGGCGATGGGGTTCTTGTTTTGGGTTTGGGTGCCGGGGGTCTTGGATTGGTGGGCCGGTTGGGTTCCTGTTCGCTGATTGGAGACCGGGTTTTCATGTTCCCGGGTATTTCGCGTTCTGTTTTTTGGTTAGAAAAATTTCAACGGGATCCTGCTCCGGAATTTTCAATCGGGCTTTGATGTTAAAATTTGAACCGGCCCCTGTCCAAAAATTTTCGTTCGAGCTTTGATTTTGATTTTTCAACCGGATCCTGATTGAAAGTTTTTCAGCGCAGGCAGGATCCCGATTGAAAACCTGATCCGGATCGATCGAACTTTGATTGTAATTTCTCAACCGGATCCTGATTTGAAATTTTTAAGCAGACTTTGATTCTAAAATTTTAATCAAGCTTCGATTTGGAATTCGTAACCGGATCCCGGTTGAAATATTCCGGGCAGACTTTGATTTTGATTTTTCAACCAGACCTTGATTGCAAAGAGGAAAATTACGGATACGTTTCTGACGGGAGATACAAAATATGCCCGAATTATTTTTTCCAGGTAACTCCCCGTTTTGAAAATTGTTGAGCAGACCATGATTCTAAAATTTTTATCAAGCCTCGATTTGGAATTCGCAACCGGATCCCGGTTTGAAATTTTTGTGCAGACTTTGATTTCGAATTTCAAACCGGAACCCGATTCTAAAATTCTCATCGCGTACCCGATCGCGTTTGAAAGCCGTTAACGGATCAATCGGATCCCGGTTTCAGAGTTTCAACCGGATGTTGATTTTGATGTTTGAATCGGATCCCGATTGAAAAATTACGGGCAGACGTTGATTCAGATTTTTTTTATCCGGACGTTGATTGATTTTCTTTCAGCGGTCCGGGTCTGAAGATGGTGGAAATTATTGACCACATCTTTTTCTTACGATCCTTTATCGAGTCGATTTGCATAGTGCCATTTTGCCGGAGGTGCTTGTGCCTGTTATTCCTATGGAGATCCCCCAATTCACGACGATATCCGACGAAGGGTCCAGGTGTCCGACCCCCAAAACAGGCCTTCTTTTCACTTTTCACCTATATTGGTCCATCCGGCAAACGATCGGCCAGCCAAACGGTGCTGTTGGGGCACTTTTTAGAGTCCATTTCATGCCGAATTCAGCAGAACGGGGCAAAAATTGAGGTTTAAAAAATCTGATATGCCGAAACGCCCCAAATTCTGCACTTTTTTATGGGGGGACGCTCTCCCGGAAAGAGCGTCTCCGACGGAGAAACAAGTCCTGAAGAGTGTATGTATTCCATGATCATTGAAGTAGATCTTACTGTTCACTCAGGCAATATCCGGCACACGAACCGGACTCCTGGTTCTCCGGAAGTCCCGAACTATTCGGGGCTCCGTTTGTCAATCCGGGGATCCTATTTTTCTTTGAAGGCGAACTGGTGTCCACGCGTTTCCAGAACTCATTGAAAGGGGCGTATTTTATGAAAAAAAGCGATTATACCGGGAAATGACCCTGCAATTCAGCAGCGTTTGAATCGCCTCTTTTTTTTGTCATAGGTAAGACCCTGCTGAGGAAAAGAAGCCCTGTTTTTGGGATCGGGATCTTTCCCTCCTCCCTGTCAGGACCCGTTATGCCAGCACGACATTGTTGACCGTGTAAGTGTAGTCGAGTTCCCGGGTCAGCAGGGGCATGAGGTTGTCCACATCATAGTAAACGATCTTCATGCCCGTATCCGGGTCATAGTAGTCGATGTGGAAAGTCACTTCCATGCGTTTCTCGATCTGAGCAACGCTGGTGTACACTTCTTCCCGTGTCTTCCAGTTGTCCTTTGTCTTTGGCGTGATCTCGAACACTTTGTCGCTCACCGCGATCACCTTCTGGACATGGTAACCCTGCCGGGTAAGGTTGGAGGCTGCTGCAAGATCGGCGAGCGAAAAGGTGTTGAGGCTGATGGTCCCTGCACCTTTGCAGGTTACCCAGTCCCTGGCGTGAGTATGGAGGATGATATACGTGTGTCCCGGGGTCATGTTATTTCTGAAGCGATCCAGTGCGATGCTCCCGTAATCTCCCTTGACAAAGGACATCTCCCCGGTATTGACATCGATAAGATAGCCAAGTTCTTTGGATTCCTTAATTTCACAATAGAGGGGCGGTGTTGCCGGTCTTATAACCGTGTCCGCCTTGTCACTGTCTTTTAACATGTCCAGCTGGTTCTTTGCATCCTGGATTCTGGCTTTGAGTTCAGCATCAGAGATCTGCACGGGTTTTTTTTCCGGTGTGATGGCTGGCGGGGGAACGATGGTTACCGTGGCTGGTACTGGGGGCATCTCCGTTGGTGAAGCTGCAGCATGGATAGTGCTTTGCACGGCCACGGGTGTTGAGGTCAGGTATGTACCAACCGGTGCCGGGGAATTCCCCGCATCCCGTTCCGGTGTAACGCACCCGGTTGTGGCAATGAGTATGATCAGGATAAGGACCGCAACAGACCGGTGCATGACCATCACTTGTGTTTGGTTCTGATTAATAGGATCGGGTGCTCCCATCCCAATCTATATCTCCAATTCCATCCACATCTGATCGATAGGCAACCCCCATGATTACCGCCCGCAATCTCATGAAAAATTTTGATGGCTTCATGGCACTCGACGGTGTCAGCTTCGAGTTTGAAGACGGCGAGATCTTCGGGATCATCGGTCACAACGGGGCAGGCAAGACCACGCTGCTCAAGATCATATCCGGGCTGATCGCCCCCACCTCAGGAGAACTCCTGATCAATAATGTCGATGTGGTGAAGGACCCGGTTGCGCTCAAGGAGAATCTCGGGTACCTTCCCGAGGAGTCCCGGCTCTACGAGACTATGACTGCGGAGAATTACCTTGCCTTCTTTGGCGAGATCTACGGGCTCTCCCCGCAGGAGATCCGCGTCCGGTCCGCCCAGCTCTTCTCGGCCCTCTCGCTCGAACCGGAAGGAAAGAAACTGGGGGAATTCTCCAAAGGGATGAAGCGCAAGGTGGCCATTGCCCGTTCGCTCATCCATGAACCCAATTTTCTTGTCTACGATGAAGCCACCAGCGGGCTCGACCCCATGACCTCGCGGTTCATAGCGGACTATCTCCGCACGCTTAAAAAAGAGGGCAAGACGATCGTGCTCTCGGCCCACAACCTCTACCAGGTAGAGGCGATCTGCGACAAGGTGATGATCCTCCGTCGCGGAAAGATGGTAGCATTCGGCACCATGAAGGAACTCCGCGAGCAGTTCGGCTCCTTGACCTATACGATCTTCTTCTCTATCGACGATGCGGGAAAACTTATCGGGCATTCCAAAACCTACCGGCAGGAAGAGGGACTCTTTGTGTGCGATGCGGAGAACATGGCTGCGCTCAATGAATGCACGGGAATTATTGCTGAACTGGGGGGCAAGGTCGAGAAGATTGAGTCCCGGTACCCGTCGCTCGAAGAGATGCTCGTCAAGATCGGGAAATAATCCGATCACAACCCATTTATTTTAGCGCTGTGCAGGTCTTTTCCATGCACATTGCAGTCAGGATTGTCCTTGCGCTGGTCGCCATTATTGTTGTCGGAATCATCGGTATGGCCGCTTTCGGCTTCTGTCCCCCGGCCGGCCCGTGGCCCCTGCCACCGTGGTGTTCCGGCCCGGGACAACCTCCCGGTATCAGTTCGCTGCCCCTTACCCAACAGTCTGAGTACGGAAAATCCCCTGCTGTGGCAACCGGAACACAGCTCGTTGTTCCGGTCGAAGTATCGGTACCGTCGACATCGTCACCCGTAATGCTCACGCTCAACGGGCAGCAGTATCCCCTGGAGAAGGTGACGGACTACTATTACCGGAATGCCGGCATCGGGGTGACTGCCGGTGATGAGCTCCGGTACTCGTTTGGCTCTGGCGGAAAGACCACCCCGGGGATGGTAACAATCCTGTCGGCAAACACGTCCCTGCGGTCCGGTGCCCCGTGGACCGATACCCCGGTAGTCCGGAAGCCGGGATTCCAGAAAGGTCACGCAATCATGGATGGCGGCGGGAATATTCCTGCTGCAGCCCGGTCCGGCACTCTCTGGAACACGTACGATGCCATGAAAGAGGATGGAGGAGAGTGGGTGGCGTACGACTACTACCGGGCGTACGCAAATACGTCGGCTCCCGAGATCGTAGATGAAGCAGCTGCCGGGCTCTGGGGTGCTGCCGATGAAAGCACCCTCGGGCTGATGGCAGATGAAGCCCACAAGCGGGGCCTGAAGTTCACGCTCTATACCGAGCTCGAGTGGACCGTCATGCCGGGCGAGTATCCGTCAACTGACAACGATGCCTACATGAGATACCAGGAGAACAAGTGGACACAGGGCCAGAAGACCGTGCAGGAGATGGCTGACCGGCTCTCGAAGAACCCCTCCGACCCGGAAGCAAATGCCTACTGGGATCGCTGGTTTGTGCAGTTCGGGTCTTTCATGCAGAAATCTGCGCAGATCGCAGAGAAGCACAATATCGAGATGCTCGCGCTCGGGAAACAGATTGACGGGGCAATGATCCCGGCCAATGAGCAGCGGTGGCGCAAACTGATTGCCAGTGTCCGGACGGTCTATCACGGCAAGCTGACGCAGGTGCTCTTCACCAGCGAAGGGTCAGATCACGCCTCGCAGGTTCCGTGGGCGGACGATCTCGATGTTATCACGATCTATTATTACAACCGGTTCTCGGATCAGGCACAACCGTCCCTTCCGGTGCTCGAAGCTGCTATGGACGGGTTCAACCGGAAGCAGTTCGATCCCCTGTACGCGAAGTACAAAAAACCGCTCGTATTCCTGCTTCCCTTCCAGAGCCGGGATCATGCAGCAGCACAGGCCTGGTTTGAACCCATGGCAACCGCTCCCTCAGTCCAGCAGGATCTCATGGGACAGGCTGACCTCTATGAAGCGTTCTTCAAATCCACCGGTGACGAACCGTGGCTTGGTGGTGTATATACCTGGGGTTACTGGATCGAGCCCGGGTTCAACCCGAAGTACTCGTTTGAGAAATCATCATCGGTGCGGGGAAAACCGGCCTCGCTCGTGCTCAGGAAATGGTTTGCAGAAGTAAACCCGGCCTGATCCCTTTTTTCATTCTTTCAACAGCCTTGAAGATACGGAAGAAAAAAAGTGGCACGTGGTCAGGCTACCCGGACAACCGCCCCGGTATTCCGGGCGGACGTGATGAGGGTCGTCCCTCCGCAATTTGCCTGCATGAATGACTGCGCAGCCTGCTCGATTGCCATTGCCCCGGTGTCACAGACCGCATACACGGTCGGCCCGAATGAGCTCATGCCCGCCCCGGCAGCCCCGGCCTTCCGCATCACTGCAAGGAGCCCCGCAACCTCCGGTGGCTGGAGGTCCAGTTCGACTTTCTTGAACCCGAGGGACTGGACCGCATCGATCGATGAGCCAAAAAGATCGAGATCGTGCTCAACGATCCCGGGCAGCATCCGCATCAGGACTTCGTGACAGAGGGCCTGCACTTCGTTAAGGGGCACCGGGCAGTGCTGCCGGAAGATGTCGGTCTCTGCACCCCCGCTCGCACCTGCGGGCAGGTCCGGTGTTGCCAGCAGGATCTTCCAGTCCGTGGGAAAATCGTGGCGGGCAATGACCGGCGGGGGCCGGATTCCCCGCGATGCCGAAGAGGGCCGGAAATCCGTCTTATCCCCACCGGGCCCGAAGCGGTGACCGCCATCGATGATGAAACCGCCGTGTTCAAACGCAGCGGTGCCAATGCCCGATGTGCCCCCGCGACCGGCCAATTGTGCCAGTTCCGTAACCGGTACTTTTTTGCCATAGAGTTCGCAGATCGCCCGGGCAGTCGCAATGGCCAGCTGCGAACCGCTCCCGAGGCCGGTATGGGCCGGGTACAGCGACCGGACATGAATCGAGACCGCGGCTCCGGCATGGATCTTTGTGAGGACTTCTGAAGCGATCGCGCTTAACCGCTCGCCGGTAGCAGGGTCGCATCCGCTCACCCGGATAGCGGGACTCTGCTGCACCTCCAGCGCGATTCCGGGCTCATCGAGCGTGATACCGATCCCGCCATCCACCCGGCCTGCACCGCCATGCATGTCGATCAGGCTGACATGGATCCGGCTCGGGGTGTTTACTATGATCCGGCGCTCGTCAAGGAACTGGTTGTACGGGAACTGCTCCTCGATAAAAATGAGGGGCTTTTCCTGGTGGATGATCTGGTACTGCCGGCTGAGCACGGGCTCTTTCGGGCAGAGGGAGAATATACGGCCCGTTTCTATAGTAGCCGCAGTTACCCGGGCGGACAGGATCTCCCGCCGGGCCTCGATATGGTGCCGGCTGATGATCTTCCCGATCGGTATATCGGCCATCATCAGGTCTTTTTTAAATGACGGGGAGAGCCGGTCGACCGGGGTCTCTGATATCGCATAGATCAAAACATCGTTGGTCACGGTGTCCCGGAGTTCGACCACCCGGTGATTGACCGGATCGCCGATGTTCACATCCACCCGGCCTGCGGTCTCTGCATCTGCCGGGACGATCTCCTGCACGAGCGTCTTGACCGTAACGGGATTTCCCGTGATCGACTCCAGAAGCTGTGTTACAGAACCGTCCGTGCCGAGCAGGATCTTCTGTACCCGTGACAGGAGTCCCACGGTCTCTTCAATATCCCTGATATTGCCCGAGATATCCATCACAACAACCTTATCGCAGGAATTGATAAGCATAGTGAAATCCAGCCGGTTTTCCGGCACCGTATACTCTTTTTACCTTTCCGGGCAACCATTCTCATTGACCTGCCATGACAAATCCCGCTGTCTTTGACCGGATGACTGATGACGAGAAACGCGAGTACTTTGAATTCCTGCTCTGGCACTACCGGGTGGTGGACGCGTTCTGGTTCATCAACGTTGCCGAGCACTATGGCCAGCCCGTTGCAGAGAAGATCAATGAGCAGGTGTGGGGCAAAGCAGGCGGGATGGCTGCAAAGGATCTCGTGCTCCGGTTTGGCATTGTCGAGAAGGGACTCTCCGGGTTTGTCAAAGCGCTCCGGTTGTTCCCGTGGGCGATCATTGTCGATTATACCATAGAAGAAAAGGACGATGAAGTGATCATCACCGTGCCGTCATGCCCCACGCAGGAGGCCCGGATCAAACGGGGACTGGGGGAGTATGTCTGCCGGGAGATGCACCGGGCGGAGTTCACGAGTTTTGCCCGGATGATCGATGAGCGTATTGTTGTGGAATGCGTGTTTGCCCCGCCGGATCCACACCCGGAAGAACTGTTCTGTAAATGGCGGTTTTACCTGCGGGAATGAAGAACGGTGGCCTTTTGAACCGGGACTTTCCGGGAATCTTCGGCTTTACGCACATTTATGGATTTTATTGCATTATTAATCCCCATTTCCCGAAAGCATTCACGGTTCTCCGTATGTCCTGGTTGCCTTTTTTAAACCCGGTATTTACGGAGATGCGTTCAGCGGAAATGCCGGCGGCAGTAATCCACCAGTGCCTTGTCAGAGATCTGGCGGGTTTCTGCATCCACCCTGATAAAAAAGTGTTCGTCATCCTGGATCTTTACAAAAATCCCATCATCCGCTTTCTTAATTTCGAGCCAGCAGAGTGTCTTCTCCTGGTATCTGGGAAAATGGATCCTGATATACTCGTTGAGCTGGTGAAAAATTTCCGAGGGGAGAAATTTCCTGATGATCTCATCGATGATCATCCTCCTGTACCCGTCAGGGCAGGGATCTTTGAGCCGGGGATAATCGATCTCGATGCCAATGATCTGATCGCCGTTTCCCCCTTTGTTCTCCTGTATGCCGATGACGAGGTTGCCCCCACCGGTATTTAAGAACCCTGCAATGGTTTTTGCAATGATAATTTTTGAAGTATCCCTGCCATATTTGTGAACCTCTTTGGACTCACTGGAGGATATCTGCTCTTTTGAGAAATACTTGCTCCACAATGCACTGGTTTTGTATTCAACCGATTCGTTCTCGCCTCCTGCAATAATCCTGTGAAAGAGGGTGTCGAGTGGCTGGGACAGTAACGCGGAGGATACTGCCGGTGACTGCACGGGCTGCTGTACCGTATCTCCCCCGTCCATGCTGATGAGAAGTTGCCGGAACCGGGTGTACACGTTTACAAAATTCTGGTTGTCCGGCGCAAGCCGTACCGCCTCGCGGTACTCATGAAATGCATCGATAAATTCACCAGTCTTTACCAGTGCATCAGCCAGTTCCTTGTGCATTGCAGCATCCTGGGGATTATGTCGTATCGATGCCCGGTATTCTGAAACAGCCTCTTTTACCAGGTTGGTGATCGAATACATTCCTGCAAGTTTTCCATGATATAAAGGATTATCCGGTTGAATGCGGATAGCGTCACGGTACTGGATCACGGCCTCGTTCAACAGCCCTTTTTCCCGGTACAGCTCTCCCAGGGTACTGCAGGCAGTGCCAAGGGTACCGGCACTATCCCTGCCCCTTTCCCCTGCCTGAATGAGATCTCTAAACGTCCTGATACTCTGTTTAAGGAACTCCTCGGTCTGGGGAAGGGAACATTTCTGCTGAACGAGAGGCAGCAGTTCTGTATAGAGATGAGGCAGTTCCCGGGGCTCTCTCCGGATCGCTTCGGTAAGCACCGGAAAAGCCTCGATACAATGGTTGCTTTTCAGCAAGGCGATTGCAAGCCAGTATTCTGTTTTTCGGTCGCTTCTGTGGAGCAGCATCGCTTCTTTGAACTCTGCTGCCGCCTCTTCATACCTCCCTTCTCCCAGGAGCGAACGACCCAGGAACTGATGTGCTTCTGAAGAATCCGGCTGGATCTCGAGCACCTGCCGGAATGCGGTGATGGCTTCGCTGTAGCATCCGGTCTGGAGAAGATGAAGTCCGTGATGATAACCGGATTCAAAATCTCCCTGCATGGTAGTAGTGCCTCGATGTTCTGGTGAATATATTTATCTATGGGGGAGGGAACGGCGCCCGGCTGTCATTATCGAAGGTACAGCAGGGCCGTCTTTGTTATCGGTAACGATGAACCTGAACAATGACCTGTAATGAGGCGATGCGGAAAAATTCGCCCTGTGATGCAGGTTTTCCGGCAGAAATATCCCGGCTGCTTCCATTCTCCGGCTCAAAAATCAATGGGCTGCCCGTTTAATCCGGCAGACTGAATCCGAACCCTGAAAAATTACCGGGATCTCTTTTTCATCTCCTTGTTTTTCGTTTTTTGTCCGGAAGTTTGCTCTGCCACCAGGGCAATACATTCCTGTGTGAGCCTCCCCCGTTTGCCAACCACTTCTCCGCTCCGGATGGTGCGGATGCGTGTGGTGAGGATATAACTCTCCTCAAAAAGATCAAGTCCCCCTTCAGAAAAATCATCCAGGCAGATGGATATGCACGGTGCATCGGTGGGTGGCCGGCTGCTGACCGGGCAGATGTGTACATCCCCGTTTTCGCTGGCAGATATCACCACAGCAGGACGGGTCTTCGCCCCGCTTCGCTCTTCAAAAGCAACGGGTGCAAGTATGACATCACCCCGCTGGTAGTGCCCCATATCCTAAGTATTCCGGCAGCATCGGGCATAAGCCGTTTGATTCATTTTAACGCAGGATTTTTCTCCCCGCATGGATCATTCACATAAGGAGATTATTGCATGAGGAAAACCAGTCAGGCAGGATCAGCAGAACCGACCGCTCGTGAGGCCGCGCTCCTTATGGGAGCGACCATGGCCCTGTCGATGATCGGGATATTTATCGGTATTTTCTATCTTTTTATCAACATTGATATCGCCGTAAGGATAGCAGCAGCAATCCTTGTCGGTATTGTGGGAATCATCAGTTTTGTCCGGCATTCCCTGTACTACAAGTCCGACCAGGTCCGGATGGGCTGGCGGCAGGAGCACCCCGAGTTCCAGCTCGAAGTGGGATATGCCAACCTTGCGCTTGGTATCTGGGCACTGGCCGCATCAGTCCTCAACTGGGGAACGCTTGCCTGTGGGATGATGCTTGCCATCTATGCGACCTATCTCCTCTGCGCCTTCTTCCTCCATCTCTTTGAGGCCGGCACGTGGGGGGATCTTCATATCCCGGCCCACCGGCCGAGAGTGCTCCGGAGCATGGTCTCGACCGGGTTCTTTGTCATTGTCCTGGCCGGCTTTGCTTTCATTGCCTTTGCCCGGGCCGGTGTTTTACCGTTTGTTCATCTGTAACCGGAACAATTCTGCCCGGGACCCGGGTCCGTTCCGATGGGCTCGTCTCTGACCTGCCCAAAACATAATTGTTAATACCCGGGCCCATCCAACTCGATCTGTAATGACCCGGTGCGATCACTGTGGAAACGAAGTGGTACTCCCGTTCTCCTGCCAGTACTGCGGGGGGAAATTCTGTGCAGATTGCCGGCTGCCGCCCAACCACAACTGCGTCAATATCGCCCTGTGGAACAGCAAGCCCCGTCCGGCTGTTGGCATATCCTATGGAAAGGGTGGCGGCTATATCCCGGGCCCGCAACGACCGAGAACAAAGAGACCGGGAAAGGATATCCCGTACCTGAAGATCATGATCGCCATAATTTTCCTGATTCTTGTCGGGATTGCATGGATAGGGCTCAGCGGGTACCGGTTCGGGTGATTTTCTTGAAGATGCGTACATTTAACCTGATTTTTATTGCGCTCCTGGTGGGAGCGATAGCGGTACTGGCCTTCTCGATCCTTTTTACCAGTTCCGCTCTCCCTCCCGTACCGCCCGGTGGAACGGACGGTGGTGTGAAGTACCAGACTGATACTGTACTCCCCGGCCCGCGGTATTATACGGGAATCGATTTCGATACCCTGAAACCGGACGATAACCTCACCTTAATCCCCCTGAAAGGTTACCGCCAGCAGATGACCAACTACAGCTGCGGGGCGGCTGCTGCCATGACCGTCATGTCCTGGTACGGGAAACCTGTGCCAAACACCGATGCCGATGAAGAACGCGTAGTCCGGGAGATGTACCCCAATGTTTCCGAGAAAACGGGCATCAACCCGGAACAGCTGGTGGCCTGGTTCAACCGGCAGGGCATGAATGCCACCTGGGGCACCGGTGGCAGCCGTGATATGCTTCGCGAGAACCTGAAAAAGGGCGTTCCCACGATGGTGGAATGGATGGACTGGGGCGGGCACTGGGTGGTGGTGGTCGGGTATGACACCCGGGGAACAGAAAACATCTGGGACGATGTGATCATCTTTGCCGATTCCGTGGACTGCCATGATGATCGCGTGGACGGGATCACGTACTTCAATTACGGGCAGTTCGATGCAATGTGGTTCGATGCCCACTATTTCCCGGAGAATATGCGGGACCGGGTGTACGTCATTGCCCGGCCGGGCACCACACCCGGCAATTCCTAAAAAAAAGCATTGGTTTTTCCCCTCCCGGGTACACGATTGCATCAGGGGAACTGCCCATGATCATCACCCGATTGTACACCGGCCCGGACAATCACTCCTGTTTTCGAGATATTGAGATTCCTTTTGAGCCCAAAGGACCATTGGGGTTATTCTCAGAACCGATCGGTGCAAAGGCGGTTTTTTTCCGGGAGACCCCCCCCCGGGTACGTGTATCCCTGGCATACGGTGGTATGCCGGGAATATGTTGTAACCCTGAATGGGAAAGCCGAGATCGAAGCGGGCAGCGGTGAGAAGCGAATGTTTGGCAGGGGAGATGTTCTTCTTGCGGAAGATGTTACGGGGAAGGGACACCAGACCCGGGCCATTGGCAGGAAACCCTGGCGGCAGATCTTTGTGACACTGCCCTGATCCCGATCAGGCTTTACGCGTGGCTTATCAGGATGAAAGCCGAAGTGTAACCCGGTTAAAAAAAGATAATGTCGGGCTTACCTCAGGAGTAAGCCTGCGACGAGTTGATCAGACTATTGCTGCTTTCTGGAGCAGGAGACGTCCACTCGATGTGAGCCGGAGGACAATCTCACTGCTGGATTTTCCCCCGTCAAGGTATCGCTTGGAGAGCAGGATGCGGACGTTTGACCTGATGCTGCTCTCACCATGACTGGAGAGAAGCTGCTCAACCACATGGGTTATATGACATCCTTGTTTATCGCCAACTGCCTGAAGAATGTGAATATGGATAGGATCAGGCACAAAGACTTGCGGGGCTTCAAATGATATAGATTCCATACTTCAACCTCGTGATAGATGAACCGGTAACAGATCTGCACAGGGATTTTTGGCTGCCATTTTGTAGTACCTGGGATCGCAAAGAATCAGTTCGTGCCGGATGCGATATGCGGGATGGTAAAGCCTGCGTATTCCCTGTGTCAGGAACCTGTGAACATGTTACTACGCTATTATTGGACGTATGACATGAAGTAACCATTCATATAACCAGTACGCCAAAATAATTTTTTATAAAACCCGGTGTATGGCGTTACGGGCTGTATGCAGGGCCCTTCTGAACTTTTTTCCCGGTTGCTGTCCTTTGTTCAGCGTGAATCCTGCCGGAAATCCTGGAATTCGTCCTCGCGATCGACCGGGAGAATGGATATGTACTGGTTCCTCATTCCATGCATTTATCTCTCTCAAGGATCGAGAATGGAATCATGACAAAGAAAGAGCACGTGATGAAAGTGGTGGACGAATCCTCAGGACTTATGGAATGCCTTGTCTGCGGGGCAAAACACAATGCGGTCATGAAACCCGGCGCTGATGGGAAATATCTCCCCGAGAACTGGGAGTGCGTCAACAAGTGCAGATTGATCCAGCATGACGAAAAACCGTAAGTAAAGAAGTAATTCTTTTTTCTCATCTAAAAATTTCACCTGTCCGTCCGGTCCGTCAGGAGCCCCCTTGCCCCAATATTTATTAGCAACAACTGTTTACTAAGTGAACAGGCATTACTAAGGAAGATGTGTATGTCAAGTAAAACAAAAATATCTGATGGGAACTCCACTGTTCTCCCGGCAGAGATCCGGAAACTGCTGGATCTCGGGCCGGGCGATACGCTCTTGTGGGAAGTCCGGGATGGAGTCATCACGATTCATCCCCGCAAAAAGGAGACGCTTGGCGGAATCTGCGGCATGATCAGTGTTGGTGGGGACGCAGTGATCGAAAAGAAGCGGGCGCAGTCCGGTGAATGATGATCCTTGTTGATTCATCTTTTTTCATTGCGCTTGCGGACCGGCAGGATCAGTGGCATGATGCGGGAAAGAACCTGTTGCCCTCAATTACCGGAGAGAAGGTCGTGATATCAGATCTGATCCTTTCTGAATCCGTGACGATCATAGGCCGGCGGAGCGGTGGGAAAGCCGGCGAGCGGCTCTATCATTATTTTATCGACAATTGTGAAATCGTGTTCGCTGACGAGCAGATCTTAAAGAAGGGCATGGCGGTTTTCCTGCGGTATGATGGGACCCTGTCCGTTTCGGATGCCGTCTCTGTTGCTATCATGGATACGAAGAATATTAACCGGATTCTTTCGTTCGATTCGGACTTTGACAAGGTTGACGGGATCGTGCGGTTACATGGATAACGGCCGGGGCGAACCCTCGCTGTAATATCAGCGGTCTCATGATTATTTCTCCGAAGGAGACCTGCGCATCCTGTACCCCTTTGGCATTTCCCTGCAACCTTTCTGCATTGATTTGTCGCGGATAGAGCAGACATATCTCCCCGGAACTGTTGTAGTCCAAAAGATACCTGAAGATCTGCAATATCTGTGAAAAAAATCCCGGTGTTTGAGAATAACCCCCTGGTCATGTTCGCGTACCGCCCGGCAACTCTCTGACCACAAGGCATTCAACTATTCCCGGATTATTCCGGGTACTGCATGTCTGTTCAGAGAACTATCCGAAGCAGAGCATCACTTCCATGACCCGCGGAAAAAAACCTGAGGCTGCGATTGCGGAGGCGAAATTATTTGCGGAGCGGATGGGATACCGCTGGATTGAAAATCCCCACAAGGACCTGCCCTATGATCTCCAGATCTTCAAGCCCGCGTCGTTCCGCGTAGTGAAGATTCGCCTGACCCGGTACCATATCGACCCGAACGGGTTTTACGACCAGCAGTTCCCGGACGAGATTGCGGGCCTCTCGTTCACTGCCATTCCCGCCATTTATTCTCCGCGAGCTCTGGCTGCGCACCCGGCACGAGCGGGCCTGGCGCCGGCTTATTGTCCACGATCTCGCGGTCTCCGAGATCGGATGGTGGGGGCCGGATGAGTATACGAACCCCCATGCCCGGTGATCACGGGCCGGATGAGAGAGACGGGGCCCGGGTCTCTTTCGTGACCGTGTTAAGGAATTGCGTTCCGTTTTTGTGCGTTTCTCTGTTTGCCCGCTGCATTCCCCGTTGGATTCCACAATCTTTTTTACGGAATACCGTAAAGAGCCCCGGGTATGATGAATGCACCCTTATCTCCGGCAGGACTCCGGGAGGGCCCGGTCCTGGACCGGATCGCTGGTTTTTTCTGGGCAGGTCTCGGGGCAGCGGTCGTGCTCGCCCTGATGATCCTGCTCCTTCCCGACAAGGTCTTTCTTGCGATCAGCAACTACCTCCAGATACTCGTCGCAATTGCCGCGGCCCTGGTATTCCTGTACTTCTGGTATCGTGAAGGCAGAACGGAATTCCTGCTCTATACTGCGGGCGCATTCGGGCTCTGGGGAATTTCGAACATTGCCTGGTACGTCAACATCCTCATGGGTATGAGAAACGAGGTCTTCCCAAGCCTGATCGATATGGGAATGATCGCCTCGATCTTCGTGATGTCCCTTGCGATCCAGAAAGGATTTCCCCGGAAGCAGATCGCACCGCACATCCTCCTGGGAATTCTGATCCTCTCGCTCGTCATTCCCGTTGATGTGCTGGTAACCGTGGGCATCAGCGCTCCCACCCTGGTCACGCTGCTCTACTTCTTTGCCTGCGGGTCCCTGGTCATCACCGGGCTGAATCATTCGCTGATGAATTACCCGAAAGTTCTTGCCGGGATTCTTCTCTTTGCGCTCACATTTTTCATCTATCCACTCCGGGAGTTGTTCTTCGTCACAAACCCGGTCCTGCCGGTGATCGGCACGTTTGTCGCTGCCGGTTTTTCCTTAATTGTTATCGGGTTATTATCGACAAGCACCGGGGCAGCAACAGCGTGATTGGCTTTGGCCGGTAAAACAAAAAAACATAAAATTTCTTTTTTGCGGATTGAAAACCGGGAAATGGTACGTCCTGTACCCGGTGGATAGTCCCCTCATGGCCGGACCTGTATCCCGGGGGTATGATGTCCCGGAAGGAACCACCCCCAGGGGTTCACGAGGTCCCGGGTCTGTTCTCCGACGGAGACCCGTATCCTGAGGAAATGTTCCGGAACGTCTCGAGTGGAAGCGGTGCCAACGCCCGGCAAAATCTGCCCTCAAAATCGTTCTTTTCGGAAAATACTCGATTTACTCCGGAAAAAACCGTGCAATTTAGCGGGCTTTGGTTGGGCCGGAAACATGGCACAATTTGCAGGATGTTTTGCGAGAGAAACGCTGCCCGGGGGGCAATGCGACCCGAATCAGAAAAGAGGGATGAAAAATAAGATTTTATGAGACGGGGTATGTTTCTTTGAAATTGTTACCCATATGGGTAAAGATCCTGCGAGGTCTTCTGCTTTGGGACAGACAATCATATTTCCGGCCGTTATTCATCGGTTAGTCATAGTCCCGGAACAGTGACGGGTTCTGTCTCCGGATCCACCAGCGACGAACGAGAAATATGCTGAGGGAAGTAATAATGACTCCCGCAATTCCGATAATAAATACCGGAACTGGTGCTCCCTCATTTTTCGGAGCCTCTTCCATAGGGGGTGCAGCCATTGTTTTTTGCAGGGCCGGAGTTACCGGATTCTTTATTGATGCTGTTTTTATGCCCGGTGCCGGCGTTGCAGGTGACGAAATTGCGGGTGAGGGAATGGCGGTTATTGATCCTGTTGTTGGCTTTGGATCGGCAACAATTGTTGCACCTTTTACCAGCGCTGTGGCGAAGTATGAGAAGCCTTCGGTTGTTGCTCTGAAGATCAAATTCCCATTTTTCTTTCCCACATACTCCGTTGGTAATTTTTCCCATTCCTTTTCATGGTAGCGCAATAACTGGACATCGTGAATGGTCATCTTCTGTTCATTCAGCCAGGTTTCACTTACGGTAAATTCTATGACTGCCTGGTTAATCTCGTCATTGGTGGCATGATAGAGATCAATTTTGTGGTACTCATCGACAGGAATGTCCGGATGAACAATCCCCTGGGGCAACGAATCCATTGTTTCTGACAGGACAAGAAGATCCGGAACTGAACCGATTGTCTGAATGTCGATCTGTGAGATATGTGTCTGCCCGCTCATGTGGTGGGTTGTCCAAGGTCCTGCGCTGGTGTCAGGGGGGGCTCTCATCTCGGTCGATTTTAAGGGTGAGGTGTAGGAAGCCGAACTTCCGGAATCGCTGTTTCCATTATCCGAACTGATCACGGATGATCCGGCAGACTGGGATGAACCCGATACCGATGCGACGCCAAAAACGGAAAGCCCGCCGGGGGAGTCCGCTTCAAAAAAATCCATATTCATCACAGCATCGTTAAACAGGAATCGTGTTGTGAGTACCTGTTTTGTACCGTCCTCAGCAGACCTGATGATCCTGATGCTGCCGGTACCACCATTTGCGACAACCCATCCGTGGCTTATACTCAGGTTCAGTTTCACCGGATCGCTGGCTCCGGTCAGGTTGGCATTCAGTGCGGCCGTATTTTTGATCTCAATGGTATAGGCCACGTTATTGATATCCAGGTTGTCATTCGTTGCAGCGAGCTGGAATGCCGTTGAAGCAGAGGCATGGGCTCCCTCGAAAATATTCTGTTCGATGGTAACACCGGTTGGTACCTGGTTCATGGGAATTGATATCTGGGCCGTGACGGTCCCGAGAGTCGACTGGTTCAGGGCCGCTACCAATGGGGTTGTCGTCAGGACAACCTGTGAGATCTCTGAGATGTTGAGGTTACCGGCCTCGCTGGTAACGGGAACCGGTGAGACCAGTTCCATCTGGCTCCAGCCGGACCCCGGGTTCTGTACGATGACGGAATGCAGGTCCGGTTGCGTTACCGTGCCATTCACATTTGTCAGGTTGACCGTTACGCTCTGCTTTCCTCCGCTCGTTGTGATGGTAGTACCGTTCAACGTCATACCGGCATTTTGTGACCGGGCTGCAACCGTGATATACCGTGCCTCGGTTCTGGTGTTGCTGCCTGCGCTGTTTGCAGACGTGAGGGAAACGGTAAACGCACCCGGGTTTGCGTATATGTGTACCGGATTTTGTGCCGTGCTGAACGTCCCGTCGCCCAGACTCCAGTTCCGGCTGGTCGGTGATCCTGTGGACAGGTCAGTGAACGTGACCGTGAGCGGTGCGGGGCCGGAGAGAGGCGAACCGGTGAATGCCGGTGTGGGTGAAGTAGGTGTAACTGTGATGTACCCGGCCCGGGTCGTGGTATTGCTCCCCCAGGAATTTGATACAATTAAGGAGACTGGGAAGGTGCCGGCGTTGCTATATTTGTGCGTCGGGTTCTTCATGCTTGCAACAGTTGTATTGAACCACGTTCCGTCACCAAAGCTCCAGTTCCAGCGGATCACATCTGATGAAAGATCCGTGAATCTTACCGTGAGCGGTGCTGTGCCGGCTAATGGTTCTGCTGCGAAATCAGCTAAAGGGACGGGTGGTGGCGAATACCAGACATCGTTATATACACGATAATTATTCCCTCCGACAAACCCCCCGATTATCCATATCCTGTCCTTATAAACCACTGATGCATACTTATCACGAATCGAAAAATCAGCTGATGACATTGCTTGTGTCCACGTGATTCCGTCACTGGAATACCAGACATCGTTTTTATACGTTCCGCTGTACCCTCCGATCACCCAGATTTTATCAGAAAAAATCAGAGCCTGATAATTAGTCCGCGGAGAGAATCCCGCAGACGCGGTTGCCCGGGTCCAAGTCACTCCATCACTGGAATACCAGACATCGTTCATCATGCCGTTGTAATTGTATCCTCCGATCACCCACATTTTGTTATTAAAAATGACAAATCCAAAATTATTCCGTGCAGGAAAGGCCGCAGCGGGGGTTGCACGTGTCCAGTTCGTCCCATCGTCGGAATACCAGACGTCATTTAAAAAAGTGAACTGCCCGTTATTGTACGATGTTCCACCGATCACCCATATCTTATTATCGAATACCCCCGAACGGTGGCCATTCCTTCCTGAGAATTGTGCAGAGCCGGTTGCTTGTATCCAATTTGCTCCATCGCCGGAATACCAGACATCATTCATGGTCTTAAAGGTTCCATCAGCCTGTGAGTCACCTCCGATCACCCACATCTTGTTATTGAATACTACCGAATCGTGGGATTCACGTCCGGCAAAACCAGCATTTGGGGTTGCCTGGGTCCAGCTCCCCCCATCATGGGAATACCAGATATCATTCGCTTCAGCACTCGTCACACCCCCAATCACCCACATCCTGTCATCAAATGCTACTGATGTGTGAGATCGCCGGGCCGGGAATGACGCGGCTGCAGTTGCCTGTTCCCAGGTGATTCCAGGTTCGGTGCTGGTAACCCTGACGCTGCTGGTTTTGATATCAGATTGTCTGTTCATTTCATTGGTAGCCACCAGAATCACGGAGAAATTACCTGCAGAAGAATAAGTGTGTGTTGGATTCCGATCGGTTGAGTAGTGGCCATCACCAAAGTACCACTTCCATATTGTCGGTGAACCGGTTGATGTATCGGTGAACTGGACTGACTGTGGTGCAGGGCCGGTTACAGGGTTAATGGTAAAACCGGCCACTGGAAAATCTGAACCGGAAGATCGTGCCAAATGGAAGACGGTAACACCGATGTGAGTCATACCTGCGTAGGTGCCGCCCCATGTCATAGTATGATCTGAATAATCCCAAGTATCATGGAAAACAACCTGATCAGGTTCATTATATCCCACACCTAGCATGACGTGATTGTTGAGAATTATCAGTACCGGGTGACCGGCATCGATTTCGGCTTTATACTGGTCAAACGTAAATCCATTGGAGTTACCGTTATAGCCGGAAATGTACTGGTTATAATTGGTAATTACGGCATATCCCCGGGAATTTGCAAATAATTTCATCCCATGAGTGCCATCTCTTACATGGGTATATTCCATGCCGGTGAAATCATTCGTTGGATAACCAAAAGGATCAAGGAAAAGCGATGTAGATCCATCCAGATTCTGCCAGTTCTGATATTGTGAAGTGCCCATAAAGTCAGCGACACTGTCCTGCGGAGAATGCTCAGCCCAGCTGCCAGCATAATAAGGGTCAGTAGTAGAGTAGGATCTGGAATAATAATCATCTGCATGACCCTTGATAGTGCGACTGTCAACTCCCTGATGTGAAGCACTCAGGGGACACTCTCCGTAGCCTTCAGGAGATGCACCCCATACTGAATTATCCAAGGGACATACTCCGCCATTCGTAGAGCCGGTATACATATTTGGATACCCGTTCCGATCATAGTAGCCAAAAAGCATGGCAGCAGATGTCGCTGCGCAGCCGTAGGACCAGTACAATGCCGGTACATCAGCAAGGTTTTTCGTGTATGCTGGTCCTTCCGATCGTAATGAGGACCCTGCCTTTTTTTATCTTCTTGACGGGAGGAAGGCCGGGTCCGATCTCACGTTTATCGATAGATCGTCCCGAATCAAGAGAGGGATTGCTGGAATTCGTTATCGTTGCATCTTTTCCAGGATCACTGGTCAGTACATTCAACTTAATTGTCTGATCGCTATCGTACGCATTCGCAGATGAAATACTGACCACAATAAGGATAGCTAGAAAAAAATATACCCAGTTTCCGGGAAATCGCAGACTACCTTTATAATTTTGAGAACTTAAAAGAAATCCCAAAAATCTCTGTGTATATTGCAATAAACATTTTCGATTTGCATTCAGTTCAGCAACACTACAATTCATGAGAGAGACCCCCCGTCATGATATTTCCTGATAAAAGGCAAAAACCCCTTGTGATATACCGGAATAGATGCAATTCCTGTATGAGCTTTAGAGTAAGGAGAAGAGAAAAAGAGTAGCTGAACAGGGCACCGTGCGGACCCGGTGACCAATGCACAACTACCGGATAAACCAGCGCATATGCAGCAGGTTACGAAAAAAACATACAGTGTTCCAACAATCATTGTTTCAGCCTTTGGGAATGGTGGTGATGCGGTTGGGAATCCCCCAACCGGGAATGCAATCGATCCTGTTGTGAGGCAGAACAATGGTTGTTCCGCGGGAATGGCGGAATTGAACAATCCTTGATGAATAGAAAACCCTGAAATATTTAGGCTTTGTTTTTTGTTTCTGTGATAATCCCGGAATAATATTGATTTCAGGAAAAGAATGGGGAATATTCGTGTAACCTGTTTGTTCCCGGTTATCGGATATTCATCGAGGTTGAGGAATACCGCAGAATCCCTGAGATGTTTGGAAGGTTTTTGACATTAATCTATTCAGATTATCTGTTCCCCAGGTATTCTTTCCCGACAGCATTTCCCATCCGCGTTCCCGTACGTATTCGGGTGTGCGGGAAGTACTCCTTTCAACAACAGGATTTGGATCCTGAAATCATCCCCGTCTTTGCTGCCCGGAAAAAGGTATTTCATGGTGGGCATTTTTCATAGGTTGGGTGCGAACCCCCGTTCATCTGCGTTTCACGAGGTCCCGGGTCTGTTCTCCGACGGAGACCCGTATCCTGAGGAAATGTTCCGGAACGTCTCCCAGTGGAAGCGGTGCCAACGCCCGGCAAAATTCCCTCGGAAAAACGTTATTTGTTGAAATTAATCGATTATACGCGAGAAAAACCGTCCAATTTAGCGGGCTTTGGATGAGCCGGAAAAATGGCACAACCTCCAGTGGGTTTTAACGGGTCTTTTGCCATCCGGGAGAAGATGTGGTCCAGAAACCGGATCTCCGACGGAGAAGATGGTGAAAGAGAGTGTTCCTCACCTGAAATAGAGGCGGATCGCCCGGTTGTGCCCCCCACTGGCATAATAACTCCCGCCATCCAATCTCATAAAACAGGAGCCGGAATAATGAAGATCCTCGCCATCCACGGGAGCCCCCATACCACACGCAGCACCACGCGAAAACTTGCAACCTTCGTTCTCGAAGGAGCAGCAGGAGCCGGGGCAGAGATCGAGATGATCGATCTCTGCGACTTCCGGATCACTCCCTGCACTGCCTGCGAGGGCTGCTCGTTCAATGGCATCTGCGTGTACGAAGACGATGTCCCTGCCATACTTGAGCGGATGAAGGAAGCCGATGGGATCGTATTTGCATCCCCGGTCTATATCGACAATATATCAGGCCAGATGAAAATTTTCTTTGACCGGCTCGCTGACGCGATCCATTACCAGGTGCTGGCCGGGAAATGCGGGTGCTCGGTTGCAACAACGCACACCTCCGGAGGGGCAGAGGTTGTGGCGTACCAGGACCATGTGCTCAATTATCTTGGCGTGATTTCTGTCGGTGGCATTCATGTCGCAACGGGTGGGAACGCAGAAGCGGTCGAAGCTGCGGAACGGGATGCCCGGGCGCTCGGGAAGAAACTCGCAGATGCTCTCCGGAATGGTCTTTCCGATCCAAAGCAGGAAGAAGAGATTACCGGCAACCGGGAATTTTTCCGCACTATCGTTATCGAGAACCGGGATTTCCGCACGGAAGAGTATGAACGTTGGGTGCGGTTGGGCTGGATCGGATGAATCCCCGTGTTTCTTTAATAATGTCTTATCCGGGTAATTCGTTTAAAAAAAAGTAATAATTGTCAGCCACAATTCCGGAATCTTCAGGCAGGTGGTCGCAGACCGGGCATTTTTATGGCTGTTCTGACACCGGTAATGTTCTTTTTCCTGCGGGTAATCCTTTCGCTCAGCCTGAATTCGGCTGTTTTATCTAGATGTATTGCAGACACTAGTTCGAGTACTTCGCGCCATGTACACTGTCCTCTATGTCGATGACGAACAGGTTCTTCTCGATCTGGCGAAAACTTTTCTGGAACGTTCGCCGGAATTTTCCGTAATAACCCAGACCTCGGCACAGGCAGCGCTCAACTCCCCCTTCATCGCGGCCTGCGATGTCATTGTGTCGGATTACCAGATGCCCGAAATGGACGGGATCGAGTTCTTAAAAGCGGTCCGCGAGCGTTCCCGGACATTACCCTTCATCCTTTTTACCGGGCGCGGGCGTGAGGAAGTGGTGATCGAGGCCATCAACAATGGGGTGGATTTCTATCTCCAGAAAGGCGGGGATCCCCGGAGCCAGTTTGCCGAGCTGGCACACAAGATCCGGATGGCAGTTGAGCGGAAATGGGCAGTTGACGAACATCTCGAATCCGAGAACCGTCTCAGCTCGATCTTCCACGCCAGTCCTATCCACCAGGTGATCACAGAGTTTTCCACCGGCCGGATTGTCGATATCAATGACCGGTTCTTACACGACTTAAAAACTTCCCGGAGCGAGGTTATCGGGAGGACCATGGAAGAGATCGGCCTGTTCATTGACCAGGCCCGGTATTCTGCCATGATGCACCAGCTGGAGTGGGAGGGGGTGGTCCGCAATGCCGAACTTCTCATCCGGTCCCGGAGTGGCAGGACCTTCACCACACTCACATCGCTGACCCGGCTGCAGGTCCATGGCAAGGATCTCATTTACACCCAGTCTGTGGATATCTCGGAGCAGAAGAAAGCGCAGCAGACAATAAACGCTCTCCTCAATGCACCCCCCGATGTCTCGCTCCTGCTCGATACCAGCGGCATCATCCTTGCCGCCAATCATGCGGCCACGGTACGGTTTGACCTGCCCGTGCAGGACCTCATTGGTATGGATGCGTTCACCCTCCTCTCCCCGGACCTTGCTGACCTGCGCCGGATAAAAGTGAAAGAAGCGATCGAAACCCGGGAACCGCTGGTGTTTCTCGATGACCGGACCGGGCGGGCGTACGAAAACCACCTCTACCCGGTTATCGGACCTGATGGAGAAGTTTCTGCAGTTGCGATCCATTCCCATGAAGTTACCAGAGAGCGGCAGGCAAAAGAAGCGCTCAAAGAATCCGAGGAGAAGTACCGTCTCGTAGTCGAGCACAGCCACGACAGTATCTACATCTACCGGGATAACCGCTTCCTCTTTGTCAACCGGCAGGCCGAGGAGATCAGCGGCTATTCGCATGAAGAACTCATGAAACACGATCTCTGGGATTTCATCCACCCGGATGACCGGGAGAAGCTGAAAGAGTCCGCCTTAAAAAGATTCGCAGGAGGACATGTTTCTTCAGAATTCCAGGCACGGATCCTCCGGAAGAATGGTGAGGTGAGGGATGCGGAATTTTTTGTTGACCTCGTTGATTACCTGGGAAAACCTGCGATACTTGGCATTGCCCGGGATATAACGGAAAAGAAGCGGGCGGAAGAAGCGATCCGGGAACGCGAGGAACAGCTCCGGTCGCTCTCGGATAATCTCCCGAGCGGGATCGTGTACCGGGCGATTATCGAACCTGATGGAAGGAGGCGTTTCGTGTACGTAAGTGGAGGGGTTGAACGCCTCCATGAAGTAACTGTTGAAGCAGTGCTCTCGGACCCGATGGTACTGTATAACCAGATTGAAGACGCAGATCGTCCGGCGCTGCGGGAAGCGGAGGACCGGGCCCTCGCGATGATGTCCCAGTTAAGTTTCCAGGCGCGGATCCGGACGCCATCTGGTAAGAAGCGGTGGATTCTGCTGCGTTCCGCCCCCCGCCCGCTGCCCGGGGGTGGAACCGTATGGGACGGGATAGAGCTCGATATCACTGCCACAAAACTGGCAGAAGAGGAACTTAAAGCGGCCTACGAGGAACTCGCTGCCTCCCAGGAGGAACTCAAAGGCCAGTTTGATGCACTCAAAGCCGGCCAGGAACTCCTCTGGGAAAGCGAGGAACTGCACCGGAAAATGGTTGCCACCATACCCGATATTGTAGTCCAGGTGGATCTTGACGGGAAAATTATCTTTATCAACGAGAACGGGGTGAAGATGGCCGGCTTTGCTGATGCATCCGGGATGATCGGCACATCCATGTTCTCGTTCTTAGCCCCGGAGTGTCTCCCGATTGCCCGGGAGAATACCCGGCTGATGTTCGAACGTTCGCTCGGTCCGGTGGAGTACCCGGCCCTCACTCATGACAACCGGCGTATCGTTCTCGAAGTGAACGGGGATGTCCTCCGCACGCAGGATGGCACCCCGTATGGCATGGTATACATCTGCCGCGATATCTCGGAGCGGAAGAAGGCAGAGGAGGCGCTCAGGAAGAGCGAGGAGAGCTATCGTCGCATTATTGAGGATATGCAGGATGTCTTTTACCGCATTGGCCGGGACGGCATCATCACGATGATCAGCCCGTATGGTGCACGACTTATCGGGTTTGATTCGCCTGCCGACATCATCGGGAAATATTCCGCAACGGATTTCTATGCCGATCCCGTAGAACGGGACGAGTTCCTCTCGTTTATTAGCCGGGAAGGTGTGGTCAGCGGGTATCCTCTCACCCTTAAAGACCGGCACGGGGAGCTGCACTATGCTTTGGCAAGCAGCCGCCTCCGGTATGATGCAGACGGGAAGGTAAATGGCATTGAGGGAGTCCTCCATGATATCACCCATCTCAAACAGGTTGAGAATGCCCTGCGCCAGGCCAACCGTCAGATCACGCTCATGACAAGCATCACCCGTCATGACATCCGCAACCAGCTGACTGCGCTCAGGGGATGGCTTGATCTTTCCCGGGACTCGGTTTCGGATCCGGCCCGGATGCTGGAACTCATAACCCGTGAACAGGGAATCGCATCTACCATCGAAGAGCAGATAAATTTCACAACCTTTTTTGAGGAGATGGGGGTAAAAGAACCGGCCTGGCTGGATCCGGTCTCCCTGATCCAGAAATCAACATCAGCCCTTCCGTTTAAGAATATCCGGCTGGACATGGACGTTTCCGGCATAGAGATCTTTGCCGACCCGCTCTTTGAGAAGGTCTTCTATAACCTGTTCGATAACGCGCTCAGGTATGGCGGAGATATGATGACTACCCTCCGGGTTGCAACCCGCCGGGATACCTCCGGCCTCGTGCTGGTGGTTGAGGATGACGGCGTGGGAATTTCAGAAACGGACAAGGGGCACCTGTTCGATCGCGGGTTTGGAAAGAACACGGGTCTTGGCCTCTTTCTGGCAAAAGAGATCCTTTCCATCACCGGTATGACCATCCGGGAGACCGGTATCCCGGGGAAGGGAGCCCGCTTCGAGATCCTGGTGCCTATGGGGAAGTTCCGCCCTGCCAGAACCGGGTCCCCGGGATCTTAAAGTAGCCGTTTCTTATGATGTAAAAACTATCCCGGCCTGATGTTCGCCCGGATTTTTTAAACATAGGTTTCGGGTGTGTCCCGGAATATCCGGTTCTGTGCCGCAATTTTATATAGAATAACTTGCGCATGAGGATACTATAGGTTAGGAACCATCCGATGTTTTCTGTACTTTATGTGGATGACGAGCCCGATCTCCTCGAACTCGGAAAGCTTTTTTTAGAGAGATCTCCGGAATTCCACGTCGATATTGCTGTATCTGCCAGAGAGGCGCTCGATTCGCTGGCGATCCGATCCTTTGATGCGATCATCTCGGATTACCAGATGCCGGAGATGGATGGTATCGCATTCTTAAAAGCCGTCCGTATGCAGTACGGCGATGTACCGTTCATTCTCTTCACCGGCCGGGGCAGGGAGGAGATCGTGATCGAGGCGATCAACAACGGCGTTGACTTTTACCTCCAGAAAGGCGGGGATGTCAAATCGCAGTTCGCAGAACTCTCCCATAAGGTCAAACAGGCCGTGGCACGGCGGCAGGCTGAACTTTCCCTGATTGAATCTGAAAAGCGCCTTACCGATATCATCAACTTTCTTCCCGATGCCACATTTGCGATCAACCGGGACGGGATCATCATTGCATGGAACCGTGCCATCGAGGAGATGACCGGGCTCCCTGCGGAAATAATGGTTGGCAAGGGGGATCACGAGTATGCCCTGCCTTTCTATGGCGAACGCCGTCCGATCCTGATTGACCTGATCTTCGAAACCGATGAGGTCATTGAACAGAAGTACTCGCATATCATCCATCAGAAAGATCTCCTGATTGCCGACACCCGGTTGCCCCGCCTGCAGGGGAGGGAAGTTATCCTCCTGGGAAAGGCCAGCCCGCTGTACAACAGCCAGGGAGAAATTGTCGGCGCCATTGAAGCTATCCGTGACATCACCGAACAAAAGACTGCTGAAGATGAACTCCAGGCTGCGTACGAGCAGATCAGGGCAAGCGAACAGGAGCTCCGCAAACAACTCGAGATGGTGGTGGAGAGCGAGCAGCGGGTCACCGAGAGCGAGGAGAAATACCGGCTACTGGAAGAGCTATCCCCCATTGCTGTGGTCGTGCACCGCGATGGCAAAATCGTGTATGCAAATCCTGAAGCGATCCACCTGTCGGGCGCAGGTTCTCTTGAGGATGTTTCAGGCAAAGACATCCTCTTGTTTGTCCATCCTGACGATCGTGCCATGGCCCTGGAAGACTTTCACCGGATCGTGGAGGAAGGAGAGACCATCCCTCTCAAGGAAGAACGTCTCCTGACCGTTGACGGGGTGCCGTTTACCGTCGAAGTTGCGGCAATGGCCATGCTTTACCAGCATCTTCCCTCTGTTATGGTGGTGTTCCGGGATATCACCGAACGCAAGAAGACAGAGGTAAAACTTCTGGCAGCCTACGAGCAGATCACCGCAAGCGAGGAGGAGCTTCGTGCCCAGCTGGATGTGCTCGAAGAGAGCGAGAAGAAGATCCGGGAGAGTGAAGCCCGGCTCCGGTACATGCTTGGGTTTTACGAGAAGGCCAAAGGTGGGGAGAAGCAACTTCTTGATTATGCGGTTGAGGGTGCCGGGGCAGTCACCGGCAGCCCGCTCGGCTACCTTGCCTTCCTCAGTGATGACGAAAGCGAACTGTCCATGTACGCCTGGTCAAAATCAGCGATGAAGGAGTGCTCCATCCGGGAAAAGCCTATCGTGTACAAGACCGAAAAGACCGGTCTCTGGGGCGAGGCGGTGCGACAGCGCCACCCGGTGATCACCAACAATTATGCAGCACCGGATCCGGCCAAGAAAGGCTATCCCGCTGGACATCCGGAGATCGTCCGGCATATGAACGTCCCTATCCGGGACAGTGACCATATCGTTCTTGTTGCCGGTGTTGCGAACAAATCTTCAGACTACACGGATGAGGATGTCCAGCAGCTCACCCTCCTGATGGAGAGCTTGTGGCTGATTACCAAACGGCGCAGGACCGAACAGGCATTGCTGGAGAGCGAGGAGAAGTACCGCGATCTCTTTGAGAACTCCGTAGTAGGGATATTCCGGACAACGCTGGAAGGGAAATTCTCGGCCATCAATACCACGTTTGCCCGGATATCCGGCTATGATTCCCCGCAGGAAATGATGGAAGCGATCCATGACATCCGCACCCAGCTCTATGTCAACCCGGAAGACCGCGACCGGTTTGTAAACGGGCTGAAAAGAGACGGGCACCTGAAGAATTTTGAGGCAAAATACCGGCACCGCGACGGGCATCCGGTCTGGATCCTGATCAATGCTACGGCTGTCCGCGTTCCGGAGGGGACGATCCGGTATTATGAAGGCACGATCGAGGATATCACCGACCAGAAACGGGTTGCAGATGCTCTCCTGCAGGAAAAAACATTCTCCGATGCAGTTCTTGACAGCATACCCGGCCTGCTGTATCTCTATGACAACGAGGGACGGCTCGTGCGGTGGAACAAGAGACACGAGACCGTCAGCGGCTACACGGCAGAAGAACTTGCCGGCATGCATCTTTCCGACTGGTTTACCGGGGATGAAGGGGCGATACAGGCAATAACTGAGGGTGTCGGCAGGGCGCTGCGGGAAGGGGAGGCGAATGCTGAAGCGAGCCTGCTGACAAAAAGCGGGAAGAGGATCCCGTTCTTCTTCACGGCAAAACGTCTTGAGATTGACGGGAAGACGTACTTTACCGGTGTCGGGATAGATATAACCGAGCAGCGACGTGCCCAGGACGAACTTCGCGCTGCGTACGAACAGATCACGGCAAGTGAAGAGCAGCTGCGGGGACAGTTTGAAGAGCTTGCTGACAACCAGACCGCTATCAGGGCATCCGAAGCGAAATTCCGGGATCTGATCGAGGCCTCCCCGGATATGATCTGGGAGATGGATACCCGGGGCGTGTTCACGTACATGAGTCCGCAGAGCTCCGCCCGGATAGGGTACCTGCCGGAGGAGGTCATAGGAAAAGCGGTCTTCTCGCTCGTCCCGGACTATGCGTTGCCGTCATTTGAGGAGATCTTTACCACCAGTGCCAGGGCAAAAAAGTCTCCCGCCGGGTTCGACCTGCCCCTCCGGTGCAGCGACGGGCATGTCGTCATCATGGAAATCCGGGCAGTGTTGAATCGGTGATCCTCTCAAAAGACGGACGGCGGGTACCGGTCTCGATCAATGCCGGGCCGGTTGAGGTGGGGGGAGAGACCCTGCTCATAGGAACATTCCGGGATATCACCCTGCAGAAACAGGCAGAACATGCCCTCCGCGAGAGTGAGGAACGCTATCGCTCTGTCATCGAGAACATTGAGGATGGTTTTGTCCGTTCCGACCCGGAAGGAAATATAGTCATGGCCAGCCCCTCGGCAGCAAGGATGCTGGGATATGACGCTCCTGAAGATCTCCTTGGCAGGCCCATTGCCGGGTTCTACGTACACCCGGAGATCCGGCAATCCCTGCTTGATAAGATAGCAAACGACGGGAAGCTTATTGACAGGACTATTGAATGGCAGCGTAAGGATGGCTCCCGGTTCTGGGGGGCGGTGAATGCCCATTTCCTGTACAATGAGAGCAGGGAGATAACCGGGGTTGAAGGATTTATTCATGATGTTACCGGGTCCATCGCCATGGAACAGGCCTTCCGCGAGGCCAATCACAAGCTCAGTCTCTTAAACAGCATGACGCGGCACGATGTGGCAAACCAGCTTACGATCCTCCAGGGATTTGCCCAGATCGCTTCCCTGAAAAAAGGTGACCCGGTTATTGCTGATTACCTTGCCAAGATCATAGCTGCGGCAGATACCATCGCCCGCCAGATCGAGTTCACCCGCGAGTACCAGGAACTGGGGGTGAAAGCACCGGCATGGATCCGGGTGGAGAAGGTTATTGCTCTCGTAGACAGCCGGATCCCGGTAACGTTCTCGGGCACCTGCAGGGGAATTGAGATCTGTGCCGACCCGATGCTGGAACGGGTCTTTTTCAACCTCTTTGATAATGCAGCCCGGCATGGTGGCCGTCTGAAGGAGATCATAGTACGGTGCGAACGTGAACCTGACAGCCTTCTGGTTATTGTCGAAGATGATGGCCGGGGAATTCCGGGAGACGAGAAGGAAGAGATCTTCAGGCGGGGGGTTGGAAAGAATACCGGCCTTGGCCTGTTCCTGGTCCGGGAGATCCTCTCCATCACCGGCATCACCATCCGGGAGACCGGCATTTATGGCAAAGGGGCACGCTTTGAAATATCCGTACCCAAAGGGATGTACCGGTTTGTGTAGGTGCTACCAGCGGGACGCTTCAAATGCACTCCTGTCTCCAGCCTTACATGCTTTTCCTGCATAAACCTTGAAATATGAATGATGGTCATTCACTGTCATAGCGCATGTACCTGACCGGGAGGATGTACCACGACCACAGGATCTCTTGAATTGCGGAAGTTTGTTGCCCCGGAGTTTGTTATCGGGGAGAATGCCCGGCTGCTCGCCGGCCGGTATGCGAAAAATTTCGGCGTGCACCATGTCTGCGTGGTAACCGGACCCGGCATCATCCGGGCCGGCTGGGTAAAGGATGTGACGGACAGTCTCGATGCAGAAGGTATCGGGCACACCCTCTTCTCCGGAGTGAGCCCCAATCCCCGGGACTCTGAAGTGATGAATGGTGCAACCCTGTACGGGGAAGCCGGCTGCGATGCGATTATCGCAATCGGGGGGGGCAGTCCCATTGACTGCGCCAAGGGGATCGGCATCGTTGTCTCGAACAAGAAGCACGTTCTGGAGTTTGAGGGAGTGGACAATGTCCCGGTTCCCCCGCCCCCAATGATCTGTATCCCCACAACGGCAGGCACCGGGGCTGATGTCTCCCAGTTTGCCATCATCAATGATACGAAGCAACGGGTGAAGATCGCCATCATCAGCAAGATGATCGTGCCGGATATCGCCCTTGTTGACCCGGTGCCCCTGACCACGCTCTCACCGGAGCTCACCGCCCATACCGGGATGGATGCCATCACCCACAGCATCGAAGCTTATGTTTCGAACGCCAGTTCACCGGTCACCGACCTCCATGCGCTGGAATCGATCCGGCTGATGAGGGATCACCTTAAGGCAGCATACCAGGATCCGCTGTCCATTGAGGAACGGTACCAGACGATGATGGGCAGCCTCCTTGCCGGCCTTGCGTTTTCCAACGCAAGCCTGGGTGCCGTCCATGCTATGGCGCACAGCCTGGGCGGGTATTCCGATCTTCCCCACGGGGAATGCAATGCCCTCCTGCTGGAGCATGTGGCAGAGTTCAATTTCGATGCCTGTCCTGACCGGTATGCGGCCATCAACGCAATTCTGCAACCCACCTCCGGTGAGGGAAAGACCCGCGGGACAAAACAGGATCTTGTCCAGGCTCTCCGCAGTCTCCGTGAATCGCTGGGCGTAACCGTCCGGCTCTCGGATCTTGGGGTGACAAAGAACGACATCCCCGAGCTTGCAAAAAAAGCACTGCGTGACCCGTGCCTTGCTACCAACCCGAAGAAGATGACTGTTGCAGACATCGGGCGGATCTATGAACGAGCCCTCTGACGAGAACCCCGACTGGGAAGCCCAGCGTGACCGGATCATCGGCCTGGGAAAAACCTCCATCCGGAAGAGTTACTACCCCGAACTCCAGCAGCGTATCTTCGAACTGGAGAAGAAAAACCGGGAACTCGAGGCAGCCTATGCGGAACAGACTGCAGTTCAGGAAGAGCTGCGCCAGCAGATTGAAGAGACCGGTAAAACAGAACGGGCGCTCCGGATAAATGAAGAACGGCTGGTAATGGCGCAGGAGATAGGTCATTCCGGCAGCTGGGACTATTCCTTTGAGACGGACCAGATCTGGGGTTCTGCCGAGGCACTCCGCATATACGGGTTTCCTCCCACTTCCGGGTACTATCCGATCGAAGAGATCGAAGCCCGGGTTGAGGATCGGGAAAGGGTTCAGCAGGCATTTGTTGACTTCATTGAAGGCAGGAGGGAATATGATATTGAGATTACCGTCAATCCACTCGATGGATCTTCCCAAAGAGTAGTTCGGTCCATAGCCCGGCTCGAAAGAGATGTTCAGGGCAGGCCCGTCAGGGTGGTGGGCGTCCTCCAGGATATCACCGAACGCAAGATGGCCGAGAACGCTCTCCGGAAGAGCGAGGAGAGGTTCCGTAACCTGATCGAAGCCTCGCCGGTTCCTATTGTTCTCGTCCGTGATGGAGTGTTTCTCTACACAAATTCGGCATTCTGTACCATGACCGGGTATGACCGCCCGGTAGATCTGACCGGAAAACCACTTCTGGATTTTGTTGCACCGGAGTCCAGGGCCATCGTGGCACAGTATGTTGCTGCCCGCAGCCGGGGTGAACCGGCGCCACTCCATTATGAATCGGTCGGGCTGAGGCGCGATGGCAGCCGGTTCCCGTACGAGATAACGGTGGGAGTGATTAATCTCTCCCAGGGCCCGGCCACCATGGCTTTCATCACCGACATCTCCGGGCGGAAACAGGCAGAGGAACGGATCCGGGCAAGTGAGGAGATGTTCCGGTCGCTGGTGCGTGAATCGGCTGACGGCCTCTCACTTATGGATGAAGAAGGGATTGTGATCGAATGGAACGATGCTATGGTGAAAATATCCGGCATCCCCCGTCAGGAAGCTGTGGGGGCTGAGCAGGTCGATCTGATGGTCTCCATGATGGTCCCCGAAAACCGGACTCCGGAACGAATCGAAATATTCCGGCGGGCCATCAGAGAAGCGCAGCAGACCGGAAAATCTGTTCACTTCTCCCGACCCATTGAGGCAGGCATCATAAGGAGAGATGGGAGCCGGCGGCAGATTCACCAGATCGCTTTCCCGATCCGAACCGCCAAAGGCTACCGTATCGGTTCGATTGCGCGGGACATCACAGAGTCGAAATCTGCACAGGATGCCCTGAAAGTAAGCGAGGAGCGGTACAGGAGTCTGGTCAATATCACTGACACGGGGTATCTCGTGCTGGACAAACGGGGCTATGTCATCGATGCCAACGAAGTCTACCTCCGGCTCACCGGCAGGTCATCGCTCGCTGATCTGATCGGCCATTCCGTTACTGAGTGGACTGCCACCTATGATCTTGAGCGGAATGCCCGTGAGGTCGAGAATTGCATAAAGAGTGGCCAAGTCAGGGGCCTTGAGATCGATTATGTCAAGCCGGACAAGACGATCCAGCCCATGGAGATCAATGCCACGGTATTTCATAGCGGTGAGGGTGACGTTATCCTGACCCTGTGCCGCGATATCTCGAGCCGGAAGAAAACCGATGTCGCCCTGCAGCAGGCACGGAACAAGTTAAACCTTTTAAACGCGGTCACGTTCCAGGATATCCAGACGGCAGCGTTCTCCCTGTCAGCTTACCAGGAACTGATCAAGAATGCTCTTACGGATCCCAAATCGCGGTCCTATGTTGCCAAGCAGGAGATTTTTTTGAAAAAGATGGTCGATACTCTGGATTTCGCCAGGAATTACCAGGAGATGGGGATACACCCTCCCCGCTGGCAGAAAGTAAACCAGGTCTTTTTGTATGCCATCTCTCATCTCGATTTCCTGCATATGAACCAGAACCTGCACCTGGAAGACCTGGAGATCTTTGCAGACCCGCTGTTTGAAAAAGCCCTTTTTAATATTATGGAAAATGTCCTTGTCCACGGGGTCAGTGCAACAGAAGTGACGCTCCGGTATGAGGAAAAATCCGATCACCTCACGCTGTTTATCGAAGATAACGGCGTGGGAATTCTTTCGGAGGAGAAGAACATGATCTTTGACCGGGGATATGGGAAAGGGAGCGGCCTGGGGCTCTTTCTCGTTCGCGAGGTCCTCTCCATTACCGGGATGAGCATACGGGAGACCGGGTCATCCGGGCAGGGAACACGGTTTGAAATTACCGTGCCCCGGGGAATGTACCGGATTACCCGGTGATGGCAGGTCCCGGTTCGTTTTTAAGATACGAACCGGTGAATCCGGGTTCTCCCTCCTTTTTCCAGTAGTTTGTCTTTTCTCTTAGAGGCAGCTACTGAGTGTTATCTCCTCTTTTCTCCCATAAGCCACACCGTAAGCGGGGGGTCGGGCGGTGTACTTTGATCTTCTGAACCGGGATAGAAAACGGTGCAGATCCCATCCGCCTTCCCGTAATATTCAGACGTAAATAATCCGCCGGGATCGCAGGGATTCCGCATGGAAATCATGGTCAGGGGCGTCGTGCCTTTTACAAAGTACACTGCCCGACCCCCCCTCTGCCCCTCTCACTATCCGGCCCAGTGAACGTGTAAAACCGGGTATTTTCACGACGGGTACATAATTAGAAGATGCCGTGGTTTTTTTTTGTCTTGTTTGGGGGGTCAGGCAGTGTACTTTCAAATGCCTGCCACAGCATGGCCCGGGGTGGACCGGACGCGAAAGAACACCCGCAACTCTCGCATTTTCAGGCATTATGAACCCGGCAGGTCCATCGACGTTTCTTCCGTACCCGCCCGGCTTATTTCCGCACGATCCCCCCGGCCGGGAAACGATGGTTCCCCGATCCACTGCTTTTTTTACCTGACGGATCCACGATCCGTTATGATGCCGGGTCCTCTTCCCACTCTCTTTGTCTCGCATGGTGCCCCGACACTCCCGCTTGAACCGGAGGTCCCGGCCCACCGGTTCCTTACCGGGCTGGGTAAACGGTTCCCGGGAATTGACGCCGTGCTCTGCATATCTGCCCACTGGAACACACCCCGGCCCGGGGTAAATGCGGTGATGAAACCCGCAACGGTCCATGATTTTTACGGGTTTCCGGGGGAACTCTACGGGATCACCTATCCGGCATCCGGTTCTCCTGATCTGGCCCGTCGCGTTGCCGGTCTTGTGGAGGCGGCCGGCCTTCCCTGCGATACCGATACCGGCCGGGGTATCGATCACGGAGCCTGGGTCCCGCTGATGCTGATGTATCCCGGGGCTGAAATACCGGTAGTGCAGCTCTCCATCCAGGGCCACCTTGACCCGGCCCGTCACTTCGCGCTCGGTGAAGCAATCGCCCCGCTCCGGCGTGAGGGGGTACTGGTAATAGGAAGCGGCGGGTCAGTCCACCCGCTGGGTGACCCGACCCTGGCACTGGGAGACGGAATTCCCACGGACCGCCATGCCCATGCGTTCAATGAGTGGCTGACCCGTGCGGTTACTTCCGGTAACACTGAGGATCTGATCCACTACCGCGAGCTCGCGCCCTCGGCAGTCCATGCCCAGCCCTATCCCGATCACTTCATGCCGCTCCTCGTTGCGCTGGGCGCAGCCGGTCCGGGTGCAAAGGGGACAGTTATCCACCATAGCTGGTACTGGGGCAATCTCGGTATGGATGCCTATGAGTTCCGGTAGCCGGAACGTAGCTGAAGTATAACAGAAAATCCCCGTGGCTTTCAGATAGTGTTTTATAATGCAGTGTTCATGAGAAAGATATGGTGTCTGCATGAAACAATGCGAAGAGGGTTTCAGTGAAGTGATGGACGAGACACTGATCATTGCTTTGGGCATTGCCTGTGCAGTTGTTGTAATGATTGTAATGTTCGGGGTGCTGCCGAACATCCAGAAGTCCGCGTATATTGTTCCCCTGTATGGTGTCAAAAATGTCTCCGGCCATTCGGTAATCACTCTCTTTGATCGCGGGGGCGATCCGGTATATTTCAATGCCTCTCCTTCTGCCAGTTACCGGACGATAATCAGCGTGGATACTACTGCCGGTACGTTTACGGCAGTCCCGGCACCCGGGCTCAATGCCCTCACATCGGGAGATCTGGTTTATATCTATTACACAGGTTCCGGCTTTGTTATCACCGGCAACCTGAACGGGACATCTGTCACATCCCTGCCCGTGGGGCAGGTCACGGTCAGGATGGTAGATGCGAACACCGGAACCCTCATCAGCCAGGAGATTGTTGTTAAAGGGACAGTAACTACCCCGACAGCAAATGTTACGATAACCACAACTGCGACCGCGACACCGACTGCAACAGCAACGGTTTCAACCCGGACTATCACGGTGAGATGGTCCCCACAGGGGCTCGGCTATGGCTCCCTGGCCCCTCCCGCCCAACTGTCAAACGGACAGGAAGTTATAGTCCCCCGGGGAAGCAGCAAGACCATTTATTTTGTCCCCAATATCAACAAGGCAGTTCGGACCATCAAGCTGGGTGGGACAACGGTTTACACCGGATCCTCTGTAGGATCTACAATTTCATATACCATTTCAAACATCGTAGAGGATCGTGAAATCACCGCAACCATCTCATAAATCCTCCTCTTTTTCACGGATGTCCCCTTGTCCGATCCCATAATCGGCCACGGAAATGCGTGTGGCCGGAAGTGGTGTGCTCTCTGACACTTCGCGATGATCAGGAACAGGTTCCAAAATAATAAAAAAAGAAACTGTGTAGCAGGATTCGGGTACTTGACCTGATACATCAGTACAGGTGCTCTCTTCCTTGCATCAGGTCGTTGGATTAAACAAACCTGAACCCGCCTTCGGGGGTCGTCATCTCGAACCGTGCGCCTTTCCCGGGTTCCCCGGTCTCGGCAATGGTGATACCGGTGATAGAGAGGATCTCGCGGGAGAGGTAGAGACCGAGGCCGGTATTTTTTCCAAAACCCTTGTTGAAGATCACCATCTTGTCCCGGTCCGGAATGCCGGCACCATCGTCTTCAAAGACCAGCACCTGCTTTGAACCTGCGGCATGAGAGGTGATGTGGATCGCCGTCATCTTTTCTCCCCCATAGCGGAGGGCATTGTCGATCAGGTTGTAGAAGACCTTCTCGATAAGCGGATCGGCAAACAGCTCAAGGCCGGCCGTTTCAACATCGATACGGATATTTCTGACCGGGAGCGCGTCTGCGGCTTTTGCCATACCGGCACTGACGGCCTGCCATGACGGGGCTTTCACCCCGAGATCCTCATAGTCCTTGGTGAACGTGATCTGGCCGGCAATGTTCTCGGCAATCTTCTGGTTCTTCTTTAAGTACTCTGCAAGTTCGGCAGGGTTATCCATAGCCTCCACACTCAGTTCAAGGAACGCCATGAGTGCCATCAGCTGGTTGCGGATGTCGTGCCGCGTGATGCTGGAGAGGAGGTTGAGCTTCTTGTTGGCCATGCGAAGGGCAACTTCGGCTTTCCGCTGTTCGGTCATGTCGTGGATGACTCCCTCCACACCCTGTATGTTCCCCCTGGCATCGCTGTAGAAATGGCTGCTCGTAGTCACGTGGAGGATTGCCCCGTTGCGGGTCTTTAAGCTGATCGGGTAAGCGAAAACCGCCCCCTTTTCCCTGAGTGCAGCAAGGAGTTTTTCCCGTTCGGTACTATCAGCATAGAGTGCAGTGACATCCTGCCCAATCAACTGGTCGATCGAGTCATAACCGGCCATCCTGATTGCGGAAGGGCTGAGCATCGTGATCTTTCCTGTCATATCAGTCCGGTAGAACAGGTCCTGCATCTCATCAATGATTGTCCGGTACTTTGCCTCGCTCTCGCTGAGGGCTTCTTCTGCCTGTTTTTCCCGGGTGATGTCGCGGAATACCACGATGATTGCAGGCCGGCCCTCATGCACCGTGGCAGTTGCCATAACTTCCACGGTAACGGCAGTCCCGTTGAAGTGCAGGAACTTCTCCTCGGTTAACGGAACGGTCCCGTCCGGGGATCTCATCATGTCCAAAATCCGTCCTGCCACCATCTCCCGGTAATCGGGATGGACAAGGTTGATTACGGGTCTGCCAACCAGATCCCCGGACGATGCGGCACCGATGATCCGGGCCGCACTCTCGTTGGCCAGCACGATCCTCCCGTCCTGGTGGATGATGACCGCGTCAAAAGAACCGGCAAGAAGCCTCCGGAACCGTTCCTCGCTCTCCCGGAGTGCCTTCTCGGTATTCTTCATCTCCGTGATATCCTGCAGGAAGATGAGGTGTCCCTCAACTTCTCCCTGCCGGGTCAGGAGCGGTTCACCAGAGCCGATATAATACCGCGTGCCTTTCCCGAGAACCCGTACAAGATCTTTTTTCTGTGATGTACCAATCCTGCATAACGAAAGAAGATCCGGCCAGTCCGGGAACAGTTCCTCAATTTTTCTGCCCAGGGCCGACGCGGGTGTAAGAGAGAAGAGTGCAGAGGCCGCCGGGTTCAGGTCTATTACCCGTTCCTCTGTATCCAGCACCAGCACGGGTTTGCTCAGCGATTCGATCAGCCGGCTCCGTGCAATCGGTATAATATCGAGAAATCGGTAGCGGAAGAGGGCGACCATGTAGAGGATGGCTGCAATCCAGAGGACTGCCGGGGTCAGGTTGACGCCGGGGAACGGGATCTGGAAGATCTGGGAGATGTAATTGAGCACCGTGGGAAATGCAAGAGCGATGAGCAGGAGGATGGTGGGCATCTCCCGGAGTGTGCCCTGCTTCCGGCTCTCGATGATCAGGAGGAGGATGGCAAGCGCAAGCAGGACGAATGAGTACACGAAATAGAGCATGTAGAACGGGCTTTCGGCATACTGGAGTACCGGTACCGGCCCGGTCGTGCTTATCGAGAAGTTATACCGGAATAGTGTGTGATACGGGCTGGTTATTGCAAGGATTGCAGCGATTACCGGAATGACAAGCACCATGGCTGCCCAGTCCCGGCGCAGCCAGCCGCTCTTTTTTACATACGCCAGGACAAGCCAGAGTTCTATGACGGCTATGAACGGGAGGAAGAGGAAACGGAGGTTATGGTAGAATATCCTGAGCGGGAGGCTGTCTGTGAGCAGGTCGAGAGCATAGAGTACCGACCATGCTGCTGCACAGAACATCAGGATGATAAAGGGTGTTGCCGCAGGGACCCTGCCGGTAAACCGCCGGGCATACAGCCCCACGGCAGCCATGCTGATGCCGGAGAGAAACAGCATCCCGATGAGCAGGTCAAAGACGAACGTGAGCATAATCCCTCATTGCCCTCCCCTTTTGAGCCATTTACTTCAGGGAAGTCAGTTATTCTCTTCTCTTCACGCCAATGGTATTAAAGTACAGGTAAATGGTGAGGGGGCGAAAAACAGGACGTGCCCCGCCAAGACACCCATCCAAAGAATCCATGTCTGAAAAGGAGTTGAATTATTGATACCCGGATAACCAGCCCGCGGCAGTTGCCGGGTAACCGTGACCCCGTGCCTCAACGTACAATCATTTATGAGATCCTGTGCTCTTGTATCCGTCATGGAGTACATTGTCCGGGTAGTGGAGGTCTTTTTCCATGGAGACCTTGCATTTTCCGTCAGGTTCAGGCGACCCGGTTCTTTCTCTTTCCTGCCCGGCCAGTTTGTTTTCGTCACAACCGGATCAGGTACTGATGCCATGACAAAACCACTCTCTCTGTCGAGCAGCCCTACTGATCCCTGGCTCGAAGTGACGAAAGGTTCAACCGGCCACCCCTTTTCAGAGGCGCTGCGGGGACTGAAAAGCGGCGATGAAGTCACGATTAAGGGCCCGCTGGGACACTTCACGTTCCAGGGCGAATTTCCCCGGGTCGCATTCATCGCCGGGGGCATTGGCATCACGCCTCTCTGGAGCATGATCGGTAATGCGATCGCGATGCAGTCTGATACGGATATCACGCTGCTCTACTCTGCAAAGACCGAGGCGGAATTCCTGTTCCGGGAGAAGATGTCAGATTTTGAAAAAGCCAGACTCCCCCTGCGCATTGTCATGACCCTTACCGAGCCGGGACCCGGCTGGACCGGGCAGGCCGGGCGGATCAACCGCACCCTGATCGAGCAGGAGATCCCGGACTGGCAGGAGCGTATTTTCTTCGTATCGGGGCCTCCTGTCATGGTCAATGCGATGCTCGCAATTCTCCGGGAGATGGGCCTGCCGCAGGATCACATCCGTTACGAGGACCTGACGGGATATTAAGCGCCCGGGATCCCGGGAGCCGGATCTTTCCGGCTGAGGCAGGAATTATCAAGGGGCGACCAAAAGAAAAAACACAAAAGAAAAACGGGCCTGAAGGGATTTGAACCCTTGACCTGCGGATTAAGAGTCCGCCGCTATGCCGAACTAAGCTACAGACCCAGCCTGTTAGACCTAATTAAGTGGTCGATAATGCCGAATAAAGGTTTTGTATAATCCTGCAAAGAATTCCTTAATACCCTAGAATAGTACATCTTCTGTTACATGCCTGAACCAGCCCCGTTTGAACAGCCGGGACCGACAAAATACTGTATTTTCGGCTGCGGCACGAACGGATACAACATCATAGTGGAGCTCGTAAAAGCGCAGGAGCGCGTGATGGTCGTGGACAAGGATGAGTCCCGGGTGCGCCATCTCCGCGACCAGAAATACGATGCCTACCAGCGCGATATCACCTCGTCCGATCTGCTGGCAGGCCTCCCCCCGTTCGAGATCGCGTTCGTGATGACCGGTGACGGGGATGCAAACCTCGCGGCAGTCCTGACCATCAAGAAGCGGTACCCTTCTGTCCAGGTTGTCGCCCGCTCGGTTGACCCGGTCAATGGCCAGAAGCTCACCGCGGCCGGTGCCGAGTTCGTTCTCTACCCGCAGGAAGTAGTTGCCCGTTCCGCAATTCTCCAGATCAAAAAGCAGCATTCCAGCCGGATATCCCAGCGGCTGTTTACCCTGCTTGCCGGCTGGGAGGGCACACTGGGGATTATCACCCACAAGAACCCGGACCCGGATGCGATCTCATCGGCCCTGGCACTTGCCGAGATCGCCAAGCGGGCCAATCCAAAGACCCTCACCACCCGGATCTTCTACGAAGGCAATATCGGCCACCAGGAGAACCGCACGTTTGTCAACCTGCTTGACATCAAGATGGAGCACCTGACAACTGAAGCTATGCAGGAGTGCAACTTTTTGGCGCTCGTGGACTGTTCAGGCCCGGGCGCCAACAATGATATTCCGCCCCAGACGAAGATCAACATCGTCATCGACCACCACAAGGATGGCAAACATATCGCAACGCAGAGTTCGTTTGTCGATATCAGGCCGGGGGTCGGCGCAACCGCCAGCATCCTCACCCAGTATTTACAGGAGCTCGATGTGCCGGTTGACAAACGCGTTGCAACCGCACTGCTCTATGGTATCCGCACGGACACCAAGGAGTTCAAGCGCAACGTAACCCCGCAGGATCTCAACTATGCGGGTTTCCTGCTGCCGCTTACGGATGCAGACCTGCTCGACAAGATCATGTCGCCTTCCATGTCGCAGGAGACGCTCGATGTGATAGGAAAGGCGATTCACGAGAGGAAGATCCAGAGCGGGTACCTCTTTGCGAACGTTGGTTTTGTGATGAACCGCGACGCCCTCCCACAGGCTGCTGACCTGCTCATTACGCTCGAAGGGGTGAACACGGCGCTGGTCTATGGTATCACCGACAATGCGATCGTAATCTCGGCCCGCAACCGCGATATCCGGCTGCACATCGGGAATGCTCTCTCCGAGGCCTTCGGTGAGATGGGCGATGCCGGCGGCCACCCGAACATGGCGGCAGCGGCCCTTCCGCTCCATTTCTTTAACAAGGTGGAGAACAAGGAAGAACTGTTGAAACTCGTCATCGAACCGATTCTTGAGAAGTTCAAGAATCTTGTCGGCCTTGAGAACGAGGGCAAAAAAAATGGAGTTTAAGGACTGGGAACCGCATTACTGCGAGATCCTTGCGTACTTCGCGTTCGATCGCGCCGGGGATGAAGAGGCAGCCCGGCTGCTCGCCTCGCTCCTGCCCCGCGACAACCTGCTCTCCCTGGCATCCCTGGCATATGACAAACCGGTAACGGTCTGCGGCAACGCCCCCTGTCTTAAAGACGAACTGGACAAGATCCAGGGCGTAGTCTTTGCTGCTGATGCTGCGTCCGATGTGCTCGATGCGCATGGAATCCATCCCGATGCTGTCTTCACGGACCTCGATGGCGCGAGTGACCGGCTTCTCGAACTGAATAAAGAAGGGACGATCGTGGTTGTCCATGCCCACGGAGATAATATTGCCCTGCTGAAGTACTGGACCCCACGGTTCGAGGGACCGGTTGTCGGAACCACGCAGGGCACCCCCCTTCCCCATGTTCACAACTTCGGCGGTTTTTCCGATGGCGATCGTGCGGTCTTTGCGGCCGAGGAACTCGGGGCCTCACCGATCACACTCATCGGTTTCGATCTCGACGACAAGGATGTTGACCCGGTGAAACGCGGCAAGCTCATCTGGGCCCGGAAACTGCTCGCCCTGATCGGTCATACCGTATGAGTCCCGTGGCTGTCATCCTCGACGGGTACGTGGATGAGCCCGCGTGCCTGGGTGTTCCCCCGTACGTTTCCCCGTACATCCGCACGGTGGCCGGCGTGATGATCTCCCACGGATATACGGTGCAGTACCTCACGATCGACCAGCTCCGGCTTGATCCCCTGCGGACCGCAGAGCTGAACCGGGCCGACCTGCTCGTCATGATAGCCGGTGTCACCGTACCCGGGAAATATCTTGGCGGTACTCCGGCAACTCTCACCGAGATCCAGCAGATTGGTCTCATGGTACGCGGGCCGAAGAAGCTGATCGGGGGACCGATCGGGTTTGGTTACGCGGCCGGGGGCGGGCAGAAGGCGATCCGCCAGGTGATCAGCGGGTACGATGCCCTGCTCAACGGTGAGCCGGCCATTGCGCTGGAAAATTATCTTGGCGGGAATGATCCGTCAGGTGCACTCGATTACACCCGCACGGATCCGTGGAGTGTTGCGGGCAGCACGATCATCACGCAGCATCCCGATTACCCGTACGTGATGTGCGAGCTGGAGACCGCCCGGGGCTGTGCCCACGGGGCAACCGGGGGCTGTTCGTTCTGTACCGAGCCCTTCTACGGCCAGCCGAAGTACCGCAGTATTGCTGCTGTTGCGGCAGAAGTTGCAGCACTTCACGCCCACGGGGCCCGGCACTACCGGGTCGGCCGGCAGCCGGATATTCTCGCCTACGGTGCAGGAGCGGGGGAATATCCTGCCCCCCGCCCGGACCTGCTCGACAAACTGTTCTCATCGATCCGTACCGCTGCCCCTGATCTCAAAACCCTCCACATCGACAATACGAACCCGGCTACCCTTGCCCGGCATGAGGATGCGGGTCGCGAGGCGCTCCGGGCGATCATCCGTCACCATACCTCCGGGGATGTGGCAGCGTTTGGTATGGAAACCGCTGACCCGGCGGTGATTGCGGCCAACAATCTCAAGGCACAGCCCGATGAAGTCTTCCGGGCGATTGAGATTGTCAATGAAGTGGGCGGGATGCGGAGGGATAATGTGCCCGAGCTCCTGCCGGGCCTCAATTTTGTCTGCGGGCTTGCCGGGGAGACCGGGCAGACCTACGATCTGAACGAACAGTTCCTTGTCCGGGTGCGGGATGCCGGCCTGTCCGTCCGGCGGGTGAACATCCGGCAGGTGATGCCGTTTGAGGGTACGCCCGTGTACACGAACAACACGCTCGGAAAGCACGAGCAGCGGTTCAAAGCCTTCAAGGAATTTGTCCGGAATACCATCGATCTCCCGATGCTCCAGCGGGTATTCCCGATCGGTACCGTGCTCCGCGATGTGCGGGTTGAAGTGACGGGGGACCTCTCGTTCGGCCGGCAGCTGGGATCCTACCCGATCCTTGTGGGGCTTCCGCTCAGGCTGCCGCGAAACACGATCACCGATGCGGTGGTGGTGGACTGGGGCATGCGTTCGATCACCGCCCTCCCGGTGCCGGTTGAGATTAACTCACTTCCTGCTTCTGCAATACGGTGGCTGCCCGGTGTGGGAAAGAAAAAAGTGGCAGCGGTGATGGCAAAACGGCCGTTTGCCGGGCTTGAGGCGTACCGGAAGGTGGCGGGAAACTCGGCGGTGGATGGGCTGATGAAGTTCTGAACAGACCTGCACAGATTCCGCTGGTGGAACATTCCGATGGATATTAATCCATAAAGTCTCTTTTTAAAAACAGGTAAAATACCATGCGCCCCCTCCCTCTCATCCTGCTCTGTATAGTACTCACCGGGGCGGTCCTGTGCTCTGCATGTATCTCGCGGCCGGATCCGGTCTACAAGCCCGATGTCTCCACAACTGAACTGAAGGTCAGCTATACGGGTCCCGTGCATGCGAAGTACGGGACATATGACTGCATCTTCAACCAGGAGATTATGGCCCCCACTGAAGTCAGGTTCAAAGAGATGAACTGCCGCATGGACTATGCCCGCTTTGGGAAAACCGTGAATGATACCGGGAGATCCGTGCTCACGGCCGATCTTATCCGGGACGGGCAGGTCATCAAGAGCTATTCCTCCAGCACATCCAGTGCCGGGTTCACCAGAATTCCGGAATTTCTGGTGCGTTCGGTTAAGGAACCTGATCTGGTACAGGGTACACCCCTGACTGCGAAGATCATTGCGGACGGGGAGTGGAACGGGTGGTTCGGCGATGCCTTTGGGAAACAGTACGAATCTGGATCCGGACCCGCTTCCCTGACGCTGGTACAGCCGGTTTTGCCCGTGAATGCCTGTGTGAACAGCAAAGGGGTATCGGCAGGCACTCCTCCGGTTGTTGAGATCTACCGTGACGGAACATTCCTGAAACGTTCCGATGCAAAGGATGAGTATGGCGATTATTGTGTCACTTACCCTTAAATACGCCAATTTTTTCTTCCTGATGATGGTGCATCACTCACTCTTCTCCAATGTGCACGACCGATCTTTTCTTTGACAATGGTGACTGGTTACCTTTTTGTGTCCGGCGCCTCTCCTCCCAGTTCCCGCACGATCCGCCCGGCATTTTCCTCCTCCCCGGGAGGGACGGGAATCACAATATCAAATGACTGGATGATGAAGCGGCCGTTCATCTGGGAAAATGAGAAGACAAGGATCGCAGGACTCTTTTTGTTTGCGTTCCGGAGAACAACCCCGTTCCAGGATCCCATGAACATGCGGAACGGGTAGACTCCCCCTTCATAGATGATCCCGGAACGGGCAATGAACGCGTCGTGGGATGCCCCCATTGCCCGCCTCCGTTCGAGCCAGGGGGCGACACGGGAAACAATGAAAAGGAATCCTGCGAATGCGAGCAGGAAAATGCCGGTCAGCAAGCCGTCCTCCCCCATAAAGATCATGAAGAAGAGAGAGACAAGGACAAGCATTCCGCCGATAACGATGAACATTATCCGGTTCCGTTCGAGATAATCCCGGTATTCTCTCTCCACACTTTTTCCTGCCATCTCTTCGCCATAGATCCAGTGTACGAGAAGGTTGGGGTCGGTAAGGATCCCGTCCATCACCCGGGCCCGGTGGAGATAGAGCAGGGCTACGGCTACGCTGGAGACTGCGAGGAACAAAGAGATGAATGAAAGGGCATAGCCCCCGTTCATGCCGTCTATGACCGCAGGGGAGACGAGACAGGTTGCGGTAAAAACAACAGCCGCAAGTATGGATATGGCAACTTTTTTCCACTCGTTGTTGGGTATCATGGATTCCTTATGCCTTATGGGACTGGCAGATAATTCTGGGTTTCGATGGGAAGAACCGGGTGCACCGTGCGGGTCTGTAGTAACTTCAGAATATATCTGCGGTGGGGTGAGGTACCCGTGCCCTGCCAAAGGCTGCCCTTCAACTCCTCTTCTCCTTTAAGTGTACCTTCTTACTTCTTAACCGCGGATTGCCTGAAAAAATCTATCACCCTTTGATTGCAAGGTTAACAGAAATGATTTTAAAAAAGGATGAAGATCGAATAATCGATGAGTGAGTTTCATTACCATGACCCCTTCACAAGGAACCAATCCAGGGACCTGCCCGAAGTGCAGCAGTCCGCTTATTTCGGGCACGAAGTTCTGTGAATCCTGCGGTGCGAAGATTGAACAATCCCCGGCCTGCGTTCACTGCGGAGCACCGCTGGTATCCGGAGTAAAATTCTGCGAGGCCTGCGGGACACCGGTGGGAGCACCCCCGGCCCCGGCTCCGGTCGATCTCCCGGTTCCTCCTGTGGTACAACCCCCGGCCGTTGAGCCTGCACCCGCAGAAGTAAAGATACCGGCTCCTGAGCCCAGTCCGGTGGCTGCTGAAACGAAGAGCGCTCCCGACAAAAAAATACCGGAACAACAGAAGAAAATTGTTCAGGATGCCCCGGAAAAAACGCCGGCATCCCGCACCCGGACCCTGGTAATCGCCGGTGTTGTTGGCCTTGTCATTATTGCGGCCCTTGCATACTTTGTTCTCCTGCCGGCGCTCTCGGGAACCGGAACAACCGGCAGCGGGAAGGGTGGTTCCCCGCTCAGTACTGGCCCCACCCCGGTTGTTACTACACCATCAGTTGTCCCGTCACAGAATACAGCATCCGCCTCGTTTGTTCCGGAACCTACCCGGGTTCCCCCTGCAAACCTTCTCGTTACCTATCAGGCTGAACGCGATCCGCTCACCGGTCTCGTGACGGTTACCTTTACCGGGGGAGCCGGCCAGCATGGTGTCTCTGATGTCTCGATCCGGTTGTCACGCTCCGACGGGCAGGTACTGACCCAGACCTTTTCTCCCCGGCAGATCGGCAGTTTCGTCACCCTGCAGGGAACAAAAATGACCGACCGGATCGAAGTGATTGCAAATTATTACAACGGTGACAAGTACCGGATCATCGATCAACTGTTTGAGTACAAGAAAAAATTCTGATTAAAAAATAAAATTTTTCCCGTGTAAGATTATCAGCCGGATCCTAAACCTGCTTTAATTCCGCCACTTTTAAAATATCAGTCCGGGTCACGATCCCGAGGATCTTCCCGTCCTGCACTACCGGGATCCTGCCTAAATCCTGGGCCGACATGATCCTGAGTGCATCGATCACCGGAGCTTCCGGAGGGAGCGTGATTAAATCCCGGGTCATGATATCGCGCACCTGCATGGCCTCACGGTCAATCGACGACGTGCGGTTCACATCTGCAAGGGTGATCATGCCGACCAGGGTATCGCGCTCAACTACGGGAAACCCGAGATGTTTGCTGGAATACATCATGCCAATGACCGTGCTCAGCGGCATGGTTGGCGGAACGGTGATCACCGGGTTGCTCATCATGTCACCCACCGTCACATTCTGCAAAAGGTGGCTGTACTTCACCGCAGTGGACTCGGTGTTTGCACCGATGTAGATGAAGAGCGCGATCAATATCAGGAATGGCGAGAAGGTGAAAAGCCCGATGATACCAAAGATGATTGCAAAACCCTTCCCGATATCAGCGGCAATCTTGGTGGCCCGGTGGAGCGGCATCCTCGTTGCCAGCCATGCCCGGAGCACCCTGCCCCCGTCCATGGGAAATGCCGGGATGAGATTGAAGGCGCACAGGATGATGTTAAGCAGGCCGAGATAGCCAAAAACAAAGATCCATACCCCCTGCATACCCGGGCTTGCCGTCACTGAAGGTGCAGCATAGACAAGCCCGCAGCAGATGATCCCGAGGATGAGACTTGCAACGGGTCCCACAAGTGCCATCGGGAGCTCGACTTTGGGGTCCGGGGTCCCTTCTTCCATCTCCGCGATACCGCCAAAGATCATCAGCGTGATGTTATTGATCGCGATCCCTTTATGCAATGCAACAACCGAATGAGCAAGTTCATGTACAAGCACGCCGGCAAAGAGCCCGAGTGCGACAATAACTCCCAGGATCCATGGCATATATCCGTTCGTAATGACGGAGGTGTTGATCGCGATGGAAAATATCGTCTCGAGTAATCCGGCGGTGTCCTTAATCTCGCTGCCGATGATCCAGGCAAAGAGCGGGATAACCAGCAGGAATGTATAATGGATCAGGATGGGAATCCTGAATAAGCGTCCAATCCTGAAAGATCCGTCCATATGAAAGGATTATCTTTTTAACTCTTAAGTATATACTCTCTCTGATAACGATGGAAACCCAGATTACCGATTTATTCGGACTCCAGATCTACACCGATAAGGGCATGTTTGTTGGCGAAGTTGAGGACGTTGTCATTGATGTGGACAGCAAGAAGATGGAAGGCCTCGTGGTTGGCAAGGTCAATGACCAGCTCTTTGAGCTCAAGAACTACAAGGGACTCAAGATCCCGTACAGGATCATCAGCGCAATCGATGATATTGTCCTGATCCGCCACCTTCCGGGAGCATTCTCCGGCTCGGGTAGCGGCGAAGAGTAACTCCCTGAATAAAAACAGCGGAAAAATCCGCTCCCCATATTTTATCTCATCCATCACGGTCGTCTTATGGAAAACCGGGAACTATTTTCAAATCTTACAACAATCCCTCCCATATTCGTCCGGCTTGACGGGCGGTCGTTTCACCGCCTGACAGAAACACTGGGTCTCGAGAAACCATTCGATGAATTTTTTAACACCTCGATGATCACGGTCTGCACCTCGCTCTTGTCGGAGAGTGGCCTGAACCCCGATTTTGCGTTCACATTCTCCGATGAGATCAGCCTGTATTTCGCCCAGCTCCCGTTTAATGGCAGGATCGAGAAGATCGATTCCGTGGCGGCATCGTTTGCTGCAAGCTCGCTCACCCTTGCCCTGGGGGGCACAACGCTGCTCTCGTTCGATGCCCGGGTGATCCCGGCAACGCCTGCATTTGCCATGGAATATCTTGCCAACAGGCAGAATGAGGCATGGCGCAACCATATCAATGGCTACTGCCAGCAGGTATTGATCGAAGAAGGGATGAACGGGAAGAAAGCCGCCGAGCATCTCAAGGGTCTGCCCTCAAAAGCGCTTCACGAGATGATGCATGTACGGGGTTTCAATCTCGCGATGACGCCGGCATGGCAGCGCAGGGGCGTGCTGGTGTACAAGAAGCTCACGGAAAAAGAGGGATTCAACCCGATCACGCAGGAGACCGTGGTTGCCGAACGGAGTGCTGTTACGGTGGACAAGGATCTTCCGTTATTCACGAGTGAGGAAGGGAAAGTATTCTTGAGAAATCTGGTCGGATCTGTTTAGCTTATGCCCCGGACCGGACAGAACCCGGCAAATCCTTCCGGGCTTAAGGAACCAGGTGGACAGGATTTGTGGGCCGGGTTGTTTTTTGTGACAGCAATTCCTCCTGCTGTTGTTTACTGAACATTGAATTTTTCCATCATCCTCTTGATACGGCTGACCTGACTGGCGACTTCTGAGGAAGCGCTGGCGATCTCCTGGACTGATGCACTGGTCTCTTCCGCGAGCGCTGCCATACTCCCGATATTTTCAAGATTTTCCTGTGCTGTTTTCCCCGTATCCTGGATACCCTGTACAACCCGGTTCGTCCCTTCTGCCTGTTCTTCGGTAGCCCGGGTGATCTGGGTAATCCCCAGTGCAACAACATCTGCTTCAGTCGTGATCCGGTTGAGTGCCTCGATCGTTTTATTGACGCGTTCTATCCCAACGGTTATCTCGTGGTATGATGCCTGGATTGCCGTGGCTGTCCGCTCGCTGCTCTGCTGCACCGTCCTGATGAGTCCTTCGATATTTCCCGTTGCGATCTTCGACTGTCCCGCAAGATCCTTGACCTCCCCGGCAACCACCGCAAACCCGTGACCATGTTCCCCGGCCCGCGCCGCCTCGATCGATGCATTGAGGGCCAGGAGGTTTGTCTGGCTTGAAAGATCTGAGATCAGCCTGACAATCTTTGAGATCTCTTTCATCTGCCCGTTGAGCCGGGTGATCTCGGTCACGCTCTCGTGGGAGATCTTCTCTACGAGCTGCATCTTCTCGGTTGCCATCTTTCCAAGAGCGGCTGCATCTGAACCATCCTTTGCGGCCATGTTGGCATGCTGCATGATATCCTGTGTTGTCGCGGCGGTCTCTTCGATTGAAGCCGATAGTTCGGAGATTTGTTTTACGATCTTTTGGATAACTTCTGTTTCCATCTTTATGGAATTGGTTGATTTCTGGGTGGCAAAGGCTACTTTCTCGGCGGCCTGTGCGATCTCTGTGGTGCTCTTACTGGTGTCATGAATATTTGTCTCGAGTTGCCTGATCGAATCATCCAGTTCCTGGATCAGGTGGCGGAGGTCGGTGATATCGATATACACGATAAAAACATTGGAGACCTCATTTTTCTCATTGATAATCGGGATGCTGTATTGCTGGAGGTACTTGATCCCGGTCGGGAACTCCACGCGGACTTCGCCGAATGCCCGTCTCTTTTTTTCGAGAACAACACCCACCCCTTCCCCTGTTTTATCAAGAACCTTAAAGTCGCGGAGTGTCATGGAACGCACATGGTTCTCATCGTAACCGCTTATTTTCAGGAATGCCTCATTGGTGACAACGACTTTGAGCTTTTTTGTGGTTACGAGGATGGGCAGAGGATTTTGCTGGACAATAATCTCCGACCGTTTCTGGAGTTTTTTTAACTCATCCATCTTTTTTTCGAGTTCAGTCACCTCATCGCAGATGATAAAAAAGTGACTGACTTTACCTGTACCGTCCAGAACCGGGATGACCGACTGGTTCACTACATGTCTCCCGTTGGGTGCATTCCAGCCCACATGTGATTTCGCCGGTTTTCCCTGTTTTTTAGCCTCATCGAAACTCCCGCCCTCCTCAAAAAGATATTCGAGCAGGTTCTGCTTTTTAAGATCCCGGAAGTCCAGGGAGATGAGGCGATCCCGCGGGTATCCGACAATGGTACAGAATGCTTCGTTGACATCGAGAATTCTGAGGCTGGTGTCTAAAATTGCCTGTGGCATATGGCTCTGCGAGAACAGCGACTGGTACAGCCAGCACGTATCATCTGATATTTTTGAAGTTGTGTCAGAATTCATTTCATTCAGCGCCAACTATAAAGTACGTTGAAATGGCTGTTCCGGTATATATGCATAATCGGGCAGAACCCGGGTTATTGTCTCATTGCAAAGCATTACCTGCACAAGGAAACCTGTGTGTTCCGGAACCGTTCCGGGACTTAGGGCAAAAGAGTTTCACGGGATGATGCCGGTTCTTCCGGAAATTTCTCTCTTCAAGGGTATACGGGTTTCCCCTCATCTTTTAATGTTATAGAATTTCTGTTAAATGACGGGAAAAAAACAGTATTTCCCTGTCCCCCTCCGGTCATTTTTCTGGTTTAAGGATAAATCGCCTCAGGAATAGGTCTGTGAGATTTCCGTGCAAAATTTTTTCTTAAAATATAATTTAAATTAATATCTGTTGAGCTCCCCCAATCAAAAAGATTATATGCAGTTATAGTACACTGAAAATTACCCCGTTAAAGGAGGTGATGTTTTTTGTTTGACTGGGCACTATTCTTAAAAATCATCATTGCAATCCTCCAGGCCATTGTACAGAATCTGCCCCCCATGTAACCGGGCAGGCCTTAAACTATTGCCAGACAAATTTCCTGTTTTTTTGCCAGAAGAAATATTCAATAAAAAAAGATGATGGAATGGGTTTATTCCGTCTTTGAGATCCCGATAGTCATTGCAATGCCTTCAACATCCCAGTCTTTGACCATCTCGTACGTTTTTGCCGCAGTACCGGTATTGTGAATCGATAATTCCCGTGCCCGCACCTCTTCCATAATTCCGGTACGCCAGGTTCCCTGAATCAGGGCACAGATCCGCTCATCTGCAACCGCTGCATCGGCGATGATGAAATCCTCGACTGCGAGATCGAGCTGCTTGCGCATCTCGTTGATCCTGCGGATCACTTCGCGGGCATATCCCTCTGATTCGAGTTCCGGTGTCAGTGCAACATCCACGTACACCGTTGCATCCGGCATCGGTGCCGAGAATACTTCGGGTGGAAGTTGCTCGGCAAAGGTGACGTGATCAGCACCGATATCGAAGACTGCGTCGCCCTCGCCGAGTTTTACCGTCCGCCCGGCACCGATCTCGGCCTTGAGCATATTGCCATCAGCCGCTTCGATGAGTGTCTTTACGGCAAAGGAGTTCTTGCCAAATCCTTTCCCGAGCGCCTTCATGATGGGCTCTGCTTTCCAGCCGATCCGTTCCCACCGGCCCATCACGACCCGGACAGTCTTGGCATTGGCCCGGTCCCTGCAGACCGCATTGAGGCGCTGACCGATTGCGTCCCGGACCGGCTCGGAGTCCGTCACCACGACAACTTCTGCAACCGGCCAGCGGAGTTTGCGCTTGCCGGCCTGCCGGGCATTGGCGCACGCCTCATCAAACGAGCGGACAATTCCGACCGCCTGTTCGAGTTCAGCATTCACGAGTGCAGGCTCGCCTTTGTTCCAGTCGAGCAGGTGGATACTTACCGGATCGTTCCTGCACCGCAGGTTACTGTAGATCTCTTCGGTGATATGCGGGCAGACCGGGGCAAGCAGCCCGATGAGCTGGCGCATCACGTAATAGATCGTCTCGTAGGCAAAGTGCTTGCTCTCGGATTCACCTTCGATCCACATCCGTTCCCGGACGAGCTGCACATACCAGCGCGAGAGATCTTCTAATATGAAGTTTATCAGTTCCCGGGTGGCCCGGTGGAGCTGGCATTCCCTGATTGCACCATCGACCGTGGCAGCCACTGAGTTGATCCGGGAGATGATGAACCGGTCCTCGTCGGGCATCCGGGAAATGTTGGCCCGAATGTAAGCATCGTCCCAGACGCCTCCCTTGTTTGCCGGCTCGAACTTGTCGAGGATCATGTACGGTACCGGGAAGCGGTACACGTTCCAGAGGATGTTGGCCGTACGGTTGACGGTGCCAACGCCTTCCCAGTTGAACTTCAGGTCATCCCACGGGGCGGATGAGGAGAGGATGTAGAGCCGGAGCACATCGACACCGACTTTGGCGATGACTTCCTCGGGCGTGACCACGTTGCCAAGGCTCTTTGACATCTTCTTACCCTCGGCATCGAGGGCAAACCCGTGCATGCAGACGCTCTTGTAGGGCGCCCTGCCAAACGCAATCGTGCTGGCCCCGAGCTGGGAGTAGAACCAGCCCCGGGTCTGGTCCTGGCCTTCAGTGATGAAATCTGCGGGCCAGAGTGAATCGAAGTCCTGCGTCTTTCCGGGGAATCCTATCGTGGCCCATGATGCCACAGCCGAGTCGAACCAGACATCGAAGATATCCTCGACCCGTTTCATCGTGCCGCCACAGGTACACGGGATTGTTACATCATCCACATAGGGGCGGTGGGGATCTGCAAGCGGTCTCCCGCTGAGCTCTTCGAGTTCCGCAATGGTTCCGATGACCCGGTACGCATCGCACTTCGGGCAGACCCAGACCGGAATTGGGATGCCCCAGTAGCGCTGGCGCGAGATACACCAGTCACGGGCATCCTTGATCCAGTCATAGAACCGTGCGCTTCCTGCCCATTCGGGGTACCAGGTGACCTTCTCCACTTCCTTAAGCATCAGTTCCCGCATCTCGGAGATCTTTAAGAACCACTGCGAGGTGGCCCGGAAGATGATCGGGGTCTTGCAGCGCCAGCAGTGACCGTAGCGGTGGCTGACGGTCTCTTTTGCAAAGAGATGATCACCAAGCGCATCAAGCACGTTGTCATTGGAATCCCGGACGTACTGGCCGGCAAAGATCCCGGCCTCTTCCTTGAAGTTCCCGGCTCCGTCAACGGGGCAGACTATGGGGAGCCCTTCCTTTGTGCCGAGCACGAAGTCGTCCCAGCCATGGCCGGGTGCGATATGGACCATGCCGGTGTTCTCGAGCGCAACAAAGTCCGCTGCAAGAACTTTGTGTACAATCTCGCGCTGGAGCGGCACGCAGGACGCGAGCGGGGATTCGTATTCCCACCCGATGAGCTCGGTGCCTTTCTTTGTCTCGACAATCGAGTAATCCTTGCAGCGGCCCTTCTTGAGAACTGCCTTTACGAGCGGCTCGGCGATCCAGAGAAGTGTCTCCCTGTCATCTTTTTTGGCCAGCACTTTTGCATACAGGAAATCCTTTGCAATCGCAACAGCCACGTTGGCCGGCAGGGTCCACGGGGTGGTTGTCCAGATGACGAGGAACTCGTTTGCCTTACCCTTAAGGGGGAACTTGACGAAAACCGAGGGGTCGCTTTCGTCGGCATATTCCACTTCAGCATCGGCAATTGCCGTCTCGCACCGGGGACACCAGTTCACGACCCGGTGTCCGCGTTCGAGCATGCCTTTGTCCTGGGCCCGGGCAAGCGTCCACCAGGCTGCTTCAATGTATTCGGGCATGACGGTCTTATAGGCGCCGGGGAAATCGAGCCAGACTCCGAGGTTGATGAACTGGTCGTCCATCAGGAGTTTGTTCTTTAATGCAAACTCCCGGCACTGCTCGATGAACTTCCGGATACCGTACTTCTCGATATCCTTTTTGGACTTGAAGCCAAGCGCCTGTTCGACTTTGACTTCGATGGGCAGGCCGTGCATATCGTAACCTGCCCGGTCGATTACATGGCGGCCGTTCATCCGGTGGTAGCGCAGGATCGAGTCTTTTAAGATCTTGTTCCAAGCAGTGCCGAGATGGATGGTCCCGGTGGTGTAGGGCGGGCCGTCGACAAAGAAGAACGGTTTGCCGCTACTGCGGTGCTGTTTTACGGTTGCGTAGGTATCATTGGTGCGCCAGTGCTCCTGCACCGCGCTCTCTATAACTTTTGCATTGAAGTTTGCAGCGACTTCCTTCACAAAACCCCTCGTGTAATGTTATCGGACGCGAAAATTGTGCGTGCGTGAGGGAGTGTTGGCTTTCCGGAACAAAGTAGTTTTTCTCCTGCCATGGCATGCCGGTTGTAAAATACCGGTTGTAAATACCCGCGACAGGCACGGGTTGCAAATGAGCCCGGTTCAGACAGAATTGATCTAGAAAACAATGGAGAAAGTATACACAACTGCTCGCCGGGTGACAGATTTATGGCAGATCTCATGCAATGAAAAATCGTAATAACTATATGTACCGATTTTATATTGAACACCATGAAAATTAACGGATATACAGGTCTCTTTGCATTCCTGATGATTGTACTGGTATTTGCGGCCGGTTGTACCTCGCCCCAGAGCACAAGTGCCACTGTCCCGGCACCGTCAGCATCAGCCTCTGTTACCGGTTCGCCTCAGAGCCCTGCGACCGCGTCGTCCTCTG
>JANYKQ010000023.1 GCA_025358115.1 Methanomicrobiales archaeon | reverse complement strand
GTTTGGTTGTTACTTCCACAGATCAACACCCACCGATCTCTTGATTCTCTCTCTCATGGTCAGGCCCCCTTCTTCCTCGGCACCGATCGCAATCACGGTCGGTTTTACGGAATTTTCCAGAGTTGCACGAAGCCTGCGGGGTACTTTTTCCATGTCGCTGCTGTTGAGTACGAGAATAGCAACCTCGCCATCCTGCAGCACGCTGGTGATGTATTCATTGAGTTGTTCATCGTTCTCGGCAGCATAGGTCTTGCGGATACCCGCAAGCCTGAAGCCGAGAATGAACTCACTGTTGCCTATAACTGCGATCTCCATTTACACCACCAGGTATTCCGCGATCTTCTCAGATGGCAGTTTTGACTCTTTTCCTCTGGCAAGCGCCCGGAGATTGAACACCTCGTACTTCTTCTTCTCGAGATAGACGAGAATCGGATGAATAGAGATGGGATTGCGCTTTGACATCCGCTCCATCTGTTCCAGCTGCACCCGGGTGAGCCGTACTTCAACATCACGGATTGTTTTTTCACTCCTCATATCTTCGAGAAGAGAGAGCAGTAGCTTCTGGCGGATCTTCGCTTTGAGCTGGTCAATGAATTCGCCCTGATCATCGATATTATTCAGATTGGCAAAATCCGTTGCCGAAAGTGCTCCCCCGATGATATGCATCTCACGGGCATCCTCTTTAAAGGTGTCAGCACGGAGCCGGAACAGGGTCTTGATGTTCTTGATATCGATATCGAGCTTGATGAAATCAAGGAAGAGATTGCCCCCCTTGATTCCTCCCTCGCCTTCAGCAAGGATCTCCGCATAGAACTGCTTGTAAAGCTCGTTTTCCATGCGTGAGAAGGACCCGATCTCCTTTGCGGCCGGGTACTCACGGGCTAATACCGGATACATCCGGTGGCCCTTGAGTGAATCGATAATCCGCTCAATACTCTCTTCGGGTAAGAGACGGTCGAGCACATTGGCGTCAAGACTGCCTGCAGGAACCAGAATCTCCTTGATCTTGCCGGCCTTGACGCCCTGCATCTTGCCGCGGAGAATAGTCAGAACATTCTGGATATCCCACCTACGGAGATACGCCTGGGTGAACTGTTTGAGGTTTCCCGGAGTAATCTCCTGAATCTTCTGGTATTCCTTGGCTAAGTTCCAGGAAAGGGCGACTTCAATGAGGTCAATACCCTTGAAGGTCGTGGCCAGCTCATCGATCTCCTGCTTGTATTCGGTTTCCCCGATGAAACGGGTAATCTCGGGGAGGCTCATATTGAGCATGCGCATATACTCCTCTTTGGGGAGGAGTTTTGCCTTTCTCACCCGCATCCTGGTACATACATAAATGTACGGTGCTGAGATATTCTTCACCCCAACCATACCTTACCCTCCCTATACAAACAGGATGTCAGATGCATCTTTCAACCCGGATTCCCAGACCCGTGCAAGGAATGTGCGATAGCTGTAATCAATCTGCAACGCTGCTCCTTCACCTTCTATGATGACCCCGCCATCGATGTTGACCGGATCACCCAGCTTGAATCCCACAAATTCGGGGGTATCAGCGATAATCGCCTTTACTGCGGCCGCATCCCGGGCATTACAGTAGACCTTCCCTTTCGGGATCTCTTTTTTTGCCTCGGTGAGGAGTTTCTTGATGGCTTCTCGATGGAAGCTTTCAGGGAGTCCGGCAATCTCTTTTCGGGTCGCTTCGTAAACCTCGTCCAAAAGCGCCTTTTGCGAATTCAGGATCTCACGTTTGACGAGCAGATTTGCTGCAGAAACATCCTGGCCCACGATATGGGCGGTCTTCTTTACAGACTCGGCCTCTGCGGCAAGTTTTATTTCTTCAACCCGCTTGTGTGCAGCTGCCAGGATCTTCTCAACGTCCTGCTTTGATTCTGCCTGAACTTTTTCTGCTTCGCGCCTGCCTTTTTCCCTGATCTCTTCTACAACGGCTTCCAGTCCCATTGTCTGCTCCCGCTTATAAGAACAACACAAGGAGACCGACGACAAGACCGAAGATAACGATGGTTTCCGGGATAACGGTAAAGAGCAGTGCAAGACCGAACATATCCTTGTTCTCGGCAACTGCACCGACTGCGGCTGAACCGATACCCATTTCAGCAATACCCGTACCGATACCCGTCAGACCGACTGCGATACCTGCACCAAGTGCCTTCATTCCCATCTGTGATGCATTGATCTGTTCAACGGTCATTCCACCTACTGCTGCTACTAATTCTGCTGCCATAATTTAGTCCTCCGTAAATCTTCTTTTCATTCCGAACGGAATGTACTTCACGCCTCCACCTTTGTAGAACTTGGTGAAGAATTCAACATAATGCAACCTGATTGAGTGGAGCCCTCCACCTAAGATTCCCAGTGCCGTGTTCAGGGCATGTCCTAAAAGGAAGATGACCAGACCGGCAATGATGATGAAAATACTAAAGATGGTGAAATTTTTCAACTGGGGCTCAATGAACATGCCGATTGCAATGAAATTCACTACCATTGCAATAGCTACTGATGATAAACCGACCGCAACGATACGGGCGTACGATAAAACATGTGAGATGATCGTTGGTATTTCGACAACCTCAAGCAGCGAGTCGCGTGCGATGAATACGATACCCGCGACAATAAGCACTGCTCCGATAATTCCCCCTACATTTACCACGGAAATGATCTTGGGAAGCCCTGTCAGGTTGGGCATGAGCGGCAATGCGGCAATTGACCAGATTGCAATCAGGATACCCCACATAACTGCAAGCCAGCCGAAATTGGCCATCACTGCCTTGGTTCTGTGCTCTCCATGGTCCTGGCGTGCGTGGTTGATCATGCCGAGGATACGGCCGAGCGAGATATGCAGAATCCCGATCCAGATGGACAGGACCATTAGTTCCGGAATCATTGGGCCATGACCTGCTACTGCACCGCCTTCCTCAGCAGCTTCTGCCATTAGGTGGCGGGAGAACATGATCGGTTTCAATCCCGGGATGGGGAAACCAAGGAACTCACTGTAAAGCAGACCGAAGATGATGGTCGATATGCTTGCATTCCTGAGTACATCCAGCAGATGCCGGCCTTCATCGCCTTTGAAGAACTTCCGGAGCCCGAATGCCATCACAAGGAGAATCAAACCATACCCGACATCCCCGAGAATCAACCCAAAGAAGATGGGAAAGACGATTGACACCATCAGGGTGGGATCGATCTCGGTGTAACGGGGCCGGTTGAACACGTCAATGAGCACCTGCGTGGGTTTTGAAAACGACGGGTTGTTGTACTCGACCGGCACGTTGTCATGTTCAAAGTCGATCGGCAACACGGTGACATAGATCTTTCCATTGGTTACCTTGACAAGTGCATCGGTTACGGCATCAACATTTTCTGTCGGGACCCAGCCTTCTGCAACAAATGTCTGTTTTGTTGTGGCAAACCGCAGCGGGGCTTCAGTCTGCTCCACTTCAGCCCGTAAATATTCCTCACAGGCAACCAGAAATCCACTGTGTTTCATCCGGACATCGTCCAGTTTCTGGTGGATTTCGGCAATCTCCGATTTCATTGCGGAGATATCGGCGGAATAATAATCAATTCTTACCTGAGGAGCCCCTGATTCTTCAGGTATCTGGACAGACTGGAATGCAGCATCCTGCAATGCCCGTTCAACCTCATTGCGCTGCCCGACAGGAGCGACAATAACAATGAAATTCTTTTCCTTACCTGGCGAATACGACATTTCGCAGGGTACAGAAAGTGTTACTTCATGTGCAACATAGCCGGCGAATACACCAAATCCCGAATATCCGCGGTACAGATCCAGATCTACCGGTACGGTAAGAAACGGTGTGATCTCGGCAATTTTCTGCTCGTTCTCCTTTACCCGGGTTTCCAGTTTTGAGCGTCTGATAGTAAGATCCTCAACTTCTTTTTCAAGGACCGGGAGTTCACGTTCAATCCGGGATTGCAATTCGACCCGGGTGCAGGTCTTTGCTGAATCAATGTCATCGCCCTGAATAGAAGCGGAATTTTCTATTGCCCGTATCTTGACGAGATCAACAGATGCTTCACTTGCTCCTGAAAGAGGCGTGCCGATCTTAAAGCCCTCATAACCCTCTGCCCCCGCTTCAACGAATTCTTCGATATGAAACAGGTTATGGCGATAGAGTTCAGCAACAACCGGGGCCATCTGGTCCCGGGAAGCGGCAATGAGCAGCCGGCTCATCCGCTTAGGCGCTAACATGCAGCTGCTCCTTAAACCGCAAAACCAGCAGCTGCACTGCTTTTGAAAGGTTCTTCTCGCCTTTCTCTTTCAATGCTGCTGCGCGCTGATTGCCACTTTTTATAATTTCAGCGTGCTTAAGTGCCGCCTGGTGCCGTGCTTCTTCCAGTTTCAGCTTTTTGTATTGTTCAGAATTGCTCTGCGCTTTTGCGACCAGATTATCAGATTCTAGCTCAGCCTGGGAATGCTTATGCTTCTTCTCTTCCTGGGCCTTGCTGATCATCGATTGGTACTCTTCTTCAGCGTTCTTGATGTCTTGTAGGACCTCAGTCTTCATCCAACCCTCCTCTCACGGCAGTACAATAGTTGGGAAAAAAGAGATATATGTATTGTTATTTACGATCAGGCAATTGTATCCCTTAAGTCAAATTCTATAAATTAACAACAATACCAGAATATTTCAGGAAAACTCTGTTTTAATCAGGCATTTTACCTTTTGAAAGGTGATACCTGCAGGAACCGGAGATACTTCCACACCCTCACGGGTACCTTTCAGGGTTATACCGGCAAGTTCCTCGCTGGAGCAAACAAGGTTTTGTTCAGGGTGTGTACCTCGCTGAATAGAACAGTTGGTGATTATCTCCGGTGCTACAGATACAAGATACGTAAACCTTTTAGAGCCAGGATGATCTTTTGGGAGAACGATCAGGGGAAGGCGATAGGTTCTGACAAATTCAACAAGCATCATGGCAGGTTCGATTGCGCCACCCTCCGGAGCAGAGATAACAACGAGATCTGCTGGTTCTACGGTCTGACAAAATTCCTTTGTTGTTGTTTCAATGCACAATCCAAAGAGGGCATTTACCTTGGCAACAAGTAAAAAAGAGTACCCACTCCTGATAAGCAACAACTCGTCATTCAGAGGGTGGATCATATTTCTGTAACATTATCCGACTCGCAACTTGGGCAGACGGGTTTTCTATTCGGGTTGATATGAGAGAATTTTTCTTCACATTCATTACAACGGTACCTTTTTCCCTTCACCCGATCGTCATCGAAATTCAGATCGCCGGTAGGAGCCCCCCCAACAGTACACATTTTTTTGCACCTCAATAGGACATATTCTCTGCAATATTTATTACTATCTAAAAAAAAAATTGCCCTTTTTAATCATAAGGTCGTGACGAGTACGACGTTGAAAGCAACGAGCGCAATTATCAGAAGAATGCAGGAATGTTTTACTCCCGCTGCAATAGACGATTCGCCCATTTGCCCGGCAATCAAACCAGAGAAGATGGCCTGCATGATACATGCGTGATAGAGGAGCCGGTTGATGGTCTGGATGGGTATTGAACCGAGACCGGACATAGCCCCGGTTGAGGGAAGTCCTGTTGTTGTAATTTTTGCGAGCACCGGCAGGAACTGAGTGGTTAATACACCCACGACAAAAAGGAAGACAAAGAACGAGAGATATACAATAGCTGTGTAGATGAACATCTCTGCAAGGCGTTCTCTTTTAAGCACTTCCGACATTTTTGCATCACTTGAGGCAATAGTGAGCACCACACCAATCTGTCCGCTCATCTCGCTCGCCTTGGTGATGAGGGTCACGGTCCGTGCAATGGACGGGGTGCTGACCCGTTCTTCGAACCGCATCAGGGCTTCGGTGAAATTTGCACCCCATTCCATATCCCGCTTGATCCTCCGTATCTCGTAGCTCAGGAGCCCAAGGTTGGTGTTCACCATAATGGCAATTGCCTGGGCTATCGTGAGTCCCACCTGATTTATGCCCGCCATACGTTCAAGGAAATCAGGAATAAGTGTCTGGATACCCAGCACTTTCCTGGACCAGATCTCATAAAATATTGCATACGGAATGAGGATGATGAGCAGTGCAATTACGAAATGATCGTCAACCACATTGATGAATGTCTCCATCTTGGAATACTGGGGAATACTCACCAACATGATGACAACGTACAGGATGGCAATGGGTATTGTCACGTAGAGCGTCTGGTTCACATTACTGACAAAACTCTCAAGCGGATGCCTGATGTAATGGACGATATGTCTGAGCTGGTCATATTTTTTCAACTGTTCAAACAGGGGTTCCTCATTGTCCTTTTTAGAGATAGTCACATCAGCGAAGGTATGAAGCCACTTAGTCCTGACGTAGCGGGAGGTCTTTTCAGCCTTTAATGAGATGAGGTCGATCATGAGGATGAAAACGACGGACCCTATTGGGATGATCGCATAGGTTACCATCGCCAGCTGGAGGACTGCACTGCCTCCCATCATACCCATCACGACCATGATGATGATCAAAAAGAGCGGCCCTGCGACAAACAGGGTCACATAAGACTCTGCAACAATGGAGAGCACATTGAGAAACTGTTTCTGCTCAAATCGTGCTTCTTCCTGGTACAACCTGACCCGCGTGGAGAGAAACTCCGCCATATCACCGCCACTCTCAATAACCGAGAGAAGATCTTCTAAAAAATCCTTGAGTTTTTCGGAGGGCGTTGTTTCAGCAAGGTGCCGTATTGCGGTAACCACATCATACCCGAAAAAGTCAGCATCCCGCACAATCTGTCGGAACTCAAGCGCAACTTCGCCGTAAATATTTGCCCGGTCAGAGAGAGACCGGAAGATCGTCATCAGCTGGGCTCCCCCACGTCTCATGGCGTACATATAGGCCACAGCATTATGCAGGGTCATGTTAATCTTGATCGAGCGGCTGTTCTTCTCAATACCGGGCATCCGTAAAAGAAGCGAATATCCCATGAATGTGCCGAAGATAAACGAGACGATAATCGCGAGTGCCTGGAGATATTCCGCCGGGTATACGACATTGAACAGGACCGGCAACTGGATATTGAAGACATTGTAGATGCCAGCTCGCCCGGTATATACTTGAAGAGTAAGAAAAATACTTACAAAATAACCAATAACGGCAAAAAGCACACCCGTCATTAAAGCGATTTTAACGGTTCGCCAAAGATACTGCTCAAGAGTAATCCCCGATCGTGCGGATATCATATCGGCATGCAGGCTATGATACCGGAGGGGATCACGCTGGATCCATTTCCAGAGATAATTCCTGAAAATCATCGGATTACCTTACGGAGATCGTTAATATGGGCCAGCACTTCCTTGGCATCAATATGATATGCATGGAAGAGGGTTGCAACCGAAATATAATCCTTAATCCCCTGTTTTCTCATCTCTTCCAAGAGATTCTTCCGGATTGCAATCTCGGCCTCGAGCTGTTCGCGGGTCCACCCTCGTTTTTCCGCAATATCGGAATAGATCTGGGAACGCCCGGTAAAACTGAACCTGTCCTTCACAGGATCGTAGACAAAGACGTTGTTGACCCGCAGGTTTCCGGTTGATGGATCAATACCGGCGATCTCGACAACTTCCTGTACACGGCGGACACGTTCTGTCCCGTGATAGATGAGACCCTGGACACTGATAATATTGAGCGCCTGTACCATGTTTCTTGGCACATTCAATGGCTCGCTCTCAAGACGGTGAATTGCGGCGTCGACACTCCCTGCGTGCATGGTCGAGAACGTCGTGTGGCCGGTATTCATTGCCTGGAAAAGAGTCTGGGCTTCACTACCTCGGACTTCACCGACAAGGATGTATTCGGGGCGCTGTCGCATTGCAGCCCGCAACAGGTCAAACATGTTGATAGCGTTTCCACCTTCAGAGAGCGCTTCACGGGTGACACTCGCAATCCAGTTATCATGGTACAATGTAATCTCACGGGTATCTTCAATGCTGACAACTTTGGCAACGGGCGGGATAAACAATGATACAGCGTTTAACGAGGTCGTCTTTCCTGAAGCAGTTCCACCAATGAAAATCAGGCTTTTATTGTTTTCAATGGCCAGCCAGAAATACGCGAGCGCATCCGCATTGAAGGTGCCAATCTCCATGAGTTCTACCGGTGAGAACGGCTCTTCCCGGAATTTCCGTATGGTAAACGATGTCCCCCGGGTCGTCACTTCGGTACCAAGGGTCAACTGGAGCCGTGAGCCATCAGGAAGTGTTGCATCGATCATCGGAGAGCCCGTGGAAATATGTTTTCCCGAACGCTGGGCCAGCGTGATTGCCAGGGAGTTAAGAACATCGGATTCAAAAGCGATATTTGTCTTGATATTCCTGTAGTTCCTATGGTAGAGAAAGAGCGGGACTTTGTTGCCATCGCAGGAAATATCCTCAAGATTGGGATCCTTCATCAGGGGATCTATACGTGACCAGCCGATAAAATTCCGGATCAGGAAATACTGGAGCTTGAAAAGGGTAGAGCGTTCGAGCGTAAGACCATAATTATCAATAAGTCCATGCATCTTTTCGAGAAGGATGCGCTTACGATCCTTTTTGATCTCGTCAGAAGTCAGGATCAGGACATCCCGCAGATCCTCATAAAGACGCTCCAGCAACTCATATTCAAAATCGGACAGGGTGGGTTCGAAAAGGAGATATTCCGGCTGATTTGTCTTTTTATTCAAAGCAATGATGATGAGCGAACACCCGTTTTCTATCCAGTACTGGTCAAGTTGTTCATAGGAGTTATCGATCGTTGCTTCAACCAGCGCCCCGTCCCGTTCGAAATCAAATTCTTCTATGGCTGATTTCCCGGACCCTTTCAGAAGATGAAAATAGTGGCGGAAGGTTGCATCTGGTTTTTTGGATTTCGGTGCCAGAGTCTTTTCTGGATGCCCGCCGATAACAGAGCTTTCTGGAACTGTAAGTTGCTTGACAGGTACCTGTACCCCTTTCTCTGCCTGAGGGGTTTTTAGCGAGTTTAAGAATTCAGAAATGTCCATACTGCACAAGCACCCCATCCGTAAAATTACTACTATTCCCGAGCTATAATTCGGGAGAGCATTCTATATAATTATGTGTCATTCCGGGAAAATCAGGATCGTATTGTATTCCCATGAATTCTGATGATAATGTTTTTACGAACAGATATATTTATAACACTACTCATGACAGTTTCTTTGAAGAAAAGTTGTTTATTGATTGGGGGTATATGCAGGAATTAGCCAGTAAAAAGATGCCTACCGGAATCTCATCACTCGATCCAATTCTTGATGGGGGGGCTCCACCGGGATCTGTCATCCTTTTTCTTGGGGATCTCGGAGCAGGCAGCAACGAGTTTGTTTTCAGTTCAATGGTAAATCTTCTGGATGCAAAAAACCGTGGTGCGTTACAGGACATACTGGCTCCGGAAGAGCTTCGGTATATTACATTCACCCGGCTCAAGGATGATGTAAAAAGGGAGATTGTCTCTTCATTGCATGTCGACAATGTCGACAAGCTCGTGGATTCTATCCAGTTCGACGATCTCTCTGAACTCTATTTTGACCGCAGTGTTGTTCCGGATGAATGGTACAGCCACAGTGATATTCTTACAAGAATTCAAAAACGGGCAGGTTCTGAAAACGTTCTTGTTCATCTCGCAAATGTGATCAATACTGCACAACCGCAAAGTCTTATCGTCATGGATTCCGTCACCGATATAGCAACACAATCCAATACACCTGTCACCTGGTCAAACCTTACCGGGTTTTTCAGGGGGTTACAGCGGGTGTCAAAAGAACGGGGACTTACCTGTTACCTGCTGCTCACTACGGGTATCCTGAATTCATCTCAGGAAAAAGAGCTTTCAGATATTGCAGATGCGGTTATGCTTTTTAAATGGGAGGAGAGTACGGGTTCCCGCAGACAACGGGTGATGTATTTTGAAAAGTTCAGGGGAGTCATGCCACATCTGGAAGAGCGGGACCTCGTGAAATTTGCTGTCCGCATATCAACTACCAGTGGTTTTGAAGTGAGTAATATCCGGGTGGTTATATGAGTCCTGAACGGGTTAAAGTAGGAATCCTTGGTCTTGACGATATGCTGGGCGGGGGGCTTATTCCGGGCAGCATATGTGCAATTATCGGCACCTATGGTACCGGCAAGACAACATTTTCCCTGGAATTCGTATGGGACGGACTGAATAAAGGAGAGCGTATCATCTACATCAGTCTTGAGGAGCGCGAAGAAAGAATCCTCGCGTACATGAAGCAGAAGGGATGGGACATAACGCCTTTTTTGAATAAATCCCTCTTTGTCATCAAACTCGATCCTACAGATTTCAATGTTGCCAACAACCGAATCAAAAACGAACTGCCCAAACTCATCGAAGAAGTAAAGGCCAGCAGAGTAGTGATCGATCCTATCTCCCTCTTTGAAGATCTGTTCGATACCGATTCTGAAAGAAGGCAGGAGATGTACCGATTCATCGAAGGGCTCCGCGATCGGAGCTGCACGATCATGATGACATCAGAGACGCACAGGGACAATGTGTTTTCCAGCCGTCATGGTCTCATCGAGTACTTATCCGATACGGTAATCCTGCTCAGGTATGTCCGCCCCTCTGATCTGACCGATGTGCACCTTGCGCTTGAAGTGGTCAAGATGCGCATGTCTTCCCACTCCCGTGAGATCAAGCCATACGAGATTGAACAGGATCAGGTCATGGTCTATTCAGAAGCAAATGTATTTTAAAAAAATTGTACTGACCACTCAAATCCCGATTTGAATCGTAAAAATTAGTAATTCCTGGCATCCGGAATTCAAAGATAGGCCACAAACACTCCTTATAATTATCAAGAAAAAAAATTGGATTTAAAGAGCGATTCCAAAGATATCCAACAATATAAGGATGCAGACTCCGGGTAGTCCGCCTAATGCAGAAATAAGTACTGTCGCGAAATCATATCCAAGATCGGGTTTTCCCATCCACTGCATTACGTGCAGGAAATTAAGAATAAATAACAGGATGATCCCCAGGATGGCGTTGACTACGAGAACCATGAACTTTTTTACCAGATAGTAGACAATCGCAACAATTGCCACTACGAGAAGAATTGCAATGAGTACTGCGCTCATAATTAATCCTGTTTTCCTTTATTTACCAATGATACGCTGCTTATTTATCTTTACCGAAGGCAGAATCAGCGAGCCGATTGAACGGGATTCTTTACTTATACCAATGATCTCATTATGCAGCGAAAAGACATTCCCCGAGAGCATCGCACTCCGGATCGGTTCCTGGAACTCCCCTTCATCCATCCAGAACGCATTGGAAAGTTCAACGGAAAATTCTCCACTCATCGGATTTGCCGTATGAGCCCCGACAACACTATGCACGTACACTACATGTTCATCTGCAACACTGCTGCGCTCTCCGTCAACGACAAAATTATGGTGGCCAATACCGGGAGATCCTCCGTACCCTCCCCGAACTGCACTCGCCGTGCTGACCTTTCCGTACCGGTAGGCTGTTTTGAGATCGTAAGCAAAGGCTTTCAGCACTCCATCCTGGATGAAATCAATCCTGTGAGTGGGCATACCTTCTGCATCCCAGCTCACACTGCCACTTGCACCGGGCAGGAAAGGATCATCATACATCGAGATCCGTTGGTCGGCAACAGGTTCTCCCAGCGATTGGGCAAACTTAGATCTCCCTGCATGCACATTCCGACCATTCAGGGCAGGAATAAACACGCCACCTAGGAGCTCGGCGTAAGCAAGCGGGGAGAGCAGAATCTCATAATTCCCTGTAGGGATCTCCTTTCCACCCGCAGATTGATGGGCAAAGAACGTTGCGCGTTCCCCAACATGGAACGGATCAACTTTGTTGATGAAACTGGAGTGATCAAACTCATAACCGGTCGATTGTCCGTCGATGGCTTCCAAGGAGAGTGAGACGCCCGTATGGCTGTCCGTGTAGTGCACGCCTCTGCTATTGGCGAGGGTCACTGTTGCCGATGAAAGTCCGGCAGATCCGGAAGTTACTTCTGCTGCATGTTCTTCTGATCCTGCAAGCATTTGTTCGAGAAGGGTTAGTGCAGAAGCAGGATCAACCTTCATTAAAGGGTCAAACGTGAGCGGAGTGTGGGAGACTTCCTGTACTTCTGGCAATCCATCCCAGGGTAATGGAGTAGCGAGATGGCCGCTTGCGATAGCAGCATCCAGACATTCACCCCATTTGAGAGGATCGTTCGTACTGGAAGAACCGATTCTGCCCTTATGGATCGTGCGGATGCCAAGCCCGCAGTCTTCTGAAGCGGAGGCAAGGTTAATCTTCTTCTGCTTCAGATCAGCAGATATGCTCCTTCCCTCAACGTAAAAAACCTCGACTTCATCAACGCTTTTTAAGCCTTTTTGAATTAGCTGATCAATCCATTCCACTGCCACCCACCACCGCATCGCACAGGAGAATTGTTGGAGCTCCGTCACTCACCGGCACACTCTGCCCGCCTTTCCCGCAGTATCCCGGGCTCATCTTCCGGTTCTTACCGCAAAGTGCGATATTATGCAGGGTTGTTAAGATATCCCCTGATATAGAGACATCCCGCACCATACCTGTGCACTCCCCGTCTTTAACGAGATAACCATACTCTGCATTGAACTGGAATACACCCCGCCCCGGATCCACCTGACCCCCGCGGGAACCTTTGAGAAAAATGCCGTTCTTACATTCTTCAAAGATCTCGTCATCCGTTGAATCACCTGCTTCAATGAAGGTATTGCTCATTCGCACGAGAGGAGGTTCTCCCGGCATACCCCGGGCATGACCCGCTACACCGTTCCCTACTGCTGCCAATGATTCCCGGTTATGGAGGAATGCATTCACAATCCCATTCTTGATTATCTCGGTCCGTCGTACCGCCACACCTTCCGAATCAACCGGATCGAACCCGAATTCGTGAATGCCTGGATCGTCTACTATCGTAAGCAAATCATTTCCAATCTTCAGCCCGGTTTTTCCTTTTAGGACCGAGTTGCCTTCCTGAATAAGGTCACCTTCACTCGCATGACCCACCGCTTCATGGGCAAACACACCGGCCAGTTCCGGATCGAGTATAGCTTTCATCTTTCCCCCGCGGGCTGCTTTAGCACCAAGAAGGTCCACTGCAATACCGGCCGCCTTTTTTCCAAGGTCTTGATGGTGCCGGAGATTGAACCCGTGAATGGAATGCTCCCGTTCATATCCCATCTGGGTGTTGCCGTTTTGTGAGGCCACTGCCATCACATTGAATCCTGAACGGCACATCTCGTAGGCATATTCATTTCCGGAGCTGTCTGAAAATTCCACCTGCTCAACCCTCTCGATGTAATTTGCTCTCCGGTTTACGACCGACGGATGGATTGCCCCTTTCTCAATCTCTGCGAGAATTGCGGATTTCTCCTCAATACTAACCGAACGGGGATCCTCTTTCATGGCAGGAACAGAAAGCACGCCTCGGGGAACATCAGCAAGGCAGACCTGCTCCTGAGTTATCGCTGAGAGCGTACAGGCATTCTGTAACAGGTCATCGAATTTCTTACCAGTACAGGGCTGATAATTATCGATCTGAAGAATCCCCCATCCTGCATTGCTGATGACCCGAAGTACCGCTTTATTGAAAAATGTGGTTCCTGCGGATTCAAAAACACCATTATCTATGTCAATATGAGTTATCTGACCGGTTACATGACGCAGATCAAAATAAGTAATACCGGGCATGTTCGTTCATGCCACCGGGTTATTGACAGTTGTTACCTCTGCAATCATTGCAGTCGAACGTATAGCCATCTTTCGGAGTTTGGTTAAGAAACCCTCCGAATTTTCCGGCACCAATGCGATCTTGAGGACCTCTTCAATAGTATCCACCGGAATCAGGGTAACCAAAGATTTATACCGCTCCTCAATCAGTACATCGTCCAGATTCATCCTCGGGATAAGGACTGTTGTTATTCCGGCTTTTGCTGCTGCTTCGATCTTATAGGTCACTCCACCTATCGGGAGGACATCTCCCCTTACTGAGAGCGAACCGGTCATTGCGACATCCTGACGGACAGGAATACCCTCGATCGCGCTGATTACAGCAGTGGCAATGGTGATAGATGCGGAATCTCCTTCCGCACCATACGTACCAATAAACTGGATGTGGATATCCATGTTCTTGATATCCTTGCCGGTGAACTTTTTGATGAGTGCACTGACATTCTTGAGTGACTGCTGTGCAATCGATTCTTCCTCTTTTAACCAGGATTCCTGACGTCTTCCCGATATACCTGTGGCGATAATCTGCCCGCTCTCACCTTGAGAAGGTGTCACTTCTGCCATGATGGGAAGTACTGACCCCGCGTCACTTCCCGTTACTGCAAGTCCATTCACGCGCCCAACACGTGTTCCTTCAACAATTGTCATCTCGTACTCGCGAAGGTGACGGGTTACTTCTTCTGATACCTGATCTTCAATGGACCGGGCCGTTTTCTTGGCCGTAATAACATGTGCAGCTGTGGTGATTGTGGCCCCTTCCTGCCGGGCAATGTCTCCTGCAACCCGGATGAGACCTCCCATATCACGCAGCTTGAGTGTGAGGTGTCCCTTACGGTTCGACCGACGCTTGGATTCACGGATAATTTCATCAATTGCGCTCTGGTCGCAATGCGGGATCTTCCCGTCATTTTTCACTTCCTGCGCAATGAACCGGACATATTTCTGCCGGTTTTCAGGAGTGTCATCCATGCTCTCTGCCATGTACACCTCGTACCCATATCCACGGATACGGGAACGGAGGGCCGGGTGCATCCCCTGGATCGCATCAAGGTTGCCTGCTGCAACCATCACGAATTTACAGGGTACGGGTTCGGTCCGGACCATCGCACCACTTGAACGTTCACTCTGGCCAGTGATGGGGAACTCCCCTTCCTGAAGTGCGGTGAGTAGATTCTGCTGGGAGTGAGGATCCAACGTGTTGATCTCATCGATGAAAAGGACACCCCCATTCGAACGGTGAATTGCACCTGCCTCGACGCGATCATGGGACGGGGTTTCGAGCCCCCCGCTCTGGAAAGGATCGTGACGCACATCACCCAAAAGGGCACCGGCATGCGTGCCGGTTGCGTCAATAAAGGGGGCGATACTCTTGGTATCATTTGAGACGAGAAGTTTTGGCACCATCGCCTCTTCCCGGGGAATGCTGTAGCGGAAAGCCATAAAAATAAAGGCAACCGCGATGAGCCCCATAAGGATCTGGCCTGTGATAAGCGCATATCCCCCGATAGCAATGATAGCAAGAAAAAGAAGCATATTCCGGAACTGGATCTTCTTCTTGGCTTCTGCTTTGTGGGCTGCCACAATCTGTTTTCCCCGCCCTGCTGCAACCGTCCTGATCACCGGGTTATTGTTGTCATCAGAATTCGGGTAAACCATAATATCGATAAGTTCTTCCTTGGGCAGCAACTCGGCCATCGCTTTTGCCAGCATCGATTTTCCGGTACCTGGGCTGCCTATCATCATCACATGCCTTCGCTGAATAGCCGCCTTTTTGATCACTTCGACTGCATGTTCCTGACCGATTACCTGATCGATCAATTTTGCAGGTACTTCAATTTTTGAAGACGTTACTCCCACACTTTCCGTGGACTCCGCTTCGGGCGATGCGGGGGGTATTTCATTCTGCTGCGGGGGGATTTGCTCAGATATTTCCATTGCGATTTTGACCTCTTTTTAACCTTAAGATTTTCATATAATTTGTCCCATGATAGTTTAAGTACTTTCAGCTGATCACACCGGTGACGGCGGTGCCCTCCATTAAGCGTGCTTTGGATTATTTATTGCCAAAAAATACAATATCTAATTGAATTTATTATCACGAATAGACCATAATTAAGAATAAGGAATTCTTCTCGTCCGTGATCAGGATACGATATCATGAAAGTGATCTGCACTGAAAAATCCCAGATACTTGCCACACGCCTCGCCCGGGTGCAAAAAACCACAGTTGTTGATGTAAAATATTCCCGTTTTCCTGATGGCGAACTGTATCTTGTTACTGGAGAACTGGATAATGAAACCGTTATTGTCAGCAGTGTAGTAGACAATGATGCCCTTGTCCAGCTGCTCCTTTTAATCGACGCCTGTGAGGATTCGGATATCAGGCTTGTTATACCCTATATGGGATACGCACGGCAGGACCGGCAGATTCGTAAGGGAGAACCCCTCAGTGCCCGCGCGGTTGCCCGGGCGATCAGCAGAGGTGTTTCTGAATGTATTACCATCAATATCCATGAGCCTGATGTGCTCAGGTTTTTCGGAGCACCCGCACGCAACATCTCCCTTGCAAAGGATATTGGTGCATATATCAAAACTCTCGATTTGAAAGATCCGCTCATCCTCGCTCCTGATGAAGGCGCACGGGCATTCGCCGGGGAGGTGGCATCTGCAGGGGGATGGGAGTATGATCATCTCGAAAAGACCCGTCTGAGCGGTGAACAGGTAACGATGGCACCCAAAGCACTGTCTGCCGTTTCGCGCTCGGTGGTGATCGTTGATGATATTATCTCAACCGGTGGAACGATTGCTACTGCTGCAGGCATGCTCTATGGACAAGGCGCACACGATGTGCATGCTGCCTGCGTACATGGTGTACTGACGGGAGGTGCTTACGTCCGCCTTATAGAAGCAGGAATCCGGGATGTTATCTGCAGCGATACTATCGAACGCGGATGCAGTAAGATATCTGCTGCGGACCAGATCGTTCATGCACTGCGAACACGCACAAAACGGTAATCGGGTGCAGATGACAGACTCAGCAGCCATCTCGTCACGATTCCAGGCAACCCCATGAAATCCATTCTGGATGCAAGTGTATTTTTTTCAGAGTGTCCGGTAGAGGGAGAGATGTTCACAACACCCTCAGTATGTGATGAACTGCGGGATATTCGTTCAAAGGGAAAATTTGAGAAATTATGTGCTGAAGGGCTCCGGGTGATGTCACCCGGGCCGGAGAGCATAGAAAAAGTGAAAGCAGCTGCAAAAAAAACCCGGGATGCCGGGGTGATCTCTGATACAGACTGCGAACTTCTGGCCCTTGCGCTCGATACAGATGCTATCCTGTATACTGACGACTTTGCAATACAAAATGTTGCCAGCATTCTGGGTGTTGAGATACATCCCATCCTCCAGCGGAAAGCAAAACGGATTCACTGGAAATACCGGTGTACGGGTTGTGGCAGGTATTTCGATCATGATGGGAAATGCCTTATCTGCGGCTCGGCAATAAAAAGAAAACTTAAATAGATACCGGAGAACCTCTCTGGTATGTCTTCCCTTGACGATCTGATTAGCAGAGCTAAGATGCTCCTTGCTGAGGGGCATAGTCCGGGTCAGATTGCAGATGAGCTCTCACTGTCCATGGAAACCGTGACATGGCTCCTTACCCAGGCAAAAGGTACAACTGCCCCAAAAGATGTCCATATTGACTGGACACCGGTATCCAGTTATGCGCCCCTGTTGGATGATGCCGCAAAGATGCTTCTGAGCCGGTTCTACCAGGCACAGACTGATGAGTGGCGAAAAAAAACCGGCAATCCCGAAAAAGGGTCAGAACCATCATTGAATGAAATAGAAATTGGATCTCCAGCCGCTGATGTTATTGTCGGCATAGCAATTTCAGGAATACCGCTCGCCACCCTTATTGCAGTCCAGGAAGCAGCAGATCTTGCTATATACTACCCGGCAAAGCAGAGCCAGAACAAAGACCCCACCGGCTCAATCAGCGGAAATTTTGCAGCAGTGAAAGATCGACGTTGTCTGATAATTGACGATACAATAACGTCAGGAAACACCATGAAGGAAGTTGTAAAATACCTCAAGAAGCACAACGCAACACCGGTCGCCATCTGCGTGATCTTTGACAAGCGCGGTATCAATGATGTTGAGGGTATACCTGTCTATTCGCTCTTCAAAATATCCCGTATTGACTAATCCTTCACTTTTTTAGACCCCGCACTCAATAATTATATATAGAAGTTCAATTCCACCTTTTACATCATCGGAGAATCCATTATGCTATCTGGACAGCCAATTATCATCCTAAAAGAAAATGTAGAGCGTAATCGCGGTAAAGAAGCCCAGCGCTCGAATATTACCGCAGCAAAGGCAATAGCCGGAGCTGTAAGGACAACCCTTGGCCCACGGGGAATGGACAAGATGCTTGTCGGTTCAACGGGGGATATCGTGATCACCAATGATGGCGCGACTATCTTAAGTGAGATTGCCGTCCAGCACCCCGGTGCAAAGATGGTTATTGAAGTTGCAATGACCCAGGACGATGAAGTCGGCGACGGTACTACTACCGCAATCATCCTTGTCGGCGCACTGATGGAACAGGCAGAAATCATGCTCGAGCAGGGTATTCACCCAACTGTCATTGCAGAGGGATACCGCCTTGGTATGAAGAAATCGCTCGAGATAGTCAACAGCCTCTCCCACAAAGTCGACCCGACAGACAGAAAGACCCTCCTGAAGATCGCAGACACCGCAATCACCGGCAAATCGATTGAGTGCGTAAAAGACAAGCTCGATGCCATCATAGTTGATGCAGTCATGGCAGTAGCCGAAAAGACAGGTACGAAGTATCTCGTTGATGAAGATGACGTAATGATCAAGAAGCAGAAAGGCAAGTCAATGGATGATGCTGAACTGATTCGCGGCGTTGTCCTTGACAAGACCCGTGTCCATGACGGTATGCCCCGTAAGATAGTGAAGGCAAAAGTCGCCATGATCGCCACGCCCTTAGAGATCACCAAGACACAGGTCAAGGCAAAGATCAAGATCTCGAACGCCAATCAGATCTCTGCATTCAGCGAGCAGGAGAGAGAGACACTCAAGAAACTTGCAGATGCAGTTATCGACAGCGGTGCAAATGTCCTCCTCTGCCAGAAGGGTATTGCAGACGCGGTTCAGTTCTACCTTGCAAAGAGCGGTATCCTTGCCATGGAAGATGTTCCTGAAGCAGATATGAAATACGCTGCACGGGCACTGCATGCAACAATCCTCAACAAACCCGAATCCCTGACATCCAAAGATCTCGGGATTGCAGAGCTTGTTGAAGAAGACAGTGATGTCAACCTCACCCGTATCTCCGGATGTAAGAATCCCAAAACAATCACTATCCTGCTCAGGGGTACCAGCGATTATCTCCTTGAAGAACTCGAGCGCGCTGTGGTCGACGGGACCCGTGTGGTCATGGACGCCATGGAAGATGGCACGTACGTAGTCGGTGGTGGGGCAGTCGAGACTGAACTGCTCATGAAGGTTCGGGACTATGCAGCAACCATGGGCGGCAGGGTCCAGATTGCCATCGAAGCCTATGCAGCGGCATTCGAATCCATTCCCCGCACACTTGCTGAAAACTCAGGTTTCAACCCAATTGATAAATTAGTAGAGCTCAAGAATGTCCACTCCAAAGGCAAGAAGAATGCAGGGCTCAATGTCTATAACGGCACCATCATCGATATGCTCGCAGAAGGTGTCATAGAACCACTCAGGTCAAAACGCCAGTCGATCCAGAGCGCATCCGAAACTGCCGTCATGCTCATTCGTGTAGATGATATGATGATCACCCAGTCAAGACCGGGTGCCATGCCACCGGGCATGATGTAATTTTTTATAATTTCTTTCCCCAATAATTTTTCCTGCACGTCTTCCTGAACGCACATCTCATGATAACAGTTCTCTGCATTGGACGGGCATCTTATCTGATGCAACAGTGGGGAACAGAACTTATGCTGGTTTTCAGATAACTATTAGAACAATTGATGGAAAAAATAAGAGAATTGTGTGCCGAGGTAGTCTAGCCCGGGAAGGCGGTAGCCTCGAAAGCTACTGGCGCCCTGCGCCTCGGGAGTTCAAATCTCCCCCTCGGCGTCTGAACAGGATTTTTTAAATATTCCCGCTTTTTCAATTTCCCGCAGGTAGCTCAGGATCCATTCAGATCCTGAGAGGGACAAAGAATGAGCCGGGATTATGAGATTTGCAGCGCCATTTTCATGTAGGATGAGAGTCCATTCGAAGAAAGTGAAAATAAGCAGTAATTTGAGCCTTATTTTCAAAAAAAACCCAAAATTTTTTATTATTCAATGGATGACAATTTGAAAATATTTTTATATCAGATATTCCCATTATGGTGTATACAGGCCATCCGTACAAGTATAAATACAGGCCCGAAAAAAGAGTACCAACATTGCAGACCCAGGCAATCAGGTGAACCCCCATGATCCGGATCAAGAAGAACAAACCGCAGATATCGCCCGAGACGAAATCCTTTCGCACTATCCGCAGGTTAAACCTCAACCGGACCTACACCCCGTTAAAGATCGGGGCAATAGTCGGATACATACTTTTAGGGATGCTATCCACATCTTCATCTTTGTTTGGTATTTTTGTGGGTGCGATACTTCACCGCCTTGTCGGGATGTAATTTCGCCCGCATACATTCATTTTATTGTGCCCTTTTTATTGAGTTTTAATCAGGTGTCACCAATACGCCAGTATCCCGAGTGCCCCGTGAATGAGGGCAAGACAGATCGCGATAGCCGCACAACGCGGGTGCCATTTGAACGGTATTGTGCGTATCCCTTTGAAATTCAGTACGGCAATCATTGCAGTAAACAGGAATGCAAACAGGGTCATTACACCCAGGTAAAGGATAAGGGGCTTTCCGAAAATAAGGGCATAACTGATATCCTGAAGCATAATCACACCACAATAATCGTACCCTTCGTAGTTGAATGGACCATATCATTATAATCATAAGAACCGGGCTGATTGAAAATCCAGCTCCAGCTCTGTCCCGATGAAAGAAGTGGAGAATTTTTAATATTTACCAGTTCGATCCGATGCGTCGGATTATATAATCCCGGATCAACGGTGGAGTCCTCGTTTACCCACCGGACAGTCGAACCTGATTTCACGATTATGCTTGCGGGATCAAATCCCTTTTTGTTGATTCGTATGGTGTTATCAGATACAGCATTTGGTACCGTCGGGTACACTGACTCGGTTTTCTGGATTACCTGGGGCGTAACAATCGTTGTCTGCGGGGCGGTTGTTGGTACTGGTGTCGGCACAGGAGTTGCTGCTGTTTGTGCCGGTGCAGGCTGGGTACAACCACAGACAAGCAGCAGGAGCACAGTAATAGAGAAAATTACTACACATTTTTTCATAATGAGATCTCTTCTGTCCTCCCGTAATAAAATAACGCCCTGCGCTCAACACGCTCATGCTGCGATTTTTTGAAAGGAAAGCTCAAGAAAAATCAGGATTCCTGCAGGTGCTGCTGGCAGGGTAACAGAAGGACCGAAACGGTCATCCTCAAAATAGATTCCCGGAACTCCTCCACAAGATAGTAATCGAAAAGGACCATATCGCAAAAAGGAGATTCAGGAAGAACCCGCGCAAATTTCCACCCATCCGTGGAAGGAGGGGGGAGGAGCGAGCCGATCTCTTCAAATCCCATTTTCTGAACTTCACGTACCGCAGTAGCAACCCGCTCCCCAGCTCCTTCTTTTCCTGCCCGCAGGATGCTGAGCACAAAATCATTGTACCGTACCTGTACCTTGCCCCCCAGCCGGTGCTGGAGCAGCAGGGTCAGGAGCCGGTTGAACCGGCTGCCGTTTAAGGAATATACAGTTACTTTAAAGCCCCTCTCTCCCTTAAGTTCAAGGATATGGAGCCCGGTTGCTCTGACACCCTCCGGAATGCGGGACAGGGCAGTCCGGAGCATCTCTTTGTCATCATCAGTGATTGGGAGCATGGACTCTCCCCGGGCACGTATCACCTGCACCTGATGGCAGACGAGTGGGGAATACCCGCTCTCGCTCCCGGTCCAGAAAATTCCCGAAGTTGAGGAACTTGAGGGCACCACAACAACAAGATTGTGTCCTTCATCGCACTTGACTATCGACCAGCCCCGCCCGCCCAGAGAGATTTCCCCATTATTCTTACTGTTGACGAACCGTGCATCGAGCTTCCCCACCACTTCGCCATCGGGTGTGACTGCCCGGTACTCACCCCCGCCAATGATCACCGAGTAGAGATCCTTCCAGTTCGAGCGACCGAACTCCCTTTCGGCAGCCTCCCCCAGCATCACCATCTCGCCATCGGGAGTCAGGTATCTTTGCTCAATGAGGTGGGTTATCATCAGTTCCAGCATCTCCGGCCTGATATTGGCAAATACCGTATGCGAGAGCACCGACGCTAGTTGCCGCCTGCTGGCCCGGCCGTGCCGGAACAGATACAGGAATACCTGCTGGACAAGGACATTATACGGCTTTTTGAGCGGGATCAACGGTTCAACTTCCTTTTTCATTGCACATTCAATGATCGCAACACTGCAAAGGAGTTCGCAGGGATCTTTTAAGAGCCACGCCACATACGCTGCTTTATCGCGCCTGCCGCTTCGCCCCAGTCGCTGGAGGAAGGAAGAGACTGTATTCGGGGAA
>JANYKQ010000016.1 GCA_025358115.1 Methanomicrobiales archaeon | reverse complement strand
GACCTTCTCCGGATCTTCAGCAATCCCGATCCCGATGCGCCTTACCGGCCCTGGCATGCCACATCCTCTTCGGACAGGTGCATAATACCATTATTGATGAAATCAAAGACCTGCGTGTCCTTGCCCTCGTACCGTATCCGCAGTTCCCGGGTTGCATTGACTGAGCCTATCTCGTGTGCCGTCATTCCCACGCTGGCAAAGAGCCGGATGACTTCCGCTACATGCGCCTTGTTCGCCGTCAGGATAAAGCCCATGCCGGGGTACATCCGGACCCATTGCTCGAAGGTAATATTATTTGCCGAGAGATTTGGTTTTGGGATCAGGCCCAGTTCGATCTCTGCACCCTTCCCGCTCACTTCGAGCAACATTCCCAGCGTCCCGATGATACCGGGGTTGCTGATATCCTTGCCCGCGGTCACGAGATGCTTACTGCCGATCTGCTCCATTATCGAGATCTGCGCCCGGACTTCCGCTGCGGTTTTCATGGTGACCGAGTCCCAGTTGAGCGCACAGGACGGGTGGACCCTGCCTGATATGTCGATTGCCGCTACTACACTGTCTCCGACCTGTGCCGTGTGGCTGTAGATGACCGAATCCAGCTTGGCGGAACCAAGAATCGAGACATCAATGACACTGTAGGGGGCATCAGGATGCAGGTGCCCGCCTACGATGGGAACCCCGAACTGTGCCGATGCGTCGTGCATGCCTTTTACCACCTGTTCCTGCACGGTGGTCTTGGCTATCGAGAAGATATCGACCATAGCAATCGGGTGACCGCCCATGGCTGCAATATCATGGATATTGACCAGTACCGAGCAGTATCCCGCCCAGTAGGGATCAGCTTCCATGAGTTTGCTCCAGATACCATCTGCAGCAAGGAGCAGCGCTTCGCCATTGTGTTCTATCACTGCGGCATCCTCCCCAAAGGAGGCTACTACATGCGGGGCATCGATCCTCAATGCCCTGACCATCTCCCCGATGGTATGCTTGCGCCGGACACCCTCATATTCCCGGACTACCTTTGCAATCGTCTCTGTTGAGCAGTTTTGGGTCACGGCATCACCTGAAATTCGCTAAAAAATTATTGCTTACATCCTCATTTCGTTTCATCAGAGATAATTTATTTGTTCTTTCTCTGGTGACAGAAATATAGCAGACAGGAGATTGATTTTATTTGATAAACAGTCAACGTGTCTGTATGGACTGGGCAGAAAAATACCGCCCCGCACGATTGCAGGACATTGTCGGTAATGGGACGGCAGTACGGCAGATCGCGGAGTGGGCGAAGAACTGGACGAGGAAATCCAAACCTCTCCTGATCTACGGCAAGCCCGGTATCGGTAAGACGTCAAGCGCGTACGCGCTGGCAAATGACATGAAGTGGGAGTCTATTGAGCTCAACGCGAGTGATACGAGAACCGCCGGCGTCATTGAGCGCATTGCCGGTGCGGGAAGCCAGACGGCAAGCCTGATGGGTGCTTCCCGGAAACTTATCGTACTCGATGAAGCTGACAACCTGCAGGGGACCTCAGATCGCGGGGGAGCCAAAGCGATAATCGATTGTATAAAAAATGCCCAGCAGCCGATCATCCTGATTGCCAATGACCTGTACGGGCTCTCTTCTGAACTGCGGGTACGGTGCGAACCCGTACAGTTCAAGGCGGTTCCTGCGCGGTCGATTGCCCCGCGGCTCAAATATCTCTGCTCTGCTGAAAAGATCAGCTGCAGTGAAGCAGCGATTCATGCAATCGCTGACAGTGCCGAGGGAGATATCCGGTCGGCGGTCAATATGCTGTATGCTGCAGCGATCGGGAGGGAGACGATTGACGATGCGCAGGTGCATACTTCCCAGAAGGATGAACGGGTTTCGATCTTCTCGCTCATTTCTGCCCTGTTTGGAAATACTTCAGATGAGGAACTGCTGCGCCTCTCCTATGATGTTGATGACACCCCAGAAACTATAGAACAGTGGGTGGAGGGAAATATCGGCCAGATTGCTGATCCAACCGCTGTTGCGCGGGCATACCAGCACCTGTCACGGGCTGATGAGTATCTTGGCAACACCTACCGGAGGCAGTATCACACCCTCTGGCGCTATGCAACGGCAATCATGCTGCTGGGGGTTGCCGATGCTGCCGGAGGGAAAGGTATCCACGCTCGGATCATGCCCCCGGAGCGGTGGCAGAAGATGTCGACTGCAAAGAAGCAGAAGGCGATAAGGATCGCCCTGCTCAACAAAATTGCCGGTAGCATGTACATCCCCCAGAGTACCCTGCGCGAAGAGTATCTGAGTACCATTTCCCTCCTGGTGGAACACAACCCGGCAGCATATACCCGCGAAATGCTGTTCGATGCTGACCAGCTCAATTTCTTCCTGAATGACCGGGCCCGTGCCTCGGAAATTGTAAAATCTATTGAAAAAGAAGAGAAGGAAAAAGAAAAGGAGCAGCAGAAGGCAAAGGAGCCGCAGAAAAAGGCCAGAAAGGAACAATTGCCAAAATATGAACCGGTTGCCGAACCGAAACCAAAAATTGTACCTGAACCAGCTCCTGTACCTGAACTTAAGCCTGAAACGGTTCCTGAGCCGGAACCTGCCAAAGAGCCGGAACCAAAACCAGTTGCAACTCCTGTTCCGGCAGAGAAGAAATCCCCGGCCCGGACTCAGTCAACGTTGTTCGACGGCTTCTAAATGCGCATGGTACCGGTGGAGCAATACCCCGCAGTCGATGATCTCCCCTCCCTTTTCATAGGATTCAAAACCGAGGTGGTACACGATGAGATCCGCATTGATCCGCCCTGCCAGATCGATCAGGGACGGGATCATCTCCACCCCGGGGCGAATCGCGTAAATAACATCTGCACCCGTGTACAGGGAAATATCCGGGGAAAAAATATCATCCCGCGAAAACGGAAGTCCGTGGGAACTATCGAGCGCTTTTACATCCGTGCAGCGAACCAGCGCGCCGGAAGTGCGGACAATATGAGCCGCATCCTCATTCCTGCCAATCCCTACTTCGATGGCGTGGATATAGTGCGCTGCGATATAATTCCCGATGCAGGTTTCAATATGTTTATAGTCGCCCATTCCAACAGAATATAGCGATGCATGTCCATATTTTTTGGGATGCCCAGTCCCCGGCCGGGCTCCAGATGCCCGTTTCCCGGAAAATTTCTGCAATACTGGGTGTACTTGCCACTCCTTCTGAAAACCATGTGCGCATGATGGGGTATGTGACCGAACGCAGGCAGATCGATGCAGCGGCCCTTCTTGACAGTATCCAGACCTACAAGCACCGCCATGAGATCGATGATCCGATCCTGCTGGTGGTTCACCAGGACCTGTTCAAAACCGGCAGTAGTTTTGTGTTCGGGCTTGCCCGGGAATCTACCGGTGTGGCAGTGGTATCATCGGCCCGTCTTGGAAATGAATATTATGGGCTTTCCGGCAGTGATGATGACCTGATGGACCGCATCATCAAGGAAGGTGCGCACGAGATCGGGCACCTGCTGGGTCTCGGGCATTGTTCCAACCGGGAATGCGTGATGTTCAAGCCCGATACCCTGGATGAACTGGACCGGAAGAAAAAACAGCTCTGTTCCTCTTGTTATGACCAGATGGCCATTTCCCTTGGTACCTCGAAATAATGTCATACTTCACGGGCATGAAAAATCCCTCTTCCCGGTAATATCCCCCATCCCGGGATAACAGACCCTCTTAATCCTCCCTCGCGATCTCCCGTCCAATGTTTTTATCTCATGGGATAACCCAGCGAATGGAATGAAAACGTTTCCTGTTCTCCTGGCAGTCTGCACCCTGCTGCTGCTTTTTACCTGCGGGTGCACCTCTCCGGCACCTCAGGTACCTGCGCCCGTCACTCCGGTTACCACTCCGGTAATTACAACCGCGGCACCCACTCCGGTATCCTATCCCGAAGCCCTGAAACCTGGCCAGCAGGTACCGTTTGGTACTGAAGACAAGACCGGGCAGGCGACCGTGTACCGCGCGGAAGCAATGCAGAATTATACCTGGAACTCCCCTTCGTGGAACAGCCCGCGTGAACAGGCAGCATCGGGACCCCTGTTAGAACGCAGAAAGGATACAATACTGCAAATCCCCACCCCGGCAATTCCTTCCTCTTTGTATTCATCAGGGCATCCGGCACCGGGAGCAGCGCCGTGTATGCCCCCTCACCCCACCAGTGCATGGTAATTATCGATGGCCAGACGTATGCATACCAGACGGTTCCCGGTGCAGATGTTAGCATCTCCGGCGTTTTCCGGAATCAATATGATTTCCTTATCGGCAAAGGGGGCAGTGGCGGGTATATCCAGCCCGGTGTGAGCAATACCGTGGATGGCTACCTGATATACGAAGTACCGACACCGGTGGTAAATGAAAAGACGTATGTTGTCTGCAACCTTGACCAGAAAACGCAGGCTGTCTGGAGGCTGGGTTAAACGGGCAGAATAATATTATTTTATTAACCATTTTCAGGATCCAAAAGAGGAGTTTCATGTCTGGTAATGCGAAAAATGCATAAAAAAGCCATCCACGGATCATGTTCAAAAAAGTGCTGATAGCTACGGATTTTTCCTGGCATGCGGAAAGGACACTCGAATGCATTGGGGAGATCCCCGGCATGGAAGAGATCGTATTGGTGCATGTGATTCACTCATCTCCGGTACCAGCATCGTCCCATTCCCTGTTTAATCATCCCGGGTCTCCTCATGAAGCAGTATTGCAAATGCTGGAAGCAAAGCGGCTGGAGCTGGAACATATGGCCGGTGTGCCGGTTACCTCCCGTCTGGTTGAGGGTATTGACGGGGATACCGCAGGTGCCATCGTCAGGACCGCGAAAAATGAGAACGTCTCCCTGATTGTGATGGGCGGGAGGGGACAGAGCCTGTTCCGGAACCTGGTTCTCGGCACAGTATCCGATGCGGTCATCAGGAGAACCAGGAATGATATCCTGATCATGCATTTCCGGGGAATGGATCGTTCGGGAGAAACCGAGCTGGAGAAATTCTGCCGGAATATATTTTCCCACGTACTGTGTCCCGTGGATTTTTCAAAACCTTCGGATAATACCATCGGGTACTTAAAATGCCTTGGGGTTGTCAGGAAGGTTACTCTCCTGCATGTGATAGATCCTGCAACCTCCCCCGATACCATTCCCGAATGTAAACAGGACGCAGAGCAACGGCTTGCGGCGTTCAGGGCTGATCTGCAGGCACTGTCGGTCAGGTCAGAGTCTCTTATCCGGACTGGTTCTCCTGCCCATGAGATCAGCAGGGTTGCCGATGAACGGGATGTTTCATTGATCCTGATTGCCCGGTACGGTCAATCGGATTATGCAAAAATATTCCCCTTGGACGGGTAGTTGAAGGGGTGATGGCACACGCAGGACGGCCTCTTTTCGTGCTCAACCCGCATGTGAGCCTGAGTGTCAGGGTGTAGGAGCTCGGGACCGGGGAGTTTTCCCTTGCAGAGCAGGTATGGAAAGGATATCACCAGCAGAAAGGTGATGCCCTGACCGATCGCATCTTCGGGGTTTTTGTTGAGGGCTCGCTTGCGGCAGCAGCCCGGTGCAGGAGGCATCCGGATGGTCTTGAAGTGGATGGGGTATTTGTTCCGGAGGATTACCGGGGGTGGGGATATGCACGCAGCGCAATGCATACGCTGATCGATGCCTGCGGGCATGAGCCGCTCTTCATGCATGCAACGCTCGAACTCGTCAGTTTTTATGCTACGTTTGGATTTGTGCCCATCGATGAAACGGAACTGCCGCAGACTATCCGGGAACGGTTTAATTTTGCTGAGGGAGAACTGGAAGGATCCGATGTCCAGCCGATGAAACGATCCGTTTCCGGTTGTCCATCCTGATGTATATCCCGTTCTTGTTCAAAAGCAAAACGGATATTACGGCAGCAATGAATAGTGAATTATCCCTCCTGATATGCGGATGAAGCCTGTATGACACGCAGCTCAGCAATCACCGATTCCCGGTCTATCTGGCATGATGCGCCGGGTCACCCGGAATGCCAGGCGCGGCTTGCGGCTGTGCTATCTGCCCTTCCTCCGGATCTACCTCTCCGTGCTGCAATTCCCGCCTCCCGCAAGGATGTGGAACGTATTCATGATCCTCATTATCTCAGCTGGCTCGAACAGCGGTGTGCTGTCACTTCTGGTGTCAGCTATCTTGACCGGGACACATATATTACCCCGCGTTCGTTTGATACCGCGTTGTATGCAGCCGGTGCAGCGGTTGCTGCCGGGGAAAGGGCACTGGATGGGGAGAACTGCCTCTCTCTCATGCGCCCTCCGGGCCACCATGCGGAACGTGACCGGGCAAAGGGGTTCTGCCTGCTCAACAATGCCGCAATCGCTGCTGCGCATGCACTGGAGAGTGTTGACCGGGTGGCGATCGTTGACTGGGATGTCCACCATGGAAACGGTACGCAGAACGCTTTTTACGATTCTGACCGGGTGCTCTGTTGTTCGGTCCACCAGGAAGGAATTTTCCCGTATTCCGGCAGTGTGATGGAGACGGGGTGCTCAACCGGACAGGGATACACCATCAATGCCCCGCTCGCAGCCGGAGCAGCAATAGGGGATTACCATCTGATCTTTTCGGAGATCTTCTGTCCTGCCCTGCTGCGGTACCACCCGGATCTGGTCTTCATCCTGGCGGGACAGGATATCCTCTCCGATGATCCGCTGGGCTGGATGCAGGTCCAGCCAAAGGATTTTGCGATCCTTACCCGGCTGATCCAGGATGCAGCGGGTGGAGCGCTTGCCGTTGTTCTTGAGGGCGGGTATGGCCCATCGCATGGGGAGGCAGTGCGGTATATCATATCTGCCCTTAAACACGGGAATGAAATTCCTGTAAACTGTATCTCTCCGGCATCACCAGACACGCTGAGGCTGGTCTCGGGGCTCAAAAAAATCCACAAATTATCTTCAAATCCTTAAGATGCGGGAACGATATCGATCTCCATTTCACTGATCTTCTGGTACACTTTTTTCGTCTGGAGGATCGGCCAGAGCTCGTAGAGCATCACTGTTATAGGTTCCCACATGGCTGCCCAGCCGATGATCAGGAGGGCATCAGCAAATATTTGTGCCAGCAGCTGATTGTTCAGGTGCGACACCATCTGCCGTGCGACAAGGGCAATGGTAAGGAATGAAAGCCCGATCAGCATGGTACTCCTTCCGTGCCGGAAATGTGACCGGTATTTCCGGTCTGCTGCCATAGCCCGGTATTCGAAATGATGCTGGATAGCAGGTCCGATCTTCTGGGCCTGCTCGCTCTCTGCGAGTTCTGTTGGCAGGTAAATGATGATCTTAAACATCGTTTTTATGGGAAAGTCCTTGACCGTATCTACGATGTAGTGTTCTGCGGCAGTATCGAGTTCCTTTTCATGGAACGGGGCTGGATCAAACGAGTTGAAGAGCTGCATGATCGACGAGAGTTTGATCTCGATTAAGATCACGCCATCCACTTTTTTGTAGAGTGATTCGATATCAGCCATGTTCACGTGCCTGGGATTGGGTGGTGCCCCGGAACCAATAAACCTGTCTTAATTATTCATTTTATTGTTTTTAAAAGATGAATTCAGCAACTTGAAAAGGAGTGTGAAAACGGTCTGCTCTCTCAACCCCGGAGGCACATGGATATAAACAGATTTCTGCCCGAAAAAATTATTCTTTTTCCTTTATATACAGGATCCCATCAGGTTCTTTATAATCGGTCTTGATCACAATGGTATTGGATATCCGGTTGAAAACCCGTAGTTTTGTATTGGGCATGGCGAGCCATGCAATGAGGCAGTCAAGTGGCAGGAGGAACGCTTTGCCGACACTCTCAATGGCTGCGGTACCATAGTGGATTTTTGTTCCGTCACGGTTTACCACTTTTAAATTCATCACCATCTTGCCTATGGACTGACCCCTGAATCCTTCCATCACGGTCCAGTACAAAAAGAAGAAGATTGTCTCAAAACCGATCGCGAAGATCTCCCAGTGATTGTAATCCCACAGGAGAGGAAGTCTCCAGAATGGTTCAAATATACCCCGAACGATGTTCAAAAAGAGGATAACGAGGATGAAATCAACAAGCCAGGCCCAGAACCGTGCGCTCCACTTTGCAAGATGCAGGGCTCTTTCAGGAACCGGGTTGATACAGATTGGTTCCGGTGCCGTAATCTCTTCAGACATTTCACTTAAGCTATTTGCGGCACGAGCGAATGAAGTTTACTCTCTTTTTTTCTGGCAGGCTGATGCAGGCTGTCTTAAACGAGAAGAAACTATTTCTCTCCCCGGAAATGAATCAGATATAGAATCTTTTACGGAGTGAATGTGCACTTATGACCGATGCAGTCATCACTGAGTATGCCGGAACCCGCAGAAATGATACGATATCCCGCTTTTACCAGTACGGCAATGGCGGTGTGCGGGTTCTCGACGGAAGGAAGAACGTAAAAAGGGTCTATCGTTTTGATCCTGCATCGGATATGATGACCGAACACGATCCCACCCGCCCGGACAGGATCCTCCGGCGTTTTGTATTTGACCGGATGGGGATGCTCGAGGAAACTTTTGCGTTTGGGGGCCGCCCGCGGACATTCCGCTATGAGCAGGGATGCCAGCTGATAACTGTTCGCGAAGGAGGTGAATATGGCCAGGTGGGAAAGACCTTCACGTTCGAGCAGAACGGGATCGCAGAGACCCGGTGGGGGCGTAATGGAGAGATTGAGCGGGTTTTTGTCTTCGAATCCGGCAACGACACGATCACGGAGCGGACCGGCGGGTGGTTTGGCGATGTTGAGCGGACTATCCTGTTCAAGGGTATCAATGCCTCACTCTTCCGTGAGCCCGAGGCATTCCTGCAGTTCCTGATCTTCACCGAATGGAGCGACAGTGACCGGGAAGAGGTTATAGAGGAACAGGTAGCGAAGATCCGTGGCGGCAGTTCCGGGGGAACCAGCCGGAGCCCGTATGCCTATACCGGTGTGCGGCATGTATCTGTGGATGCAGGGGCCGCGGGCGGACGGGGATCAGCCCCGCGTCCGTCACAGCGGCAGGATGTCCGGGCAGCCTCCGGCAGGATGGCGGATTCGGGAATTGATTTTATTCCCGAAGGTGGTTCACCCGGGGAGAAGATATCTCGTGGAGCCGTGCCCCCGTCACGTCGGAGTGGTGAGATCTCTTTTGAGGAACGCTGGCCTCCTGCGCAGGCTGGCGACCGACCGTTTTCCCCGGGAAGGAGTGTAGAGATCCCCCTTGAAGAACGCTTTGGGAAGGCCCGGAATGAACGCGAGCCGCTCTCTAAGGGGAGGAGTGCGGAGATCCCGGTGAGCGAACGTTTCGAAAGCGCACGTGGAGAGCGTGAACCACTCTCAATGGGAAGGAGTGTAGAGATTCCCCTTGAAGAGCGTTTCGGGAAGGCCCGGAATGAACGCGAGCCGCTCTCAAAAGGAAGGAGTGTGGAGATACCCCTCGAAGAACGTTTCGGGAGCGCACGAGGTGAACGGGAGAAACTCTCAAAGGGGGCAAGTGCTGATATCTCGCTTGACGAACGTTTTGAGAGTGCGCACAGTGAACGGGAGAAACTTTCAAAGGGAAAGAGTGCCGAGATCCCGTACAGTGAACGCAGGGCCGGCAGGGATCGTTAATCTTTTTTGCATAAGATCTCCTTTTTTCTGACGCTCTTGGGGGGGCATGCTCATCTGTTCCCGCCGCTTCTGGCCTTCCCCAATATGTGATACTCCTCAGAACGTTTATTACTCCGAAAAACGGGTTTCAAGGGGATGCTCCCCTGGGTTGCCCCCCATGTTGGGAGATAAAGAGGAATTTACTGCATTACAGTGAACGGAGTTTATCCCCAAACCAGGGGATGAGATCCTTTTTGCGGGACATCATATTCGCCAGATGAACCGGCTGGCTTTTTAACCCCAGTTTTGCCAGGATGTTCCCGTCAGCCGCGGCAAAGAGCTCACTTCCGTTCTCTATGACGCTGGTGAACAACCCGAGGTAGATGTCGGTGCCCTGCTGCAGGCGCAACCGTGCAAGCTCCTGCAGGATCTCCTCTGCATGTGCCTGAGGGTAGGCAAATGAGGGTACCATGACCTGGGATATGATCAATTTTTTCCCGAAAAGCTCGTATCGTTTTGTGTCCCGCACCAGGAGATCTTCCATGGTTGCCCCTTCAATATTCATCCCCCGTTCCAGCAGTTTTGTGCCGAATGCTTCAGGATCGAGACCGGTGATTGCGGAAAGATATGCCACCATTTTGTGATCTTCGGGAGTGGTAGTGGACATTTTTAGGATCAGGGTATCGGAAAGTATTCCGGCAAGGAGGATACCGGCTATCGCCGGCGTGGGTGATAAGCCACTGTCCGCATATTTTTTTGTGATGATCGTTGAGGTGGAGCCAACCGGGTCATTGAGGAACCTGACCGGCTTTAAGGTTGAGATGGCCCCGAGCCGGTGGTGATCGATGATCTCGATAATCTCTGCAGTGTCAATTCCCTCCACAGCCTGGGCAAATTCATTGTGGTCGAGAAGGATGACCGGCCTGTGCACATCATCGAGGAGGGTTGTGCGGGTAACGATTCCCCGTAACGTCCCGTCTTTTTCCACAACGCACGCAGAGCGGAACTTGGATGAGTACACAACCTGTTTTGCATGGGCGAGCGTATCATCGAGCGAAAGGCGGGGGATGTCAGTCTCCATCACCATACCCGCCGGGAGGGAGAGGTTGATCATGGTTCCTACCCCGAATGCATCGAGGTCAGTTGCCAGCACCGAGACCCCTTTCTGCCGTGCATCTTTTATGATCTGTTCGCTCACAGGAGCCTTGTCTGCAATAATGAGTGCCGCAATACCTGAGGCTATCAGCGCAGACTGCATCGGTTCGTTATCTCCTGCCACAACAATATCTTTATTTGTCAGTTTCTTCGAAATGACCGGGGGTGCATCGATAGCGATCGATACTTTCCCCTCGAGTGTTTCTGCGGCTCTCACAACCACGCGGGCGCTGAGTATCCGGGCAAGGGTGTCAAGAGGAAGGGGTGTGATAGCGAGCTCACCGATCTTCCGGCGCTGGACATAGGCCTGTGCAAGCCCGTGCTCCCCCACAATTCCCATGAGCCTTCCCTCACCATCGGTGATAGGCACATTCCTTATATCGTGGGTATCCATGAGAGCAGCAACATCAGCGGTCGGTACATCATGGGTAACGCTGATCCGGTGGATCGCCAGATCGGAGACCCGGGGCTCTATACTGTCAATAAGGACCGGGGGTTTGATACCGAGCATCTCAAGTGCGAAACACGTCTCTGCATTCAGTTCTCCGCATCGGGCAGGGATATACCGACCCGGTTCAGCCAGGTTCAGGAACGCCGCATATCCGGTAACACTCGCAATAGAGTCTGTATCCGGCTGCCGGTGACCGATGATTATCACTTTTTTTACCATAGTTTGCCCCCTCCTTTCACTAGTATTATGGGATGGTAAATAATTAATGTCGCTTAAAAAACATGTTACGCAGAAATACCGGGTAAAATGTATTCAGCCTGGAGTGTAAAAACCCGTACGTTCCGGTTATTCCCCGGTGGTTGAACAGAAGTTTTTTTTACGTAAACTCATTTTATATTATTCGTACCTTTTTGATTACAGGATTATTTCGGTAACATTATCATTCTTGGAACCAATATCACAAATTCACTCCAGAAGGTCGTTTTAAGATCATACCTGAGAGTATCATCCAGTGGATTACTGAGATGTCTGCCAGACCCCCCAAAACCACTCGGAGCAGATCGTTCTTCTTTTATCTCCTCTTAGCGATGGTGCTGCTCACGGTAATTGTCGTGGGGCTTATGAGCCTGAATAATTTCTCTACAACCCGCAATCTGATCGATGATAATTATGTGAACACCCAGGGTCAGACCGAACAGAATATCATTGCAACCATCCGTTTTGTTGATGCGAGTTTTTCCCTTTTTGATAACTCGCTGAACGCGGAGATGCGCAAGGGGCTGGACCGTGTTATGCAGGAATATCATCGTGCGGGTGAAAATCCGGCAAAGATGGATCTCAATGCCGTCAGGCATGAACTGGGAGATCAGTATGATATCTATGTCATCAATGAGTCCGGAGTCATCGAGTATACTACGTACTCCCCGGAACTGGGAATCGATTTCAAAACCGTCCCGTACTTCTATGATTACCTTACCCGTATCCGGAATTCCGAAGGTTTTTTCCCGGACCGGATTGTCAGGGAAGAACTGGGAAGCGGGCCTCTCCGCAAATATGCCTATATGCCCAGTCCGGATCACCGGTATATTCTTGAACTGGGGTTGAGCAGGAGTGCGTTTAATCCTGAACGGACGGCATTAAATTACAAGAATATTATCCGGACGATTGCAGCAAACGACCCCTCCATTGAACACCTCCGTATTTTTGACGTGACGGGACGCCTGGTTGATGATGCAGCCTATGTCCCGGATGCGGTAACCCGGGCAACGCTTTCGGCCGTGATCAGCAACCGCTCAGGAACGGTCATCGACCAACCGGCAACCGGGAGATCCGTGACCTATCTCTTCATCGATCTGAAAAACCCGGAATATGGATCCGATGTAAGCCGGATCGTGGAAATTACCTACAATAAATCATTAATGGATACCGTTTTTGCCCGCCAGTTTCCCCGGATTGTCTTAATTGCGTTATCAGGGTTGGCTGTCGGCTTTTGTGCAGCCTTTTTCCTCTCCCGTTCCCTGTTAAAACCAATCGACGGGATTGTTACTGATGTGGACCGGATTGCCAAAGGGAATCTCGATTCCACTATCACTCCTACGGAAGTAGCAGAATTCCAGGTGCTTGAAATGAGTATCAACCACATGGTATCGTCACTGCGGGAAGCGCTCGATACAATCAGTAAGAGCGAGGCAGCTCTCATGGCGAGCGAATGGAAGTACCGCGATCTCTACATTTCTGCACGGATAGCTCTTTTTGAGATAAACCTGACAAGCAACACGCTCGTTTCCGGAAACCAGCATTTATGCGATCTTTTCGGTATTTCCTCACCCGATGAGATCATCGGAGCAAGCATCTTTGAGGATTATGCGGATCGTTCCGATCTGGACGAGGCACGGGCAATCATATTCCGCGATGGTTTTTTCAATGGATACGAGATGAAGTTCCGGAGCCCGGCAACCGGGAGGGTTTTCTGGGGTGAAGTATCAGCCCGGCTCAAAAATAACGTGGATGTAGCCGAAGGATCGATTTCTGATATCACTGCCCGGAAGAAAGCCCAGGAAGAACTCCGCACATTATACAATGAACTGGAAACCCGTATCTCGGACCGTACCGCGGAGCTCAAAACCGCACAGGAAGCATACCAGCGGGCAAATGCCAAGCTCAATCTCTTAAATTCGGTAACGCGCCATGATGTCCTGAACCAGCTCACCGTACTGAACGGTTACCTGACGCTCTTTGGCGCCACAACCTCAGATCCGCAGATGCAGGAATTCATTGACCGGGCTGAACAGGCAGTCAGAAATATTGAACGCCAGATCCTGTTCACGAAAACATACCAGGATATCGGTGTGAATGCCCCTACCTGGCAGAACGTTGAGGGGCTGATAACGAAGGCAAAAACAGGACTCCTGCCGGAATCCATCACCCTTACTGTGAATCTCGGCGATCTTGAGATCTATGCAGATCCCCTCATGGAAAAGACCATTTACACCTTACTGGAGAATACCCTGCGGCATGGAATGCAGGTAACCGAAATACGGTTTTCGTACCATATTTCAGATGATGAGGTTCTGCACCTTATCTATGAGGATAATGGTGTCGGGATCAGCTTCGAGGATAAAAGCCATATATTCAAGCAGGGGTACGGGAAGCACACCGGTTTTGGATTATTCCTCGCCCGGGAAACCCTTTCCATCACCGGGCTCATGATCAGTGAAAACGGCGAACCGGGCAAGGGAGCGCGGTTCGAAATTACCGTGCCGAAAGGAGAGTACCGGTTCGTTTCATAAGATACTGGCAGTGACAATCCCCCGGGCGGCCGGGAAACTTCTGTAACACTTTCATGCCCCAACCCTCATGCTGATAAGCTCCTGAGCAGATTCGTACAGCACACGAATGAAGAATATTATCATTAAAGGTGCCCGCCAGCACAATCTCAAAAATGTCAGCGTGGAGATCCCCCGCGACAAGCTCGTTGTCATAACGGGCGTTTCCGGTTCCGGGAAATCCACGCTTGCGTTCGATACCCTCTATGCAGAGGGACAGCGGCGCTATGTTGAGTCGCTCTCCACCTACGCCCGCCAGTTTCTCGGCATGATGCACAAGCCGGATGTGGACAGTATTGAAGGGCTCTCCCCCGCCATCTCCATAGAACAGAAGACCACGAGCAAGAATCCCCGCAGCACGGTTGGGACGACCACTGAGATCTATGATTATCTCCGCCTGCTTTTTGCCCGCATCGGGACCCCATACTGTCCCGAGCATAATATCCCGATCGCCTCCCAGACCCCCGACCGGATCGCAGACCAGATTGCAGCCGAACACCCGGGCCAGGTTACGATCCTGTCACCGGTTGTCCGGCAGAAGAAGGGCACCTATCAGCAGCTCTTAAAAGACCTGAACAAGGAGGGTTATGCACGGGTACGGGTGAACGGCGATATCATACGGACCGATGAGGAGATAAATCTCGACCGGTACAGGAAGCAGGATATCGAGATTGTCATCGACCGGCTCGCGTCAACCGATCGCTCCCGCCTTGTTGAAGCGATCGAGAACGCGCTCAAAAAGTCCGAAGGACTTGTTATTGTCACCGGGGAGGATGAAAAAGAGTCCACCTACTCCTCGCTCATGGCCTGCCCGGTCTGTGGTCTTGCCTTTGAGGAGCTCCAGCCCCGCATGTTCTCGTTCAACAGCCCGTTCGGGGCCTGTGAGGACTGCCATGGTCTTGGGGTGAAGATGGAGTTCGACCCGGACTTAATCATCCCGGACAAGACCCGCTGCATTGCTGACGGGGCCGTTGCCCCTTACCGGAACCCGATGGACGGCTTCCGTGGGCAGTATCTCGCGACCGTGGCAAAGCATTTCGGGTTTGATGCATTGACTCCTATCAAGGATCTCACCGAGAAACAATACAATGCCCTGATGTTCGGTTCTACCGAACGGATGCATTTTGCGATGAGCATGAAGAACGGGGATGCCCAGTGGTCCCATAACGGGGAGTGGGAAGGTCTTCTCCCCCAGACGGCCCGGCTGTACTCGCAGACCCAGTCCGAGTGGCGGAAACGTGAGCTCGAAGGGTATATGCGGATCTTTGACTGCCCGGCATGCAAAGGCCAGCGTCTCAAGGACAAAGTCCTGGCGGTCCGGATCAACGGGAAATCCATCATCGATGTGACAGATCTGTCCATCAGCAACAGCATCGTGTTCTTCAACGAGCTCAAGCTTACGGAAAAACAGACCGGGATTGCCCGCCAGATCATCAAGGAGATCCGCTCCCGGATTGAATTTTTGGAAAAAGTCGGGCTCGGGTACCTCACGCTCTCCCGCAATGCCGGCACTTTGTCCGGTGGGGAAGCCCAGCGTATCCGGCTCGCCACCCAGATCGGTTCGAACCTGATGGGGGTGCTCTACGTGCTCGATGAACCCTCCATCGGTCTCCACCAGCGGGACAACCGGAAACTGATCGAGACCCTCAGGACGCTTCGCGATCTCGGCAATACCGTGATTGTCGTGGAGCACGACGAGGATATGATCCGTTCGGCAGATCACCTGATCGATATGGGTCCGGGAGCCGGTCTCCATGGGGGAGCAATCGTTGCGGAGGGAACGCCCCCGCAGATCCAGAAGAACAAGAAGTCCCTGACCGGCCAGTACCTTGCCGGAACGAAAAAGATCGATATTCCCGTAAGCCGCCGCACATCCGACAAATTCATCACGGTCAAGGGTTGCCGCGAGAACAACTTAAAGAAGATCGATGCGAAGTTCCCGATCGGCCTGCTCACGGTTATCACCGGGGTCTCCGGCAGCGGGAAGTCCACGCTCGTGTACGAGACGCTCTACAAGGGCATGATGCAGATCCTCATGGAATCCCGGGACCAGCCGGGCCTCCACGACAAGATCATCTTCGATGCCGAGATCGACAAGGTCATTGTCATTGACCAGTCCCCGATAGGAAAAACCCCCCGGTCCAACCCGGCCACCTATACAAAAGTCTTTGACGAGATCCGGACAGTCTTTGCCGAGACCAAAGAGGCCAAGATGCGGGGATACAAACCCGGCCGGTTCTCGTTCAACATCCGGGGCGGGCGGTGCGAGGCTTGTGAGGGTGACGGGCTGATCCGGATCGAGATGAACTTCCTGCCCGATGTCTATATCGAATGCGAGGAGTGCAAGGGTTCCCGGTACAACCGCGAGACCCTTGAGGTTAAGTACAAGGGCAAATCGATTGCAGATGTCCTGAATATGAGCGTGGAAGAAGCCCTCGCTCTCTTCACCAACATCCCCTCAATCCGGACCAAGCTCGAAACCCTCTCCCGCGTGGGGCTCGATTACATCAAGCTCGGGCAGAGCTCCACCACTCTCTCCGGCGGCGAAGCCCAGCGGATCAAGCTCACCCGGGAACTCGCCAAGCGGGCGACCGGCAAGACACTCTACCTGCTCGATGAACCAACCACCGGGCTCCACTTCGACGATACAAAGAAACTGATAAAGGTGCTTGACGACCTGGTGGAGAAGGGTAACACGGTTGTCGTGATCGAGCACAACCTTGACGTGATCAAGTCTGCCGACCATATCATCGACATCGGTCCTGAAGGTGGGGATGGCGGCGGGAAGATCGTGGCAACGGGAACCCCGGAGCAGGTCGCAAAGGTGAAGGCGAGTTATACCGGGGAGTTCCTCAAACCCATGCTCATGTCCGTATGATCGAGATCACCCATCTGCCTCACGCCCCCGGCTGCTATCTTTTTTCCGAAGAAGCCGGCACCATCATCTACGTGGGCAAGGCAAAGGATCTCAGGAAACGGGTGACGAGTTACTTCCAGAAGACCGATCACGATGCCAAGACGCAGAAACTGGTCGAACGGATTGCCGCCATCGATTTTGTTGTCACAAACACAGAAACGGAAGCATTCCTCCTGGAAAATAACCTGATAAAAAAGCACCAGCCAAAATATAACATCGATCTCAAGGATGCAAAGCGGTTCGCCTACATCGAGATCAGCAATGAACCGTTTCCCCGGATAGGGATCGCCCGCAAGCGAACCAAGGGAGCCGCCTATTACGGTCCTTTTGTCTCATCTGGAGAGCGTGATGCGGTACTCCGGACCATCAAACGCACATTCACCCTTCGTTCGTGCAGGAAACTTCCGAAACGCGCCTGCCTCCGCTATCACATGCAGTCGTGCAGTGCGCCCTGCATCGGTGCAATAAGCCCGGAAGATTACCGTATACAGGTAGAACGGGCGGTGACCCTGCTCAGGGGAAAGGGGAGCGAAGTAATAAAACAGCTCCGCGAGGAGATGGCAGCCTGCTCCACGGTGCAGGAATACGAGAAGGCACTCTCCCTGCGCAACCAGATCGGGGCGATTGAGCGTCTGTCGGAGCGGCAGTCAGTCGAGCGGCCAAAAGAGAGCGACCAGGATGTGATCGCCTACACGGTTGCTGACGGGATCGTCTCGCTGATTGTCTTTGCCGTACGGAAAGGCTCGCTCACCCAGAAACAGGAATATTCCTTTGAGGCAGTTGAAGATTTTTTCGAGGAATTCCTGGTCCAGTATTATGCAGATCATCAACCTCCCACGGAACTTATTCTTCCCCATGATGTTGACACCGCTCTCAGCGACTACCTCACCGAGCGCAGGGGCAGGTCAGTCCTGGTAACAGTCCCAAAGATGGGTGAGAAGAAGACCCTTCTCGATCTTGTGTACATGAACATCGAGCTCAGCTTCCAGCGGGGAGCCCTGAAAACCGGTGAACTCCAGGCCGCCCTTGAGTTGCCCGATACCCCCCATGTGATCGAGTGTTTCGACATCTCGCATCTCTCCGGCACCTCCATGGTCGGTTCGATGGTGCAGTTCCGTGACGGGGCCCCGGACAAGAAAAATTACCGCCGGTTCAAGATCAGGACTGTCGAAGGCATCGACGATTTTGCATCCATTGCCGAAGTGGTGAGGAGGCGTTACCAGAGACTTTCTGACGAGGGAGCTGATATGCCCGATCTCATTGTTATCGACGGGGGCAAAGGACAATTATCAGCATCGCTCGGGATCCTGCATGAGCTCAGTATGGAGATCCCGATCATTGCGCTTGCCAAGCGCGAGGAAGAGGTGTATCTGCCTGGCGCGATGCTCCCCCTCCGGCTCGACCCGAAGGGAGTTGCGCTCCGTTACCTGCAGGAGATTCGCGACGAGGCGCACCGGTTTGCCGTTGCATATCACCGGCTGCTGCGGGGAAAACGTCATGGGGGAAAGAACGGGAACTGATGAGTGCACACCCCCAGAAGCAATGCAAAAAATTTTCTATAAATAGTAGGAAGGTAAACACCATCAGTACTTATGTACCCGTAATCCTCCCGGATGGGGGCAAATCCATCCAATAAATCCAGGAGAGCCACTACCTTGATGCAGATCTTTAAAACCCGGAAGGACTCTGAACCCGCTGTCACTGACAAGACAGAGGAGATCGAGGCCGGCTGCTGGATACAATTGTTCAACCCCACCGAAGAGGAACTCTTCGCCGTTACCCAGAAATGTACCATCCCGCCGGATTTTTTAAAGGCTGCCCTTGATGATGAAGAACGCCCCCGTATTGACTACGACGAGGGTGTAGCACTCATCGTGATGGATATCCCGGTCACGAATGTCAATACCGAGATCAATAACCTGACCACCCACCCGCTGGGTGTCATCATGACCAATGATCACATCATCACGGTCTGCAGCCGGCAGACCCAGATCCTTGACGACTTTATTGCCGGCAAGGTGCGCCATTTCAATACGATCAAAAAGACCCGGTTCCTCTTCCAGATCTTTTACCGGAATGCCTCCAACTACCTCCACCACCTGCGGCAGATCGAGAAATCGATCTCCCGGATCGAGGTCAATCTTCACCGCTCCATGAAAAATGAGGAACTCTTCCAGATGATGGAGCTCGAAAAGAGCCTCATCTACTTCTCGACTTCGCTCAAGAGCAACGAGGCGGTTCTCGAACGGATCCTCCGGACAAAACCGTTGAAGATGTATGAAGAGGATGCCGAACTGCTCGAAGACGTCATCATCGAGAACAAGCAGGCAATGGAGATGTCCCAGATCTATTCCCACATCTTGAATAGCATGACCGAGACATTTGCAACCATTGTCTCAAACAATCTCAACATCGTGATGAAGTTCCTTGCTTCCGTGACGATCATCCTGGCTGTGCCGACCATGATCGCCAGTTTTTTTGGCATGAACGTGAAAGGAATCCCCCTGATGGAGGCGCCATTTGCCTTTGAGATCATTTTTGGGATCTCCTGCATGATCTCATTCTGTCTTGGCATCTGGATGTGGCAGAAGCGGATGTTCTAATCTGTTTCTCTGAGACGTGCCCTTCTTTTTTTCCTTGTTCCAGCATGCCCGGGGGAACAGGAATCATTTGTTTTCCCGGTAATTACCCGGTAATTCCGGGTTATCGTGGTGTCCGGGAATGGGTGTATCCGTTTACCCTTTTAAAGGGCATCCGGTGCCAGGGTCCTGTGAATCTCGTATCTTCAACAAATATTGTTATCCCATTACGGACTATATCTGAAGCTACAAAGGGAAATCCTATGGAAAACCAAGACACACCAAAACCTTCTGCAAAATGCGGAAAAGCTCTTGCTGAACAGAGCATTATTGAGAAGATCTTCGAATGGTCGCTCTGGAACGTCCGGATCATCGTAATTCTTGGCGTAATCTTCAGCGCACTTGCCTCTATTGTCCTGTTCCTTGCCGGCTCGATGGAGATCATCCATGTTCTTTCAGTATTTGTGAAAAACACGGTCGAGTTCGAAAAAGTGGATATGCTGATTGGGATCATCGGAGCCGTGGACTTATACCTGATTGGTCTCGTACTCCTGATCTTCAGTTTCGGTATCTACGAGCTCTTCATCTCTGAAATTGATGTGGCACGGGCTGAGGGCGGGTTCGGGACCATTCTTGATATTGATAACCTTGACGATCTCAAGAACAAGATCCTCAAAGTCATCATCATGGTGCTGATTGTGACATTCTTCCAGGTGATTCTTCTTAATTATCACGATATTAAAACACCGCTCGAAATACTGTATATGGCCATATCGATCTGTCTGATCTGTGTTGGTGTGTACTTCCTCGGCAGGCACGGACACTGATTTTTTATTTTTTATTTGAACTTTTGAACCGCGACAAACCGGAGGGCTGGTATGTGAAGGGATGTTGTGTGCCCAGCCCATTTGAGGTTTTGATATTGCGTAAATCGCATTCCGGGTAAAGGATCATGCCTGTCAGGTACTCAGGATTGCGATTCCCGACCCTGCAATTATGGAATTCCCTGAAAAAGAAGCGTGGCAGGGTGCATCATTCCTTTAATAGTTCCCGTTTTTACTCCCAGTATTTCTGGCTGGTGCAGTATCCCCGGCTACATTTCTCGTAATACTGCTGGTGAGACTCTTCTGCTTTCCAGAACTGTGATGCCGGGACAATCTCTGTAGCGATCGTTTTCCCCCGGTATTTTTCTGACACAGCGAGCCGGTCCCGGGAGGCTTCGGCCAGTTTTTTCTGTTCCATGGAATGGTAGAAGATAGCTGACCGGTAATTGGTCCCGGTATCCGGTCCCTGACGGTTCACCTGCGTTGGATCGTGCATGTTCCAGAAGGTATCAAGCAGTTTTTCATAGCTCACCACTGCAGGATCGAAGACAATTCCCACCGCTTCGGCATGCCCGGTACGGCCTGAACAGACTTTTTTATAGTTCGGTTCCGGGACGGTCCCCCCGGTATACCCGACTGCAGTCTCCACAACTCCCTTGATCTGCCGGAACGCTGCCTCAATGCCCCAGAAGCAGCCGGCAGCAAAGGTTGCCCGCTCCAGTTCTTTTGCATCATCCATGCAAAGGGATGATCTGTGATGACTGATGGAGATTGCGGTGCGGGCAACCGGGTGTGCCGGTTTTTTTTAAGAAATGGTTGGAAAAAAGGAGACCGGAATTACTCTGCCGGGTAACCGGCTGCAACCCAGGATGCGTAATTCCCCTGCAGCCGGTATACCGGGGAGAACCCGGCATTCACCAGCTTCGTGGCACCTGCAATGCTGGCGTCATCGGTGTTGCTGTAGACAAGATACGGTCTTGACTTGTCGAGTGCCGGGATCTTTGTATCCAGCGAGTCGAGCGGGATACTGATGGCCATCGGGAGGTGGCCATCGTTATACGTGGATGAGAGATCGATGATTACCAGTTTTCCTTCGCTCGCGTGTTTCAATGACCGTGCTTCCTGGGCGGTGACATCACTATAACCGCCGGCCCCTTTCGAACCGGACGGTGCAGGCTGCATGCACCCTGAGCAGATCACCGCGATTGCAAGGATGAGGATTAAGCTTACCCTGGATGAGAAGACCATGATTACCGGATGAGTGATCTGTGAGGAGTGATTGATTAACCTGTTGAAAAAAGGTAAGGATTCAGGAATAGATGTACGGATAGTGGCTGTTTTTAGGTAAGCAGCCTTACCGGAAAATGTGTATTTTAAAATATCTGCCGCACATTTCCTGTTTGCAGATTCCTGATGAGAGCCTCAGGCTTCAGTCAGGTGTCCGGTTTTTTTGCCGGGTTTTTGTGTTCTATCCTTAGTTTCGTGTTTTCCACCGAGTGCAGTGCGGATAAATGCAAAATCCTCCGTCTCTGCCGTTATCTCGTAGAGCATGGTGCCGTAACAGGGTTTTGTGCAGGGCAGCAGGATCATTCCGGACTCCGGGATAACCCCGAGAAGCATCGGCGATTTCAGCGGAATAGCGATTCCCCGGAATACAAAACCTGGTGGCATCATAAAGTACTCACTGCAGTGCTTCCGGATGTAATTGTTGATTTTTCGGCCGGTAACATTGCTGAGTATAGTCTCCGTGCCGAGGTACCTGGTACAGCGGGCAGGTTGATCCATACCTGAGGTGATAGAACTTCAATGAAAAAAAGATTATGACCCCTGTCTTTCCGGTTGCCCCTGAACGGGTACGGGCTTTCCTGAATTGCGGGTTATTCTTTCTTTTCTGTTTCTGCATTGTCGGTTACGGTACAGGACCGGGCAGCCCGGAAGATCCCCACAAAGATCGATGCCACGGCAAAGAGCGAGAGTGCGATGATCGCGTAGATGATATAGTTGAAGTTCTGCTGGACAATGGGGATGCCGCCAAAGAAAAACCCGGCAAGCGTAAACCCGAGTATCCAGAGGGCAGCACCGATCACATTGTAGGTGATAAACCAGCGGTAGCTCATCTTTCCTACGCCGGCAAGAAACGGGGCAAATGTCCGTATGAAGGGAATGAACCGGGCGATCACAATCGTTATGCCCCCGTAGCGGGTGAAATATTCCTGGGTCTTTTCCAGGTGTTCGCGGCGGACAAGGCTGTAGTTCTTCTCCAGCAGTTTCATGCCGGTGGTATTTCCTATCCAGTAGTTGACGGTATCCCCGATTACTGCGGCAACAAAGAGCGAGATGAGCAGGATCTCGATATTGAGGTAGCCGGCACCAGCCATGGCCCCGGCAACAAAAAGGAGCGAGTCACCGGGAAGGTAAGGCATTACCACGAGCCCGGTCTCGCAGAAGATGATCACAAAAAGGATCAGGTAGGTCCATATCCCGTACGTGTCGATGATGCCCGGGAGGTATTTGTCGAAGTGGATGACAAGGTCGATGAGGGAGAAAACGGGATCCATTTCTGATTATATTGGCAGTATGGTATCATAAACACAGCGGGGCAGTTATGCTGTTCTTCATGAGGGCGATATCTGAAAAATGGTGAAACCTGCAGAGTCTTTAGCGTATGATCTCTGATAAAAAAGAGGAGATTATTCCGGAAGCGCTTTTTTTGCCTGGAAAACCGGGTGCAGCACCCGAAGCACCAGCCCGATGACCAGCACCGATGCGGTTGCTGTGACGATGACGATCCACTGGTTGAGAGAGAGCGGGACGGTTCCGAATACCAGGCCGCCGTACTGGATGATGAGGATCTGGGCAAGCACAACTGCCCCCATGACGATAAAAAATGTCGGGTTGCCTTTGAAAAACGCCGGCATCTTTCCGTCCAGTGCCCGGCAGTTGATGCCGTTCCAGACCGCTGCGATGATGAAGGCAGCAAAGAAGACAGTATTGATCTCCGCTGGGGTGGTACCGCCCAGGAACCCGGTCGCGATCTGGAGTATGCCCCCGATGATGAAGAATGCGCCGGTAACGATGATCGAGATCCACATGAACGGTGTGATGATCTTTGCATCATGGGGTATCGGCCGGTGGTTCATGAGAGCGGGATGCGGGGCTTCCGAGCAGAGGGCAAAGGCAGCGAGCGTGTCCATGATGATGTTGATCCAGAGGATCTGGATAATAGATAGCGGTTCCGGGAGGCCCAGGACTGCCGCGAGGAAGACAAGAATACAGGCCGAGAAGTTGATCGTGAGCTGAAAGAGCAGGAACCGCTGGATGTTCTCGTAGAGCGAGCGGCCCCACAGGACGGCATTGGTGATTGAGCCGAACGAATCGTCGAGCAGGATAATATCGCTGGCCTCCCGGGCAACTTCGGTTCCGGCGATTCCCATCGCGAGTCCCACGTCCGCATGCTTAAGGGCGGGAGCATCGTTGGTCCCGTCACCGGTCACCGCAACAACGGCCCCGGTCTTCTGGAGAGCCGTGACGAGCAGGAGCTTATCCATGGGTTCTGCCCGGGCCATAACATCGAGTCCCACTGCAGCAGTGACCTGCTCCTCCAGGGAGAGTGACCGGAACTCCGGGCCGGTGACAACCGTGCCCTGTTGCAGGATTCCTGCATCCCTCGCAATGGCCCGTGCGGTCTCGGGGTTGTCCCCGGTCACCATGCGGATCCTGATTCCCGCGCTCTGGCAGCTGGCAACGGAGGCGGCGATATCATCCCTGAGGGGATCGCGGATGCCAACGTACCCATCCCAGATCAGTCCAGTCTCGGTCTCGTCGTTATTGAGGATCACCTTGTGGGCAAAGGCAAGGGTCCGCATTGCCTGTGATGCGAGTTCGCTCACTCCAGAGAGATCGGGTGTTGCCGTGCAGAGCCCGCTGATGATCTCGGGTGCACCCTTGACGAGCAGGTAATGAGTCCCTTTCAGGTGAACGACCGTTGACATCCGTTTGCGGTTACCGTCAAAGAGATACTGTTTTGCAACCATGGTCTCGTCCCGCAGCTGCTGGTAATGCAGGGACTGTTCCCGCAGCCAGCGGTTCAGGGCACCTTCGGTGGAATTGCCGATCACGATCACCTTTCCCTCGCGTTCTTCGAGATGGGCAGTGCCATTGACGGCTGCATTCAGGGTGATCCATTCGGCCGGTGTGACCGGGAGGTCGTTAGGGTGAACGGGTTTTCCGGCGGACGATGCCACCACTTCCATCTGGTTCTTGGTAAGGGTGCCCGTCTTGTCGGTGCAGACCGTTGTGGCCGAGCCGATCGTTTCGCAAGCGATCAGGCGCCGGACAAGGCAGTTGGCCTTTGTCATCTTGCGCATGGCGAGCGAGAGGGAGAGGGCCACGCTCATCGGGAGTCCTTCGGGAACCGCGGCGACAACGATGACAACGGCAAGCATGATATAGTGCAGGAGGTGGTTGGCAGTCGCGATGTTGAGCCCGGTGATCTCCCCGAACATGAGGCCCCGGATGAAGAGGGTGCCAAAGATCAGTATGGCCATTGCGTACCCGAATTTGCTGATGATGCCGGCAAGCGCTTCGAGTTTCTGTTCCAGTGGAGTCTGGGTGGCGTGATCAATGCCGAGCGATGCAGCGATCAGACCCATCTGGGCCGAGTCGCCGACAGCTGCTGCGATCATCCGGCCTTTGCCTGCGGTCACAAATGCGCCTTTCAGGACCTGGGCCTGAACGTCTTTTTTCACCGGCTCGCTCTCTCCGGTGAAGGCTGACTCGTCGCTGTACAGGTCATCAGATGCTGAAAGATACCCGTCGGCCGGAATGGCATCGCCGGCTTCGAGCAGGATGAGGTCTCCGACCACGATGTCGCGGGCGGGAACCGAGGTGGGGTGCCCGTCGCGGATCACCTTGATCCCCATGTCATCCCGGTGGGCATTGAGGATGTCGAACTCCTTGCTGTTCCGGTATTCATTAAAAAACGCGATACCGGTTGCAAGCAGGATGGCGATGATGATCCCGATGGTATCCAGAAACCCGCTTCCCTGCACCAGCGAAACGACTAGGGAGATCGTGACGGCGAGGAGCAGGATCTTGATGATCGGATCGTCAAAATTCTGCAGGTATTGTTTCCAGAGTGGTTCCCGGACCGGGGGAGTCATCGCATTGGCGCCGTACTTCTTCCGGAATTCTTCTACCCGGGAGGACTCAAGTCCCAAATCTCCGGCCAGCTTGATAATCTCGTCAAATGTCAGCATCGTTGATTTCCTTTTTTAAAATATAGAGCGATAATAAATGCAGTATAGAGTGGTCGCTTCCGGACTATAATCCCGATTATGGAAGTACTCTTCCGGCAGTGCAGCACTTCCCTGCCTGTATATGATCCGCGATAACGGGGAAAAAATATGGATAAAAAGCGATTGATAAAAAGATCAGATGGTGGTATCGATGAGTTGTTTTTGTGAGCCATCCGAGAAGTAGCCGGTGATGAAGACATGGTCTTTCCCGTCAAAGGATCCGGTGATGGTGCGTGAATTCCCGTACTGGAGCGGCGTTGTTGCCAGCCGTGAACCCCAGGCTTCGGTCTTTACCTTCCCGCTGCTGTCCGTGATGGTGATCTCCAGTTCCACGAGTTTATCTGTCTGCGGGCTTCCCGGGTAGGTTATGACAATGTGCGATGTATCGGGTTGGGTTACGTTTACTACCGGTGCAGCCGATGGACTTACAGACGGTTGCGTGCAGCCGCAGGACAGGAGGAGTAAGAGGATGGCTAAAAAACAGAGGATCTGAATTCCAGTTCCCTGAGTGGGCAATCTGTTTGTCATAGGGAATCATATACATTCCCGGTTTTATTAACATTCCTTTATTTTGGTTACGGTGACAAAATAATAGCGACTGCATGGAGCCGCTACGCCGGCTCGTTCTTCCATGATTCATTCGCCCGGAAAAGAGCAGGTATCAATTCATAGCTAAAAGGAGAGCGGGAACTCATAAAACCAAAAAGCGTTTTTTTGAATAGACCTTGCGGATTTTTTTTCTCTCTCTCTTTCTCCGGTCCATGCGTTCAAAATCGCGGGTATCCAAAATCATATAAGTGTATAAGCAAACACTTATACAGAAACTCATGGAATCCTGCAACAAGTGTAAAGTTTGCAACAAGCTCTGCGAGATTGTTCCGCAAATGGCCGGGACGTTCAAGGCGCTGGGCGATCTCACCCGCCTCCAGATCATCTACCTTCTTGCCAGCGATACGAGCAACACGCTTGGCGTGGGAGAACTCGCCGTCCGGCTTGGCATCTCGCAGCCCGCCGTCTCCCAGCACCTGAAGACGCTCAAGGGTGAAGGGCTTGTTGATTCGCGGCGGGAGGGATTCTATGTCTACTACACGATCAACTGCGAGCGGATCGTTCAGTTCAGGGAACATTTTGAACTGATGTACTCCTGTGTCATGGAGAACTGCAGCCGGGAACTGGTCCGTAAATCAACCCGCGAGCGGGTCTTAAAAGCGTGCGTGATCTTCTACTCGTACACCGGTGTGACCCGGGGGATCGCAGAAGGCATCCGGAATTCCAGCGGGTGCGATCTCATTGAAGTAAAGACAGAGCACTATTACTCGGCTTTTACCGCGTACACCACAGGTGTCCTGCGGTCCCGCAAGGGGGCATGCGATGCGATTGTTCCTCAAGAGATCGATGTCTCGCAGTACGACCTGCTCATCTTCGGAACACCGGTCTGGGCCTGGAAGCCGGCGCCAGCCATCAATGCCGCGGTGCAGGCGCTCCGGGGCTGCGAGGGCAAGATGGCCGTGACCTTTGTGACCTGCTGCGACAAGCCCGGAGAAGCACTCCCGCTCCTGAACAAGGCGCTGACGGATCGGGGAGTTGACGTGATGGCAGAGATCTGCCTGACGCCGGAGGATACCAGAAACCCTGCGGTGGGAAATGAACTTCTCGGCCGGATAGCTGCAGCCTTTCCGCCCGAATTACCGGTGAAAAATGAACCGCTGATGGAAAAAAAGACGTTCGTGAGATCATGAAAACAAGCATTATTTACCATTCGTATTCCGGGAACACCCGGGGTGTAGCAGAGCAGATCCAGAAAGCCTGTGACGGTGATCTCATTGAAGTGAGATCCAAAGAGTATTCCTCCCGGCTCACCGCCTACACGATTGGCTGTTATCGTGCAATGAAGGGCATGTGCGATCGTATTGAACCTGAAATCATCGATGTATCATCGTATGACTGCATGGTGATCGGCACGCCGGTCTGGGCCGGGAGGGCAACTCCTGCCATCAATGCAGCAGTTGCAGCCCTGGCAGGGTGCGAAGGGAAACGAGCAATCATCTATGCAACCTGCGGGAAAAATGCGCCCGAGACCACGCCGATCCTGAAAAAAGCCCTTGAGGCGCGGGGAGTGACGGTTGCCGGTGAATTTGTTTTCGACAGGGCCGGTGTCAGGGATCCCGGACGGATTAATGCGATGATAGCCTCGATTAAAGCAACGGGACCTGAGTGATGAAGAGCATCATCTACTATTTCACCGGCACCGGCAACTCGCTTGCCGTTGCAAAGAAGATTGCAGCCGCTCTTGGGGAGTGCGAGCTGGTGCCGATCGCATCCCTCAAGGATACCCCGGGCACCATAACCCCGGCGGCAGAACGGGTAGGGATCATATGTCCGGTCTATTTCTCCGGTCTGCCGGTGATGGTGGACACGTTCGCACAACGGCTCGATCTCTCCGGCTCGCAGTACATCTTCTCCGTAGTCACGCTGGGCGGATCCGGCGGATCATCGACCCTGCACCAGCTCGACGATATTCTCCGGAAGCGAGAGGGTTGCGGGCTGATGCCGGGTTCATGGTGATGATGCCCGGTAACTATATTCTGCTGTACAGTTCTCCGACCGGGGAAAAACGGGAAAAACGTCTCGCCATTGCCGATGAGCAGCTCACGGCAATCACCGGGACCATCTCCCGGTGCGGGAAACAGGAACTGCCTTCTTCGTTATTTGCAAACCTGATACATTTCCTGATGTATTCCCGGTTCGCCTCCCATGTTCATGACGATGACCGGAAATTCTCGGTCAGTGACTCCTGCACCTCATGCGGGACCTGTGCGGCGGTCTGCCCGGCAGGAAATATCGAACTCGTGGAGGGAAAGCCGGTCTGGAAACACCACTGTGAGCTCTGCTGCGGGTGTATCCACCTCTGCCCGGTACAAGCGATCCAGGCAGGACGAAGTACTGAGAAAAGACAGCGGTACCGGAACCCGGCCGTGAGTATCGGGGACCTTAAAAAGGAAATCCTAAAAGGAAGACCATGAAGGCCATCATCTATTATTTCACCGGCACCGGCAACTCTCTTGCCGCTGCAAAGAAGATTGCCGCACTCCTGGGAGACTGTGAGCTCGTACCGATCGCATCGCTGCAGGATACTCCCGGTGAGATCACCCCGGCGGCAGACCGCGTGGGAATCGTCTGCCCTGTTTACGATGCGGGGATACCGGTCATTGTTGCCGAATTCGCCAGGAGGCTCAATCTCTCCCGTGCAGGGTACGTGTTCGGGATTGTTACCTTGGGAGGGATCGGAGCATCGGCCCTTCACCAGCTGAACGACCTTCTCCGGAAACGGCAGGACAGGGGTCTTGATGCAGCATTTGTGGTGAAGATGCCCGGTAATTTCCCGCTGGTCGGGAAAACCGCACCGTGGGAAAAACAGCAGGTGATCCTGCAAACCGCAGATGCATGCCTCATGGAGATTGCCGGTGTTGCCGGGGCCTGAGCCGGGCAGGCCGGTGTCGTGCACCCGCAGGCTGCAAGGAAGAGAATGGCTAAAAGAAGAATAAGGG
>JANYKQ010000014.1 GCA_025358115.1 Methanomicrobiales archaeon | reverse complement strand
GAGCTTGCACGCTAAATAGAGGAGCGATATGAATACTCGTATACAGTTCTCCGACTTCCAACTATCCAAGGAACTCGGAAAAGCCATTGAAGATATGGGCTTCGAAGAGCCCTCGCCTATCCAGGCACTCGCCATTCCTCTCATACAGGCCGGGCGTGACGTTACCGCCCAGGCACAGACCGGGACCGGCAAAACTGCCGCATTTGGGATTCCAGTTATTGGAAAGATCGATCCATCAAAACGTGTAGTCCAGGCCATTGTGCTCTGCCCCACGCGTGAACTTTGCATCCAGATCGCTGAGGAATTCTCACACCTCCTCGCACATCTTCCCAAGATCTTCGTTCTTCCGGTCTATGGCGGCCAGCCCATCGACCGGCAGCTGCGGGCCCTTCATTCCGGTGTCCACATCGTCATCGGCACTCCCGGGCGCGTGATGGATCACCTTGACCGCAGGACGCTCAGCCTCCACGATGTCCATACCGTTGTACTCGATGAAGCCGACCAGATGCTCGACATGGGATTCCGGGACGACATCGAACTGATCTTAAAGAAAGTCCCGCAGGATCGCCAGACCCTGCTCTTCTCGGCAACGCTGCCCCAGCCGATCATTGATATCTCGAAGCGGTTTATGAACAAACCCGAGTTTGTCAAGGTCCAGTACGCTGAACTCACCGTCCCCCAGATCGAGCAAAGCTACATCGAAGTCAAGGAACGCGAAAAGATCGATATCCTCTGCAGGTTGATCGATATCGCAGATCCCCACCTGTCCATCATCTTCTGCAACACCAAGCGCAGGGCTGAAGAACTCGCCGGCAAGATCAAGGCGAGGGGTTACCGTGCCGAAGAACTGCACGGCGACATGAAGCAGTCCCAGCGCGACCGTGTAATGCAGGGATTCAGGAAAGGCTCAATTGAGATCCTGATTGCAACCGATGTTGCCGCGCGTGGTATCGATGTCGATGATGTCGACATGGTCATCAACTTCGATATCCCGCAGGATGTGGAGTATTATGTCCACCGTATCGGCAGGACCGGGCGCGCAGGCAAGAGCGGCAAGGCCATCACCTTCGTCTCGCCCAAGGACTTCAACAAGCTCCGGGAGATCCAGCACTATGCAAAGGTCCAGATTCCCCGCATGCCCGTTCCCTCACAGAGCGATGTGGCAGAAACCAGGACCAAGGCAGTGCTCGAAGCAGTGCGCGAGACCATCCAGGCAGGAGGTCTCGAAACCTTTGTTCGTGTCATCGAAAAGGAGACCGAAGGAGATCTCAACACGGTTGATATCGCCGCAGCGCTCTTAAAGATGCAGATGGAAGAACGCCTTGAGGCCCCGGCAGAGAAGCGCGAAGAGGTAGACTTTGCCGACACCGGTGCCGAAGTTGGGATGGTCAGGTTCTTCCTGGCAGTCGGCCGGCAGCATAAGGTTGCCCCGAAAGATATCGTCGGTGCGATTGCCGGTGAGACCGGCATTCCCGGAAAAGCGATCGGCGCGATAAGGATCCTCGACTCCTACTCGTTTGTCGAGATTCCCAAGGATCATGCCAACGAAGTCTACACCATCATGAAAGAGCGGACCATCCGCAACCAGCCCACCGGGATTGAACCGGCAGCGGGCAAGCGGGCCTATTAACGCCCCCGTTTTTTTTAAGACCCATAACACTCAAATATTTCTTAAAGAGATGTGTTTGTATGAACACCAGATGGGTCTTTTCCCTCTTATTTGTCCTGATCCTCCTGCTCTTTGCAGCAGGATGCAACCAGACTGCAACACCCCCTGCAACACCGGCTCCTACCGCTGTTGAAACCATCGCGACTGCAACACCCACTCCTGTAGCAACTACCATTGCATCATCGACACCCGGGCCTGTCCAGACCCTTCCGGATGCCTGGAGCATTGAGGTTCAGGTAGCCGGCAATGGTGAGGCAATCAATCCAGAGATTACCGTAACCTGCGCGGGCGGAAAGGGGCTCAATGTTGTCCCACAGCTTGATGTGAAGATCACCCGTGCCGATGGCGTGGTAGAGACCGGCTCCATCACTAAACCCCTGTACAAAGGAAAATCGATATCATTGCCCATCACCAGCACCATGGGAAAAGTTAACCGGGTTGAAGTCTGGGCGATCAATCCCCAGGGCGACAAAGTAAAGATCTTCGATGATTACGTCCCGTTCAGGACGTACAATTAATTTTTTTTATGGTGTACCGGGCCTTACCGGCTGCACATTCTCTTGCTCCCTGATAATCCTACTGCGGTTCACTCATCTTTGCCACAGAAATGGTCATGATCGGGATAAAAATACCCACAGCAATAATTGCCAGCCCCACAGGTTCATCACCAAGCGGTGGCAAGAGTGCGACCCAGATACCATTTGCTATTACGAACAATCCGAGAAAAAAGCATATCACTTTTATGATGGTCTCCACAATCCTTTGCTCCTTACGATAGGATGTGAAGTGCTACTAAAAAAGGACTCCTCTCTTGTCTGATAAAGACGGGAATTTTTTCGGACAGTTACACCAGCAGCAGTTACACATTACAAGGGATACTCTAACACCATCCGGCTAAAATACCCGGCAGGTTCCGGGTGTTGTTGAACGAAAATCCCTCGAAAGAGCAATAAACACTGCCATCACAGTTTCCCTTAAAACCTGTGTGGTGATCCTTATTTCCTTAACTCCCATTCCCTTACGTATCGCTTCCCTGACGCAGGAGCGCAACGGCCTCTTTGAATATCCCATTGAACGTCTCGCTGAGATTATCCGGGAGATCGGTTTTCGCTGTACATCCTGCGCAAAGTGCTGCACCCGGGGATTCAACGGGCATGTATTCCTGCTTGACCGGGATGTGACGGCAGTAAGAGCCATTGATCCCGATGCACTGGAACCCGCCCCGTCTCCTGAATTCTGCGACCAGAACGGGACATTTTATGTCTCCGGGTATGCCCTGCGGACAAAAGACGATGAGGCCGGGTCCTGCTGGTTCCTGGAAGATGGCAGATGCCGCATCTATGATGACCGGTTTACCATCTGCCGGGTCTATCCCTATATGCTCCACCGCGAACCCGATGAAGACGGTAAGGTGGACTGGCGGCAGTTCTCCGGGCTTGACCAGCACGGGGAATATGATGCCACCATAGCTGATGAAGAAAGCCTGAAGCTCGCCCGTGAGGCAAAGGAGTATGAGAATGCATTTCTCACGCAGGAGATAGAGTTCCTCGAATATATGCAGCACTATTTCACCCGCCACCACCTCCGCCATGTGCAGAAAGTGTACGATGACCGGCTGAGGGGATTTTTAAAAGGCGATGAGATCACCGTCAAGGTTTATTATGACGGGGCACTCGAAGAGCACAGGATCGTTAACCAATAAAAAAACATTTTGTTTATACCATTTTTCTCAAGGCCTCTTCACGGGATATGCAGATGGTAAAGAGCCGGGAAAAACCTGCCATATCAAAGATCCTTAGGACCGAGGGGTGGAGCTCAATGAGCGCGATCCGGCCCCCGGATTTCATAAATTCACGGCTTATGAACAGGATGACGCGCAACCCGGCACTGGCCAGATAATCAGTATCAGAAAAGTCAAGGATAATTTTTTTCGGATTGGTTTTGAGTAACAATTTAAGTTCCGTTTCAACAGCAGGTGCATTATTTGCATCGAGCCGGCGCGGAATCGCCACGACCATGGAATCCTGCACGGGAGTTATTTCAAGAGCCATTGTTTCTTCTCGTATATTCAGTATCTTGCCGCTCGGTAAATTACCTTAGTATTTGATCTTCGTGAACCTGGCAGGAACCCTTTTTATTTCTGCCTTCTTGGGAGAACACCCGTTTTCCGGTAAGGCAGGCAGGAAAGCAATAAGTAAATCGTTACATTCAGGACTCTTCCGACTGTTTTGCCGGGCAGAAATTACAGATGGAATGGACGAGTTCCTTTTCCTTGTCCCGGATCAGGCAGTAATAATCCCTGCCGCGCTGTTCGACTTTGAATCCCCCGGGAAATGGCATGCCCACCGGGTGGCCCGGCTCACCGAGTACAAACATGGAAAACGCTGCAATCAGGTAATAGAAGAGCCGGTTCTTCGGGTTCCGGAAGTACGGGTTGCGCTCACTGGCATCATCCCAGGCAAAACATCCTTCCGGCAGCATATCACAGAACTTCAGGAAGGTTTCGGGATCGGCAAGGGGCGTATTCATCCGGTCAAATGCCCCGCGCCTATGAAAGGACAGGAGTTCGTGATGCGCCCCGAAGAGCTGCTTGTGGAAGTACGGGCGGATCGCCTCGCGGTACGGGGACGGGAGTTTTTCTATCTCATTGTAGAGGCGCCCGCCAATGATCTGGAGATCAAAGAGGGAGTACTGCTGGACTTCATGGGCAAGAATCAGGCCGAGTTCCCCCCGGGTCCGGGCCGTGCGGATACGCTGGGAAGCCTCACAGATCAGGCCGGCCTCGTCAGCGTATTCCTCTGGAATGCCGGGCGATTCCCTGCCGGGCCCGATACGGTCGTGCACCTCCATACTATTCAGTCTCGAAAAGAAACGGGAAAAAGGTATGCGTGGGGGAAAGGAATTTTTCCTTCCATTTTATCGCGAAGCTAGGATTCTGTACCTCACATTTCTTTTTTGATGAGTGTACCCAGAAGGAGTTCTTCAGGCGCTACACCGGAAATGATTGTAACCTCTCCAGGAACTCATCCGGAAATACCGGACACCGGTTCCGCTGAAAGGGGGTGGGTACCCCTCCCTCCGCATGACAGGGAGATACCCCCTCCCCTCTCCAAAAAAGAGGGGGACCCCCCCTACCCCCCTGTCCTCAGCAAGACAGGCTCCCACCCCCCCTCCGATTGCACGCACACGACCCAGGGTTCGCGTGGAGTCACGACGAAGAGGGGGTCTTACGGTTGGTTATCCATAAGGGGGGGGTGGGGACCCCTCATGTGCCCGGAGGGGTACCCACCCCCTCCCCCTGTCCTCCGCAAGACAGGCCCCCACCCCCCCTCAATAGGGAATCGCCCGGCCAGATGGTGAAAGTTTACCAGAGGGGTTGGCGTTCCAGCCCCTGAACCAATGCGAGGGATTGCGGGCATCAGCCCCCATCACGATTACCGGAACACGACAACCGGCCCGGGATAACTACAGCTTGAATTCCGGTGTGGCATCGAAGAGTTTCTGGTACAGCGAGGAAAAGATCGCGATGTACTCTGCCGCTGCCGGGGCCGCATGATAACTGGTCTTCTCCCCCTCCGTTACCGGAACAAGGTATCCCCGCCGCACCAAGAATTCAAGGTACTCCTGCCCGGTCTTTGAGTTCAGGTCACACCGGTTGATGATAGCCGTAAACGAACGCGGGGATCTGCAATAGACGAGGATCTCCCAGTAGATCTCGTACACGGTCCGCCGTCCGCTCATGGCTCATCAAGCCCCAGCGTCTTTTTTAATGCACACTCCGATTCATCGATCTCCTGGAGGCGCCGGTCCCAGGTCTGTGCAAAGTTCAGGAAATAATACGATGAGAGCAGGCTTGCCAGTGAGATCCCGAGAGTGAAAAGCATGGCCGGGATGAGAAGGAGATTATCGAGCGTGAAGGCAAAGCCACCTGATGTGACAGAGAGGACTTTGAGACTGTTTGCTATCCCGAGCACGAAAAAGGCTCCCCCGCCCAGCGTGCAGACAAGGATCATGGTCCGGACGGTCCTATAGTTATCCCGGTAATGGGCGAGCATCCGTACGATAAGGCAGGTAAGGCGCTCGTCCGTGATTGCATTGCCAGCGTTTTCAAGATCCTCTTTGATTGTGACGATACCTTCAAAGATCCTGACCGTTGAGAGAATCCAGCTGATACCGAGCCCGAAACAGATCATGGCCATCGCCCCCGTGAAGATCCTTAATCCGAGCATCCCCGGAAACCCGGGGATAACCGGATCCACGGTCTGACTTAGCGTGGCGGTAACCATATACTGCACACCAATCGCGATGGCAATGGCTGCAAAGACGAGGTTGAGGAGCGATACAAGAAAGAAGTGCCGGATCTCTTTCTGGAACTGGATGAGTGTTGATTTCATGATTCACCGGCTTAGTTGTATTTTGGCGTTCTGCAAATAAAGAGCATGAAACTAAGTTACGTAGCGGTTCTCATACCAAAGAGAATCTCTCATAACCTTACCTGCGGATAACACCGATAAAAAAAAATTACCGGGAGATTGTATAACAAGCAGCGTATAAGGGTCTCATGAAGAAGCATGGAATTTTTTTTAACGAATCGCTGTCAATGGCTAAAAAATAATACGAAGAGAGATCCCGTTTTTTCATTCACAGAACGGGATTACCCGTATTCAAGGTGTCTGAACCTGAAGCGCTATTCGGATTAATACCACTTTTCACTCCATTCGCCCATCGCGATTAGCAGCTTTGAAAGTTCCCGTCCCTGTTCGGTCAGTGAATATTCAACACCGGGAGGACTGGACTCGATAATCCTCTTTGAAACGATCCGATAACTTTCAAGATCTTTTAACTTTGACGAAAGCGTTTTCGAACTCATTGGTTTAAGAGATTTTAAGAGCTGGTTGTAGCGTACGGGCAGTCCGGGCTGATACATATTCCACAGGATGAGCAGGCACCATTTACTTCCGATGAGTGTTACGGTGCGCTCGACAGGGCAGGGGATTTTTTTAATATCTGCGAGTGATTCGGACATCTCGGTAACTTCCGGGTAACTTGGTAAGTTGTTAGTTCGTTTGTTTTTTTAATACTTTACCAGTGAAATATAGTTTACAAAGTAAAGCAGGTATCAAAATGGATAAAGAAAAACAATTTTCAACCAAAAATGGCGGATTGATGAATATAGACGATGTAATGGTGCGGGTGAATTCTGGACAGAAAAAAACGTTCAGAGCAGAGGAAATCTGATATGGAACTGAATTTTTCGCTGGTTGGTAATGCCACATGGGTACTTGAGGTAGATAAGAAATTCAAGATCGGATGCGACCCTGCATTATCTCCCCAAGGTACGAAGTATGGCCCCGAAAGTCTCATGCCTCAACGAATAAAAACACCCGTCTATGATGAGAGAACCTTTGACAACGTAAAAATATGGCTGTTAACCCATGGACATTTTGACCATCTCGATCAAAAAGGTCTGGGGGTAATACAGGATGGCTCATCGGTTGTGAGTCACAAAAACTGTTCAGCCTTCCTCAAAAATCGCAAAAACCTCAATATCAGTTATCTGACGTGGCATCAGAAAAAAGGGATAGAAATTGAAAATTATCGCATTGAAATCGAAGCGGTTCCGGCGGTTCACGGAACGACATTTTTAACAAAAACACTCATGGGCGGGGTGAATGGCTACCTTGTTACAATTCGCCACGACAAGGACACAAAAACTATCTATGTCTCATCAGACACGGTATTTGTTCCGGAGATCCCTGCAGCATTACATAACCGGATCATTGATCTCTTCATTCCAAACATGGGACAGGCACACCTGAAAATAATCGGGGGTCCCATTACCATGAACAGAGAGATGCTAAAAAAATTTATGAGCGAGTTGAAGCCGACCCTTACCTTGCCGGTTCATGTGGATGATTTTTCCCACTTTGGGACATTGCGTTCAGATTTAATGAAATCAGAAGGAATAAACCTGAAAGTTCTGGAAAACGGTGAATCTTACAAAATAATGTAAGAATCTGTTTATCCTTTTAATACAGAATTTGCCATTAAAAAAAATTCTTCCTTTCCCTACTTCCTTCCCGAAACCATCCTCTTAATATTCCCCACAATATTCTGGAGCCGGAGGAACCCCCCCATAACACCCATCATCAAAAACCGCCGGGCACCCATTCCCCTGCCCTCAAATTTTTCCGAGACCTCTTTAAGGCGCTCCTGGATCGGGATATGCTGGGGGCAGATCCGTTCGCATTTCCCGCAGTGCCTGCACAACCCGGCATACGCGGGGACATCGCCGATGATCCCGCCAAGGCGGATGATGTACAGCATCCGGTTCTCCCGGTTTTTGGGGAAGAATGCCGAGTTGTTGTTGAACGCAAAACACTCCGGGATATTGACTCCAGCGGGACAGGGCATACAGTAGCGGCAGCCGGTGCAGTCCACTTTCATCAACCCCCGGTAGATCTGGCGGGCCTCTTCGAGCACGGCAAGGTCGGCATCCGTGAGTGAACCCGGCAACGCGGTCTCTGCCACCCGGAGGTTCTCCTCGATATGTGCCTCCTCGTTCATGCCCGAGAGGACGACCGTCACGGCGGGATGGTTCCAGACCCAGCGCAGCCCCCACTCCGCAGCACTCCGCTTGACCGGCGCAGCATCAAAGCACTTCTGCACATCGTCCGGCACATGCCCGGCCAGGTTCCCGCCCCGGAGGGGTTCCATCACGATGACGGCAATCTCTTTTGAAGCCGCGTACTCCAGTCCCGCGATGCCTGCCTGGTTATGCTCATCGAGATAATTGAACTGGATCTGGCAGAAATCCCATGCGTACGCATCGATGATCTCCTTAAACGTTGCAATGTTGCTGTGGAACGAGAAGCCGGCGTTTTTTATCCTGCCGTCTTTCTTTGCCGCATCCAGAAACTCCAGCACGCCAAGACGCCGGAGTTTGTCCCACGACTCTTTCCCGAGACTGTGAAGCAGGTAGTAATCGATATGATCGGTGTCGAGTTTTTTGAGTTGCTCTTCCAGGATCCGGTCCATGTCAGCCCGGGAAAAGACCGACCAGGGCGGAAGTTTGGTTGCGATCCGCACCTTCTCCCGGTAGCCGTCATCCAGCGCCCGCCCGAGGATCAGTTCGCTCTTCCCGAAATGGTAGATGGGCGCAGTGTCAACATAGTTGACGCCGTGATCGATGGCATACCGGAGCTGGCTGATTGCCCGCTCTTCATCAATGCCGCCGCCTTCTTTCTTCGGCAGCCGCATGTAGCCAAAGCCCAGGATGGAGAGTTTATCACCGGTTTTCGGGACGGTTCGGTAGAGCATAGGGGTTCCTTTCCGGAGATTGGTGCGGGGAGCGGATAAGGATAATGGAGGGGGGGTTACCGGCCCTCCCTGTATAGGGGGACTGGATTACCGGTACTGCGCTTATTTTTCGGGGACAGTAATATGGAGGCGCTCGTAGAAGACATCCATGCCGGGCTCTTTTCCCAGGAATCCCCGGAGCAGCACATCGCCGTCCTGCATATTCCCCGGCTCAAGAATCCAGCGGCGGTAATCCTGGCCGGTCGTGGTATTGGTCAGGCCATCGCGTTCGAAACGGGCATAGACATTGAGGGCATAGACCTTCGACCAGAGATAACTGTAGTAACCGGCATCATATCCCCCCATGAAGTGATCGATCGTTGCGGGCTCATGGCCGCCTTCGATGGGAGGAATACCCATCTGCTCTTCGTACATTGCATCAGATATGCCTGTAACGTCCACAGGTCCGTGAGCGGTATGGAACACCATGTCCTCGCTCGAGAGCATCAGCATACGGGAGTACGACATCCCCGCGTCCATATCGCGCGCCTCAATCATCCGGGTGCGCAGGTCAGCAGGAAGTTTCTGCCGGGGATCGGTATACAGGCCGGAGATTGCATCCAGCACCTGCGGCTGCCATACCCATTCTTCCAGCGCCTGCGAAGGTGTCTCGACAAAGTCCCATTCCACATTGTAGCCCGACAGGGTAGCATACGGTGCCCGGGTCAGGCTCAGGTGGAGTGCATGGCCGAGTTCATGAAAGAGTCCTTCGAGATCATCGTGCGAGAGGAGGGAGGGCTTGTTCCCTTCCGGGGCCCGCACATTGCCGATGAGGGAAGAGACCGGGATGCTGTACGAACCACCAGATCCTGCCCGGCCGGCCTTCAACTGGTACATCATCATGTGACCGTATTTTCCCGGGCGGGCGAAGAGGTCAGCATAGAGATACGCAATCGTATTTCCTGCAATAGCGTTCTCAATCCGGTAGAGTTTCACGCCATCTGCCCAGACGTTTACATCTTTCACTTCGGAAAACCGGATCCCGAGCAGGCCGGAGAACTGGTCAAAAATACCCTGCAGGGTTGCATCGAGCGGAAAATACTGTCGGATTGTCTCGTCATCAAGAGCATATTTTTCAATACGGAGTTTTTCTTTGAGAAAGAGGATATCCCACGAATCAACTCCCGTTGCGGTCGGGTCGAGTCTCTTCTTTACCGCAAGGAGATGGGCCATCTCCACCTTTGTCTTCTCCTTCAGCGGCTCTCTGAGTGCAGCCAGGAACGCAAGTACATGTTCCGGTTTACCTGCCATCCGCCCGTCAATCCGGTAACCCGCCCACTTTTCAAACCCGAGCTCCCGGGCAATCTGATCCCGCAGGACAATGGCTTTCTCCAAAAGCCGAGTGTTCTCGTCAGCCTGCCGGTTTACAAATGCATACTGCATCCGCTTTCGCGTCCCGCTGCTGACGGCATTCTGCATCACGGGTAAATAATCCGGGGTTTTTGTCGTGACAAGGTACGTACCGTGATCAGTTTTCTTAAACCCGGCAAGGACACCCTCCGGCACGCCACTGAGTTCCCAAGGGGTAAACTCAAGAGTAGTAGTGTCGTTGTTTAAGTTTGTCGAGAACCGGGTCTCAAGCCGGGAGAGTTTTGCCATCATATCCCGGATTTCAACCAGCCGGTCATCAGGAAGATTCAGGCCATTCTTCTCGAATTTACGAATAGTCTTGGTGTACAACCGTGTCTCCTCCGGCGTACGGAGTGTTACGCCATGAATCGCATTATAGAGGTCACGGCGGGTGTAGACATCCACCATAAAGATTGCAGTCTTCTCTTCGCAGGCCGAACCTTCGGCCGAGATGGACGGATCAGGACAGACATAGCCCATCATTGAGAGCGGCAAAAGAGCATCGGAAATATCCCCCATGGCCTGTTCGAACCGGAGCAGAGTATTGTCAACGGTCCGGTCCTCCGGGGCAGTCGCGGTAATCGCACCAAGCACTGCAGTGGCAGAGGCTAATGCGGCATCGCAGAGTTGCGTTATCTCGCCGGGAGCATACCGGGAACGGACCGGCTCCTCTGGATCGGGCAGATCCAGGTCCGGCCGGGTCCATGGGATTTTGGTTGTGTGCAACATACTAAGTGACCTGCTGATAAATGCGGGAATAACATGACCGTGATAAGGGACATCATCCCGGTAAAGGGGATAAACCCGCTTACCATTTTTTTTAAATCGTCACAAGAAGCTGTGCGCCGGAAGGTGATAATCGGTTGGTTCATGACCCTGTCACACCTGCAAGATTATTAATCATCCTCTCCTTTGATTGTTAATGGAGTTCTTATATGGCAATTGACTGGTACAGGGAATTTGTAAATCTCGGGTATACTCCTGCAAAGGATGAACTCATCTGCCTCTTTTATTTCGAACCGGCTTCAGGCATCAGCCACGAAGAGGCAGCCGGGCGTATCGCCTCAGAGAGTTCCACGGGCACCTGGACAACGCTCTTCACCATGCCCCCGCGGATGAAAAAACTCCAGGCAACGGTCTTTGAGATCGACGGGAACTACACAAAGATCGCGTACCCGCTTGCGCTCTGGGAAGAGGGTAATGCGGTGCAGCTGCTCAGCGGGATTGCCGGCAACATCTTTGGCATGAAGGCGCTCAAAAACCTCCGGCTCATCGATGTATCGTTCCCGGCAGCCTACATCAAAAATTTCAAGGGCCCGCATTTCGGCAACGATGGCATCCGCGAGATGATGAAGGTGTACGACCGCCCGCTTACCGGCGCTGTACCGAAACCCAAGATCGGGTTCTCGGCAAAGGAGCATGCGGATATTGCCTACGAGACGTGGATGGGCGGGTTCGATTTTGTCAAGGACGATGAGAACCTGACCTCGACATCCTTCAACCGCTTCGATGACCGGGTGAAGTTCATGACAAAACTCCGCGACAAGGCGATTAAGGAGACCGGCGAGCAGAAGTCCGCGTACCTCAACATCACCGCTGATGTCGAGACCATGAAGAAACGGGCAGAGTTACTGGCAGACAATGGCTGGAACTTTGCAATGATTGATGTCGTAGTCGCAGGAACGGCAAGCGTCATGACGATGCGTGACCACTGCTCCGATCTCGGGCTTGCCATCCACGCCCACCGGGCCATGCACGCAAGCTTTGACCGGAACAAGAAGCACGGGCTCACGATGCTCTTCCTGGCAAAACTGATGCGTCTTATCGGGGTCAGCCAGATCCATACCGGGACCGCAGTAGGAAAACTCGTTGGTACCAAAAAGGAAGCCCTGCTGCTTGCCGATGCACTGCGGGAGAGAAGGACTACCGGCATAGAGCATATGTCGCTTGACCAGAACTGGGGCACGCTCAGGAACGCCTTCCCGGTCTCGTCGGGTGGCCTGCACCCGGGGCTTGTCCCCGAAGTGCTGGACATTTACGGATGCGAACTGGTGCTGCTCGTCAGCGGCGGCATCCACGGTCACCCGAAGGGTACCCGGGCAGGGGCAAAGGCAACCATGCAGGCGATCGAGGCCTGGCAGGAAGGCGTCACGCTCGATGTGAAGGCAAAGAAATCAAAAGAGCTCGGTGAAGCCCTGAAAAAATGGGGATACTATAAACCGAAGTAAGCCCGGGCAGCCTTTGCCGGTATCCCGATAAAGGCAATAACAATAATCTGTCCCGCTGAAATTCAGGGAAGGGGAGTGGCAATCAATCCCCCGCGGTATTTTTAGGAATCTATTTGTGTCATGGCAGACTTCTGTTGATACTATTATCCAGGTCAAAGCGATGATAACGGTCCTGTATGTAGATGATGAACCGGAACTTCTTGAAATCGGAAAGATTTTTCTTGAGGGAACAGGGGATTTTTCCGTCACCACAGTTGATTCGGTTTCTGCTGCATTCGACGTCCTCAAAACGAATCATTTCGATGCAATCATTTCTGATTACCAGATGCCCGATATTGACGGACTGGAATTTCTCAAACAGGTCCGTTTGCTCTACCGGGAAATCCCCTTCATCCTTTTTACCGGGAGGGGACGCGAGGATATTGTTATCCTCGCCCTCAACCTGGGTGCAGATTTCTACCTGCAGAAAGGCGGGGAACCAAAATCCCAGTACGCAGAACTCGCCCATAAAGTCCGCCAGGCAGCAGGTAAAAAACTGGCAGAGCAGGCGCTCATCCAGAGTCAGGCATACTTAAACCAGATCTTCTCCTCGGTTAAAGCCGGGATCATGATCGTCGATTATGTGACCCATGAGATTGTGGATATCAATCCTGCGGCAATGGATCTTATCGGATTACCCAGAGAGCAGATTATCGGCAACAGGTGCCACAGGTTCATCTGCCCGGCAGAAGAAGGACAGTGTCCGATATCCGACCTCCACAAAACCATTGATAACACCGAGCGCGTGCTTATTACCGGACAGGGGATGAAAATCCCCATCATAAAATATGTGACCCGGGTAACACTCGAAACTCGTGAGTGCCTGCTTGAGACATTTATTGACAACCGCGAACGCAAGCAGGCTGAGGATAATCTTCTCCAGAAAACCGAGGATCTCCATGCGGCCTATGAAGAACTGACCGCAACCGAAGAGGAGTTGCGCTTCCAGTTTGACAAACTGGTGATCAGTGAACAGAACCTGCGGGAGAGTGAAGATAAATTCCGGGCACTCGTAGAACAATCCCTTGACGGTACGATTATTACTGATTTTTCCGGCACACTTCTCTTTGCGAATCCCCGTATCGGGGAAATTATCGGTCACAAACAGGTTCTGGACCTGGTTGGAAAGAGCAATATTATCGAGTTTGTCACGCCGGAATTCAGGGGTCGTGCCATCAGTGATTTTTCAAAGGTTGCCGCAGGAACTGACAGTTTTCCGGTTGAATATAAAATTCTGACCCTGGACAAGAAAGAGATCTGGATCGAATGCATTGGCAAGAAAATATCCTTTGGCGGATTGCCGTCAATGATCCTGTGTATCCATGATATCTCCGAACGCAAACGGGCGGAAGCAGAGATTAAAGAAGCAAAAGAACGCTTTGAACTTTTTTTCAACACCACGCCCAATGCGGCCCTCATTACGCGCCTGACTGACGGAATTATTACCGAAGTAAATGAGGCTTTTGTCGACCTGACCGGTTTTCTGCGCAAGGAGATCGTTGGAAAAACCAGCGCTGAGTTCAATATCTGGGTGCATCCGGAAGAGTGCCAGATGTTTGTCAGCGAAGTCCGGAAAAACGGCTTTTGCAAGAATTTTGAAGCGCAATTCTGGCAAAAAAACGGCACCCGTATTATAGGGAATATATCCGGAAAGATAATCCGGCTGCAGGAAATTCCCCATATAGTCAGCATTACCTTCGATATTACCGATTCCAAACGTACAAAGGAGGCATTGCACATGGCAAACTCAAAACTGCAGTTGCTCTCCGGTATCACCCGTCATGATATCCTGAACCAGATTTTAGTAGTGAATGCCTATTGTATTCAATCCGAAAGGATACTGCAGGATAACCAGAAGGCTCTGGATTTCCTGATGAAAATTAAAAAGGCCACGAAAAAGATCCAGCAGACAATCAGTTTTACCAAGGATTACCAGGAACTGGGTATGAACGACCCGGTGTGGCAGAATATCGGGAAGATAGCACAAATGGCAGCGATCGATCTTCTTCCGGAGCATATTGTTCTTAACGTGAATACAGAAAATTGCGAAATTTTTGCCGATCCCATGCTCATGCTGGTCTTTTACAATCTTTTTGAAAATGTTAACCGTCACGGGGAAAAGGCGACAGAGATTGTTATCGGATTTATGGAAAACGAAAATACCGGGACACTGATCATTCAGGATAATGGTGTTGGAATCCCTGACAATCTCAAGGAGCAGGTATTCGAACGGGGATTTGGTATAAATACCGGGTTTGGCCTTTTCCTGATCCGTGAGATCCTTGCCATAACCGGTTTATCCATTACCGAGACCGGAACTGCGGGTCAGGGAGCCCGGTTTGAGATACCGCTCCCGCCGGGCACATGGCGCAGGGGTCCCGGCTGAACGGCTATTGGATCACCCTGAAAAAACAAGATATGCTGAGATGAACGAGGGGTGGGAATGAAGGCAGGAATGGTAGTGGATTATGAGGACGGTCCCTCCAAGGGATTATATAACAGGGTACCTGATACAATGTCATGGAATGTAAAGGGGTAAGAAAACATGGTTCTTGATCTTTTATCCTATACGCACAGTATCTTCAATCCCCTGCTGAAGTGGATAATCCTTGTCCTGTTTGCCTTGGCCACATACTTTTTTTATCGCAGTCGCTCCATCTACGGCGGAAAATTACATCTGGTAGCTACTCTCCTCCTGCTGGGGGGTTGTGCCGGAATCCTTGCATCGGTGTTCCGTATCGCAGGGGATTATGATATAGCGATGAAATGGGCGGAAAGCATTTTTTTCATTGCTTTTGCAATAATCACCCTTGTAATTGCATTGATCGTGAGGATGAAATTCAAAAACGCGCTCGCCTTGTTCGGGATTGATCCGACAGGAGGGCAGAAATGACCGGGCTTTTTGATTATGCTACCAGTCCTCTGTCCCCGGAACTGAAAATCCTGGGGTTCCTGCTCTTTGCCGCAGCATTCCTTGTCTATCTTGAAACCCGGAGATATTTTGGCGGGAATGTGAAATCATTTATTGATCTCCTCAGCCTTTTTGCCCTGTTCATGGCACTGGGAGCATTATTGCGCTATTTCGGGGATGGCACAGATTTTGGTTTTACCCGTGATTACTCCCTGAAATGGTTCCAGAGTATCTGTTATCTTGTTGCAGGAGTTTTCTATATCCTTGCTGCAAAAAAACTTCTTACCCTTTTTCCGGGGGATGGATCATGACCCAGATAGCAGATCAGATTGTAATCATACTTTCCCCGGTTATAGGAAAAGGTCTGGCAACATCTGCCGTCAATATGCAATGCAAGAAACTGGGAATCCTGCCGGAGAACCTGACAGAAGAGAATATCGAGACATTTTCCGAACATTTCAAAAAGGTTATGCAGATATTTGCCGGCGATCAGGTGGCACAGGATATTGTCCTGAAGATCGGGAAGATTAACAATCATTTTTAATGTATTACTGATTTTGCCCCTCAACACCGGGAACTCTTTTCCCATCATCCTGTGACTCTTAACCATTGCAGGGGATCTGCGGGATCCAACAGATAATTTCATCATCTTCTATTCCCGATTGGAAAACATGCACGACATCGTGACCAGTAAAAAGATGGAGAATGGCATCGTTGTTTTCTGGGCCGAGAAGGGTGAGAAGAAGTACGAGTCTTTTAATTTCTCCGAGCTTGTCGATATGAAGATCAATGCTCTCGATCTGCTCGAACGCCCGAAGTATTACAAGGTCGATACCGCAGCGCACAAACTCATTGTCCAGAAATAAAAACGTGCCTGGTTCCGGGGATTTTCATTATCCAAAGGTTCGCCCGGTGCATTCATTGCGGCACATATATTGATGAGTCCGCATACCAATCAGACTCATGATCATCTATGGTTCAGTTACCCGATCCCCTCGTGGGAAAAACCGCGCCGGCATTCTGCCTGCCGGATGCGCAGGGCACGCAGGTGTGCCTTGAGCAGTTCCGGAACAGATGGATTGTTCTCTATTTTTATCCCCGCGACAATACTCCGGTCTGTACCCTTGAGGCAATGCAGTTCAATGCGGCTCTTGGCAGGTTTGCCGGACTCGGAGCGCAGGTCATTGGTGTGAGCACAGATTCAGAGGAGAGTCACCAGAAATTTGCAGGGCAACATAACCTCAACATTCTGCTGCTGAGCGATACGGAACACAAGGTTCTCGCAGCATATGATTCATGGAAGCCCATGACGATGTTCGGGAAGGATTTTTTCGGCACACAGCGGGATACCTTCTTAATCGATCCTTCAGGAATCATTCTTGTCGTCTGGAGAAAAGTCTCTGTGAAGGGCCACGCCGATGAAGTTGAGAAGGAACTGCTGGAGAGGCAGAAGGAGCGCGGGACGTAAATGTTCACTCCCGTTTCCTGAATAATTTTTTTTAGCCGGATAATTGACTCTTCTGATTTCGTCACCGGAATAAAACATGCAGCCGGACAGTGATCTTCTTCCTTCATGATAGTTATCCATCGCACGTTTCCGTACGGATATTGCAAAGCTACACAAATAAATGGCAAAAAGACCGATGATTTAAAAAGGCACCATGCTCCATAGTGCAACCAAGAGAGATGGTAATATGGGAATTCCGTACCTGAACAGCGATGAATCTATACTTCTGTCAACCCACAACATCCTTGTCGATGCTGAAGTTTCAGAAGCGATACTGACAAACCGGCGCCTCCTCATCGTGGACAGCGATAACAACCTGTCCCGGCACAAGGAGATACCATTTGCTGCAATTGAGACCGTGACAACCATGGAGAGTGGATCCGGCGATCCGGCGATCTCCCTTGCAGTCCTGAACAAAAACGGCGGGACTATTCCCTTGCAGTTGGTCTTTAGCCAGCAGCCGCGTTCACAACGAACCGGTGAGAGGGACGACTGGGCGCAGAGGATAAAAGAGCAGATCGCTCTCCTGCCTGCCGGCACTGCCCCGGAATTTGTGGATTTTGAAGATGATGAGGCCGAAGATCTCAAAAAACTGATCGGTTACAAATCGGATGGCGCACCAGCCGCTGCCGAGGACCGGAATGTCCCCGCGGGATCCCGCCCAAAGGGTAAAGCATCTCTCTCCTCCCGTTTCCATCCCCCTTCATCCGCTGCGCCGGGTAAAAAGCTGTACACGGCAATCGCCGCTATCGTTATTATTATCCTGCTGATCGCCGGTGCAGCATTCATCTACCCTGCCTTCCTGTCCCCAAAGACCACCGTGCCCCTGCCTTCGGTCACACCGGCGATAACGACTGCGGGTACTCCTGTACCGGTTACAACCGCTGAAATTACCGCAGAACCAACACCAGTCCCGACACTTGCGCCGGAGCAGTCAGCCAGTCCACAGCCCGCTACGGTTACTGCAACCCCGCCCCAGACCGACGTGCCTGCCACGGGTATATGGGTACGGATCGGGTACGACGGGGATTATACAGGAACCGTTGGAACCGGGGGAAGACTGGTCGATGTGAGCGGGACCGGAGGACGTTTATACCGGGTACCGGCAGCCAGTACCGATATCGTGGAGGTATCCATCCAGAAACTTGACACTGCCGGCCTGCCTATGACCATCGGGGTATACAATAGCGGAAGGCTGCTCCAGCAAAAGACGATCATCACGCCTAAGGGAACATTAGTCATGACCGTTGATCTCAAAAAGAGCTAAGATCTCCTTACATTCACGCTGATACTGTAACATTACAAAAGTAATGTTACACAAACATCAGAGGGAAAAATCAGGTCCATCATTTTTTCATATCATTTTTTATTATAGAGTAATTTCTCTGGCCCCTGGATGTTTCGCACCAGATTCAGGGCGCAATAAAAAAAGAGGGTGATTGAATGGGATTTTTATGGTATCTTCGGGGGCTCGTTCGTACACTGCGATCGCTTCGTTGTTACGCGGCCGGAACCATGCGTGCAAGGTCTGCTTCCACGGTTGTATTTAGCTTGAGATCGAAATTTTTCACCAGCACATCGAGGACCGTGGGGGAGACAAAGGCCGGGAGTTTGGGGCCGAGCGTGATATCCTTTACGCCGAGCGACAGGAGCGAGAGAAGGACGAGGACCGCTTTCTGTTCGTACCAGGCGATGTTGTACGAAACCGGCAGTTCGTTGATGCCAACCCCAAACGCTTTGGCGAGCGCCTGGGCGATCACGACAAGCGAATAGCAGTCATTGCACTGCCCGGCATCGAGCACGCGGGGGATACCGCCAATCGTGCCGAGATTGAGATGATTGTAGCGGTACTTGGCGCAGCCTGCCGTGAGGATAACCGTATCTTTTGGCAGGGCCAGGGCAAACTTGGTGTAATAATCCCGGTCTGAATGCCTGCCATCGCACCCGGCCATGACAATGAACTTCCTGATAGCGCCGCTCCTGACCGCTGCAACGACTTTGTCTGCGAGAGCGAGCACCGCCCCGTGGGAACAGCCGGTGATGAGATCCGTGCTGCCGGCTTTAAGTTCCTGCGGGGGCTGGCTCTTTTTTGCGAGCGCGATGACTGCCGAAAAATCTTTCCTGCCATCTGCTGACGCGTCAATGTGGGTAACACCCGGATACCCGGCGAGCCCGGTGGTAAACATCCGACCGGCATAGGTGTCCTTCGGCGGCACAATACAGTTTGTCGTGACCAGTACCGGGCCGTTGAACTTCTCGAACTCATCGCGCTGGGTGTACCACGAACCTCCGTAGTTGCCGTACAGATGAGAATATTTTTTGAACGCGGGGTATGCATGCGAGGGGAGCATCTCGCCGTGCGTGTACACATCCACGCCGGCATCTTTTGACTGCTCCAGTAACTGTGCCATGTCCTTGAGGTCATGGCCGGTGATCAGGATCCCCGGACGGGTTCCGACCGTGGTCCTGACACTGGTGATCTCCGGGTTGCCATACGAGGACGTATTTGCCCCGTCCAGCAGCGCGAGGGTGGTGACGCCGGCATTCCCGCATTCCAGCACGAGTGCAACCATCTCAGGGACCGTGAGATCCTGTAATGTTGAGGCTAGTCCCTTCTGGAGAAATTTCTCAATTGCGGCATCGGTCTTTCCCAGCACCTCAGCATGTGTATAGTAGGCGGAAATGCCCTTGAGCCCATAGATGAGGGTCATGCGGAGCGAGCGGACATCTCCATTTGTGGTTGCAAGCGTTCCTACGGATTTTGCCTTATCCAGGATATCGCTGTCGCCCTTTGGCTTCCAGGTGCAGGCATCGGGTTCCGCACTGCCCGCTGCGGGAAGAGCATCACGGATTGCAACGGCCTTTTTGATCTGGTCAGCAAACCGCTGCTTGTCAAAATTCACATTGGTCAGCGTGGAAAAGAGCGATTCTGCGATGAACATTCCCACCGCAGGATTGCCCGTGCCCTTCTCCATTGCTGCAAGATTCCTGACTGCAATTCCCTTGCAGAGGTAGACGAGCACGTCCTGGTATGCAGCAATTTCATCTTCCTTGCCGCAGACGCCCTTTATGGTACAACCCGTTCCCCTTGCCGTCTCTTCACACTGGTTACAGAACATCGTTTTACTCCTTTGATATACTTTTGATACAAGATATCAATTACATACCAGATTATAAATAGCCGGGAGTTTCCAAAAGTATACCATGGATGATGCGTGCACGGTCAACCTGACTGTACGATACTTAACCAAGAAATGGATGCTGCTGATCATCCTGGAACTCTACAAGGGCAGCGCTCATACCCGCCGGTTCTCCGATCTCCGGGATTCGCTGGATGGCATTACCCCCAAGGTCCTCTCCGAGCGGTTGAAGGAACTCGAAGAAGAGGGAATTCTCACGCGGAACGTGGATGCCACCGCATTCCCGGTCAGGGCCGAGTATACGCTCACCGCGAGCGGGCTTGAGATCGTGGATGTGATTCGGGAGATCAAGCGCTGGGCCCTGAAGTGGAAGATCGAGAACATTCCCTGCGGGAAACAGGACTGTAAGGTCTGTGTACTGTGAGAAGAAGAGAAAAAAGACCAAGGAGATGAAAAACCATGAAAATTACTGATGTCTCAAAGGTCCAGTCAGGACCAAACCCCCACCATGTGGATGCACGGAAAATTTATGATACGCCACAGGGAATCGCCGTCGTGATCACCCTCCAGCCAGGGGAATCATTGAAAAAGCACATGACGCCCGTTGATGTCTTTTTTTATGTTCTGGACGGCACCGGCATTGTGGAGATCGGTGCCGAACGGGAAACCGTGACAAAAGATCAGCTGGTCGAGAGCCCGGCCCGGATTCCGCACCGCTGGATCAATGAGAGCAAAGCAGTGTTCCGGGTGCTTGTTGTCAAGGTGCCCCGGCCAACGGAAGAGACAAAATTGTTGTGAGCGGGGAAAAGACGTGAGTTAAACCCAGTACATCCTTCCGGGATAGGGCTTGAAGAAAATGGTATCCCGGTGATCGAATCCTTTAACGATCACCGGCTGTCCATATCCGGCCTTTTACCCGGTTCCGGGTGTGCCGGTATTCATAACCCCTGCCGGTACTTTTTTTAGCGAGGGGGAAGGGGCACCTCAAGGTATTTCTGCAGCAGTTCCATGGTATCTGCGGTCCGTTTCTGGAGTTCCTCACTCGCAGTCTTGATACCGGCAGGATCCGGTTGAGGCGGAAATCCTTTCGGAGCGGCGTACATGCTCCAGAGCCAGAGCTGGTTGCTGTGGTTCATGAATGCAATCTCTGCCTGGAGCAGGTTTGAGAGTGCCTCCTGGCTCTTGTCCATCGGTTTTAAGATGAACAGGGCAATGAAATTCACCGCCCCAAGACCGGCAAAGACAAAAGTATAGGTCAGCTGCTGGGAAAGCGCACCGTAGAGGGCGGCAAAAATAAAAAGACCGATCCCGGTGCCGAACATGACGTAGCTCATGAGGGATACATGCCGGTAGGTGGTTGAAGCATTTTCAAAGGTATTCCGGTGAATGGTGATGTTGAGGTCGGCAAACTCATTGGTTGTTTTCTCTGCCCGCTGTTTCTGGAATTCATCAGGGACTGCTCCCCGCGGCAAGGACAGCGCAGAGAGCATATTCTGTTTTGCAAGGATGATCTCCTCCTCTGTCAGGTGATATCCTTCATTTTTCACGGTCTGTTCAAAATCTCCCGGGAGCCGGCTCCCGAAATCGATATCAGCCCTGCTCCTGCCAATAACGGAAAACATATCTTCCCTGCTCATATCAGGCCACCCCGCCATATATACAATAATTACGGCCAGAGGCCGGCATAATACATTCCCCGCTGCTGGAACTGGGACGCCAGGTCCTTTTCACACAGTCCCTGGATAAGCATATTTTTAATCAGGTTCTTTGTCCAGTTCTCGCGTGTGCCGGCCTGCGTTCGTATTACGATTTCATCCAGAACCGGAAGGAATTGTTCCGGGATATCAACGGTTATCCTGTACATGCCATGCTCCTCAAGGTTGTTGTATGAAAAAAGATTCTGGTACTATATCAAATATTTTGTGTTTTATATTCAGTGGACCCGGTTATTATTGGTTAATACTGCAGGAGATTCGATGAAGATTACTGGAGAACGCACGGTCTGGATGACCGAAAAAATACCTGCATCCCCGGACGGTATCGGGCTGAACCATGAACCCTTCCGGTTCAATGATCCAAAAGAACTGATTTTCGTGCTTAGGACCGGGTGATAATGGTGAAAGAATGGTCGCTCCCATTCATCCGTGAAAAAACGGGGTTCGTCCCGTAATCAGACCCCGACCCTCCCCGGTTTTCCCTACTTTTTAGGATGGGCAGCCGGCACTATACCCGTGGACCCCGGACGACCTTACCGCCGGCAGACCGGATCGCATCTTCAATTTTTAAGAGCAGTTCTTCATCATTGAGGGCAAAAGCAAGGTGTTCAAACTGGTTTACCAGCGGGATAGGCTTTAAGATGACCAGCGGCTTTTTTCCGGCAGTTTCGCCACAATAATCGGAAGGCACTACCGTGATGGTATCGTTCTCCCAGATGGCGAGATTCCCGTACCCCGCTTCATCCCAGAGCTTCCTGACAATATCCTGTGTTATCATTAGGTTCTTCACACTCCGGTTTATAGAAAGACAGATTTTGTTGGATATATAGCAGTGTTTTTAATGGAGGTATGAGACAACCGAATACACAAAATCCGATCCTCTTTTAAGCGGGTCACACCCCATAACTCTTTAAAATAATCAGTTCTCTTGGGATTCTGACCCCGTATCATTCACCATATCCCCAAGTATTTTCGTTCCGGTTACTGCAAGAGCAATAAGAACGGGACCAATAATGAAACCCACAATGCCCATAAACGGGATACCGGCTAAAATGCCAATCATCATCATGATGGGGGGAATTGCAACTCTCTGGCCCATCATCACGGGCCGATAATAGAAATCAATCCAGATGCTCAAAAGGGGGAATCCCACCACCAGTGTGATAGCTGCACTCCAGGTATCTCCGATACTCATGAAATAAAGTGCAAAGAAGAGTATCATAATCTGGGATCCGAAGAGCGGAATCAGCGTGGCAATACCAATCAGGGTGGCAAACAGTAAGGGATCATCCACACCCATCGTGAAAAAAAACGGCAGAGCAAGAAGAAATGCGATAATTGCGGCGGAAATCTGGACAATGATAAGGGCATAGATGGTATTGGAGGAAATATCCGCCATTTTTTCTACGGTAGAAAAAAGTTTTGGAGAAAGTGCCCGCGTCAGGGTTTTCCAGATCTCTTCACCATAATACAGGATCATTGAGAGCGAAAGGAAGAAGGGTATATCCGGTATGAAAACCTGCCCCTCGAGACAAGACAGGGTAAATCCATGAGCGTGGAGTTCATCAGCAACGTCTACCTTGTTGGCGATAAAAAGATTATCCAGTGCAATATCAGGGATATTACCGAACGGAAACGTGCTGAAGATGCACTCGCCCTTGCCAGCAGGAAACTCAACCTGATGTCAGGCATCACCCGCCATGACATCATGAACCAGCTGACGGTGCTCTCCGGTTCTCTGGAACTTTCCCTGGGAAACATCAAAGATCCCGAAGGACTTACCCATATCAACCGGGCACAAAAAGCAGCCAAAACCATCCAGCACCAGATCGCCTTCACCCGGGAATATGAGGAACTCGGGGTCAAGGCACCTGCGTGGCAGCGCCCGTCGGCCATTATCCGGGCCGCCACACTACAGCTGGCATCCAGGACCATTGCCATTGATATTCCCGATGAAAACCTGGAAATATATGCTGACCCGCTCCTGGTAAAAGTATTTTTCAACCTCTTCGATAATGCCCGTCAGTATGGCGGGGCGGTTACGAAGATCTGCATAGCGGCCCATCAGGCCGGCAAGGGGCTTACTATTACCGTTGAGGACAATGGCAACGGCATAGCTCCCGAAGACAAAAAGCGCCTGTTCGAACGCGGTTTTGGGAAACATACCGGGCTTGGCCTGTTTCTCTCGCGGGAGATCCTCTCCATTACCGGCATTACCATCAATGAGACCGGTGAACCGGGCTAGGGGGCACGGTTCGAGATAGCAGTGCCACAAGGATCCTTCCGGTTCACTCAGGAACCCACCCCCGCACAAAATCAGGCAGGTTCATTTCCTTCATCAGAACGGACTTTTATCGAGACCAATTAAAAAGAGGAAATTCGCGTTTTTTTTAAAAGTTGTCAGCGGACCGGTGCCATGCGGTGTTATATGTTCACCGAACCTTTTACCGGAACCACTCCCCAGAGATTCCCCTTCACCCTGCCTTCTATACGTGCAGTGATTTTTGGCTGGGAGTTTTTTGGTGCCTGGACAATAAAGGAAAAGACCGCCTGCATCTCTTTTCCGGTCGGTTCAATATCCTGCAGGGGCATGGGGGGAAATATTTCCCAGAACATTTCCCGCCGGTTCTTGAGCATGCCCTGGTATTCCAGCAGAACCCCGGCAGGTATTGCGAGTGAGTACCCGTTTTTTGTGCTATACGTGCCGGAAATCTTTTCGCCCGGGCCAACCGGGATGGTAAAGTGTTTTTCCTGTGGTTCCGGCCGGGTTTTTGTATCCTGATGTGCAGATGCCCCCATGTCCAGGGTCTGTGAGAGGGAGATCGCATCCTTGCCGCTTTTAATAATCGCAGGAATAATGCCCCGGTCTTTGGGGGAATATGCGTGAATTGTCATCCCGTGGGGAAAAGAAATGTCTACGTTCCCGTTGAGAAAGCGGGTGGTACAGGGATCCCCAAGCCGCATACTGAGGGAGAGTACGAGGGTGTAAAAGTCCCGGGTGGCGGGATCCGTTTTATGGTCAGATTCTTTCCTGAGAATTGTTTCAACCACTTCAGGTGGAGTCCGGTGGAATACTTTTGTTACATAGACTTTGGCATTGGGCCCGGCCGTTTCATCCTCATTCCGGGGTACGGGGGGTTTTGGAGAGGGTGCACACTGTTCCCCATCCGGTGTATCTCCGGATTGCGCCTGGTAGGCATCTTTCATCATCAATGCAGATGACACTTCGATATCAGACAATAATGCAAGCTCAACCGATTCAACTGAAACGTTATTGTCCTCCATGCCGAAGTCCTCAGTATCTCTTAAAATAGCGGATTTATAAAGAATTGTATTATTTCTGCACAAAACGGCTGGCGCCTTTTTTGTAGTTCAGCATAGTATTCCGGCCAATATAAGAGAACATTCCCTCCACCGGATTATTGTTTTGCCGGGGGAAAGGGGAGAAAATTTCAGGTCAGGAAATTCCATGCTCCCGACTATGTCCGGGGGCATATTACTTATTATCTGAGATAACAGTATGAATTAATGGATCGCACGGTTGAACGCCAGAAAGAACTCCGGACCTGGGTCTTTTTTTTCCTGATTGTGCTCGTCGCACTCCTGTGGGCAACGTTTCTCCTGACCCGGGGTGAGATGATATACACCAGTGTCGCACTTGCCATCATCGCGACGTTTATGTCATCGTTTGCCTTCATGTTTACGACACGGTTCAAGCGGTATATCTACCTGAACCTGATCATCTTTGCCGCCATTCTCTGGGCGACATTCCTTCTCATGCAGGGAGCCATGATTATTGTCAGCCTGTTCATGTATGCCGTTGCCGGCTGCATCAACATCTTTGCATTCCTCTGGATTGAACAGAATCCCGAAGATGAGCAGTTTCCGGAACTGTTACCGGCAAAAAAACCCGGTTCGTAATTTTTTAAGCTCAAATACGCGGGCGTCACGGGTATCGATCATTAAAAAATACCGCAATCCTTTTTTCGGGTACAAAAAATGTTCTGACCGGTGCTTCACTTCACAGGTGCCCGGTTATTTCTTTTTTTTTAAATGAAGATAATTCTCTGAAAAATTTAAAAAAAGTTACTTTGACAATCTCGTGTATGTTATCTGGATATCGTCAAAGAGATCGACTTCATCCGCCCGCACCGGGATGTAATTGGTCAGGGTGACTTTCTGATCCTGGTTTAACGTCCTCGTGGTCTTGAACTGTGCAATGATCTTACCATTGGATCGTGCATTTATGGAGATGGTATAATCGGCAGGCCTTAAGTTCGTCGGGTTTAAGATCACCCGCGTTTCGACAAAATTCCAATAGGGATTTCCATCGGCCCCCTGGCATTGGAGAAGTGTTTTTATCGCGGTGTTTTCTGCCTTGTCTTCGGTGTATTTCCAGAGAAATACCTGGTATTCATCCTCTGAAAGGGCAGTGAGTTTTGGTTCGATCTGTTTAATGCCGTAGCTGGGATCTTTTACAATGGCCGGGAAGGCATTCTCCATGGGGCAGTTGGGAATACTGTAATCAAAGGTTTTTTTCCGGACCTGGAGATATTCGAGATACGGGTTATCGGTTGCGATCCGGGTCGTGGTCACCGTAATGGGAGTAAGTTCAGGGGGAACGACCTGCCTGAACGTGACAAGAGTATCAGGAACCTTTGTAGTCCCGGTAGTCTGGGGAAGGGCAGGGGAAAGCGCAGGTTGTACGGTGGTCACCGGTTCTCCGGCACCCGCTGATTCAGGGCGTGTACATCCACTCGTCACAAGAATCGCGATTAAAAAAAATATCAGGAAGATTGTGCTTTTTTTCATAAGTACTGATTAAAAATTGTAAACCAATAAACTCTTGTGTATCTTTCAGATTGGGAAAGATGCCAAAAACAAATCCGTATGTCTAAAAATTGCTTTCACACCATTATTCTTTATAGTGAACAATGGAAATGCACCTCCCACTATGTTTTACCGCTCTGCTCTGCCAGTTATTGTGGCAATATGTCTCATGTTACTCGTTGTTATCCCCGCAGGAGCGGCCACTATCCGGCATATTGATGCCACTGTTATAGAAAACGGGGATATGCTGATTGTTGCAGATTATTCCCTGGACTGGACAGAAGAGGCAATCGTATACCCTGCAGCACTTCCCCTCCTTTCAGGAATGCTGGGGAAAAATTTCCAGGTCCATTCCGTTACTCCCGATAACGTTCAGCTCACGGTTAAGAATCTCGTATGGGTGCGGCAAAAACAGGGCACTACCATGTACGAAACCCCGGCCATATCCCTTGCAAATGCACAGAAAGAACTCGACAAGCTCTGGTTTGGCGACATGATCACGCTTGACGGGTCCTTGGGGTCCCTGACGATCCGGTTTCCCGATGGTAAGACTGTCGAATATCAGGATCTCACCGTGATCCCCTCCTTCAAACATGCGGTAGCAAGCCCTTAAGCGGAAATACCCACTTTTTTATTGTCTTGAGAAACACTCCGGCTGCCCATCCGTAAAACCGGGAACCAGGAATTTTTATGTGCAGATGTTGTGCCGGGGCCGGCTTTTTTTAAAACAATTCAATATCCTATAATGCCTGAACGCTGACATTGATTACAAAGATCCTATCCGCTTTATGGCAATACCAGCAAAACCCGGTTCATACGCGCGACCGTTTCTCAAATGGGCAGGCGGCAAGACACAATTACTCGGCGAGTTCGAAAAGCGCCTGCCGGAAGAACTGAGAAACGGAACGATCACAAAATATGCCGAGCCCTTTATTGGCGGGGGTGCGGTCTTCTTCTGGCTCAATAACCGGTTCTCTTTTGAGCATTCGCTCATCTGCGATGTCAATGAAGAGCTCGTCCTCTCCTACAAGGCAATCCGGAGATCCACAGATAATCTCATCGCCCTGCTCGGAGAGCTGGAATCTTCCTACCTCTCCGGCAATGAGACGGAGAGAGAAGAGTTTTACTATGAGATCCGGAACGCCTTCAACCGGAAATTACCGGCAATCGATTTCACCCGGTACAGCGCTGACTGGACCGAACGGGCCGCCCAGATCATCTTTCTCAACCGCACCTGTTACAATGGTCTCTTCCGGGTGAACAGGAAAGGCGGGTTCAATGTCCCGTTCGGGAGATACAAGAAGCCGGAGATCCTGAATGCGGAGAATATCAGGGATGTTTCCCGTTTGTTAAAGACCACGCGGATCCTTCACGGCGATTTTGAAACGGTCAGGAAATTTGCCGATGACCAGACCTTTGTGTACTTCGATCCCCCGTACCGGCCGCTCAACCCTACGTCCTCTTTCACCTCCTATTCAAAGAAGGGTTTTTCTGACGCAGACCAGGTCCGGCTCGCGGAATTTTTCCGGGAACTGGATGCGAAAGGGGCAAAATGCATGCTGAGCAATTCCGATCCGCAGAACGAGAACCCGGAGGATTGTTTCTTTGACGATCTCTTTGACGGTTTTTCCATTGAGCGAATTCCCGCACGGCGCCGGATCAACTGCAATGGTCTCTGTCGCGGGGATGTCAACGAACTTATTATCACGAATTATCCGGTATCCGGAACACGGTAGTTTTTCCGTCAGGTTTCTTGATGGGGCCGGGGAAAAACAGCCGATATGCAATGGGAAATATCCGGACAGAGAATGAACATACCCTCAACAGAACTAAAAAAACCGGGACATCCGGGAAAATTTACATGAATAATAAAGAATGTGGTGATCGCAATGGTTACTGATAAAAAGGCGAATGACAAGTATACATTCCTCATAGAAGCTGCCCGCACGCTTGGCGCAGCCGAATCAAAAGTAATTCCCGCTCAGGATGTTATCGTCGAGAACCGCGTGCCGCTCAAGTGCCGCTCCTGCATTGGCTACGGGAAGAAACTGACCTGCCCGCCCCATGTCCCGACCCCGGATGAGTTCCGGAAGATTCTTGCGGAGTACCGGTACGCCCTGCTCGTGAAGTTTATCTCACCGGCACAGGCCGACCCGGACGTGATCTGTTCGATCTACAGGTACTGGCTTGACCCGGAAGCCCCGGCGGATAAAAAAGCACAGGCTGCGCAGTTCTGGCAGGATCATTTCAACGGCACCGGTACCTTTGCCCCCATGATGCTCGAACTCGAACGAATTGCGTTCAATGCCGGCAACCCCTTTGCTCTCTCGTTCATCAACGGCTCGTGCCGGCTCTGCGAGAGCTGCAACGTTAAGGCGGGCCTCTGCATTCACCCCACGCAGGCCCGGATTCCCGAGCATGCCGTTGGTGTCAACATGGTAAAGACCGCAGAGATGGCCGGGATGCCGATCCGGTTCCCGGTGCAGGGACACCCGGAACTCATGGCACTCCTGTTGATCGATTAACGGAGGCCGGGGTCATGACCGAAATTACGTTAAAACCCGCCGACCGGGTGGAAATAACCGTCCTTGTCGATAATTATATCGATATTTTTGTAACGCCCTCGACTCCCGTTGATCGCCGGCTGCCCTTCGCCACGGGACGACATCTCCTCGCCGAGCACGGCCTTTCGTGTCTCGTCCGGGTCTTTGCCGGGAACAGGGAGCACACGATCCTGCTCGATGCCGGGCTCTCCCGGGACTGCCTCCTGAATAATGCCCGCGAACTGGGTATCGATCTTCACGCTGCAGAAGCCATTGTCCTGAGCCACGGGCACTTTGATCATACCGGAGCGCTCCTGGCACTCTTCCCGGGAGCCACGCACCAGGTTCCCTTCATCGTCCACCCGGACGTATTTCTCCAGCGGAGGCTGAACAACCCGGCTACGGGCCCGGTCAGTCTCCCGCAGCTCGATGCGGTTGCGTTGAAGAAAGCCGGCGCAGACATAAAAATGCGGAAAGAGCCCTCGACCCTTGCCGCCGGTCACCTGCTCGTAACGGGAGAAGTGGAGCGCACAACATCTTTCGAAAAAGGGATGCCGGGCATGGAAGCAATGGTGGAAAACCACTGGGAAGCCGACCCGATCCATGACGACCAGGCGCTGGTAATCAACGTGAAAGACAAGGATCTTGTCGTGATCAGCGGGTGCGCCCATGCCGGCATCATCAACACGGTGGAGTACGCAAAGAAGATCACCGGAGTTGAAAAGGTCCACACGGTCATGGGCGGGTTCCACCTCACCGGACCGGTCTTCGAACCGATAATCCAGCCGACGATTGACGGCATGAAACGGATAAACCCGGAGTATGTTGTGCCCATGCACTGCACCGGGTGGAACGCGATCAACCGGTTTTTTAAGGAGATGCCGGGCAGGTGCATCCTCAATACGGTCGGGACAACGTACGTGTTCTAAAAAAGCAATACCGGAATTTTTTTGGAGCATTACCCGGATGAAATCCGGTTCAAATCTTTTTTGTCGCAGCAACAAGGTAGTACGTCCTGGCCGGTGCAAATCTCAGGTACCAGGGCTGCCCGCGTTTCTGTATCCCGCGGATGTACATCAAATCCCGGACGCAGATACCGGTGAATCCTGCGTGCTCCAGGTCAGCTGCCATCGCCTCTTCAGCAACTCCCCCATCCCGGGGAAGATGACTCCGGAGTTTTTCATCATAATGGCCGCCATGCGCATGGCCAAAGACCCGGACCAGCCCGTCACTCATCCACCGTTTCGCCCGGGTGAGAAAACTCCTGTTCGTCCAGACGCCCTCGATGATGAGCACCACGCCCCCCGACTTTAAGACCCGGTGCCATTCCTTTAAGGCAACTTCCGGGTGAGGAAGTGTCCAGACGAGATGCCGGTTGACAACCACGTCAAAAGATTCACCATGGAAAGGAAGGTGTTCGGCATCCCCCGTCATTAACTCAATGGAAAGATTTTCTGCATCCGCTTTCCCGCGTGCCTTTGCCATCATCCCTTCCGAGAGATCGATGCCGGTGACCTCGTGTCCCATCCCGGCAAAGAGGAGGCCCATGGCCCCCGTTCCGCACCCGGCATCGAGTACCTTAAGAGACGGCCCGGGCAGGTTCCGGGCCAGTTCCCGTTCCCATGCGGCTTTCTCTTCCCCGCTCCCGATACCGTGGCCTGAGCAGCTGTCATACCGGACTGATGACTGGTCCCAGCTCTTCCGGACGGCATCCCTGATCTCGTGGTCGATCATTCTGGTACCCTGTTGTGTATGGTTAATTGTGATGAGTTATGAGAGATTTCAGATAAATCTTTCATTTTTTGCTCTTTGCTGGTTCAACGTACGGGTTGTAAGGGAGCGGCAGAACGGGAACATCCGGAACAATGTTCATCCGACCATGAAAATTTTATGAACATAAAATCCCCATAAAACATAAAAACCACGCGAAAAAGGGAAAACATCTATCAAAAATTGCAAATTTTAATACAATTTTTATCAAGTAAGCACCATTATTGTATCAAACAATACCATAATGACCCTGAAAACGTTTTCCGATTGCTCGAAATGCCGGTTTTTGATCTGCTGTGACATACACATTTCCGGGGGTACCCATAAGCACAGCGAAGGTCCGGACCATTGTGAATTTGTAATTATTCAGAAGCAGAAAACGGGCGGGAAATAAATATTCCCCATCGTTCTTTTTTTAGTTTTTCCGGTCCACCCGGGAATTTATAAAAACTATCGGGTATTCTTCCGGGGAAAGAGAATTCCCTCAATCTCCCGCGAGATCAATTCTTCCGGAGTCCGGCTGAACACTTCGTAATCCACCTCAGCCTGCGCAAGCTCCCGGGCCCGTTTCTCCACGGCCGGCCTGAGTGTGATCCGTTTTTTTAAGATATCGCCCTGTATCCGCTGGAGTTTCAGGATACCCTGCACCAGGTCCCGCTCAACGGGTTTGAGCATCGGCTGGTACTTGTGGATGAGGGCCTGCACATCGGCCCGGTCAATTCCCTGCGTGGGATCGAAGAGGAAATTCTTCTCCATCTTCTCACGCCACGCGAGGAGTTCATTGGTAAGAGTATTGTCAAGCTGGGGAATGCCGAGCAGTTTGCCCCGCGTGATATCAGCCGCAGTCCCGATCCCCACGGACTTTAAGATATTTTTAAGCCCGCCCGTGACCCGGGGAACCGTGCAGGAGTCAATACTACAGCGCTCCAGGAATTTTTTCTGCTGCCGGTCCTTGATCGAGCGTTCCAGCGCAAGAAGACTGGCCCGGTAATCCCGGTCGATCTTCTCGTACTTCCCCCTGAGGTCCCGCAGAAGGTTCAGCTGGGCCAAAAAGGCTGCATCGCCGGCCTCGGCAATCCACTTCTTGTTCCAGAGATCCCAGAGGTAGCGGGCACTCTCCAGGTTTCCCCGTCGCCGTCGTTTCTCAGCGGCTGCGGCCCCCGGGTACAGGAAGAGGACTGCCACAATAACGATGACTATCAGGAACGGAATCGCGAGATCTTCGGTGATCATCCCGAAGAGAACGAGCACGGCCAGGATCACGATGATCGAGATCCCCACGAAATGTCGGAAATTTCTCAGGTCGATGGCATGCCCGATACCCGGGGGGAGGGGTGCTGCACGGTGGAGGAAATTAGAGGGGCTGATCAAGGGGATCGGGCCCGGGCGGGCGGTGGCCTCGACCTTCTGCCACTCCCGGGGGAGATCGATCTTGGTGATCCGGTCGGCGCTTAAGAACAGCAGGAGACCCGAGCTCTCTTCGAGCCTGCACCACGGGCAACTTGCAAGTCCCGAGTAGTAGCTGTGCACGGAGTCCGCACTGCACCGCCGCATCTTCGATTCAAGGGATTCGAGTGCATCCCACCACTCCCCGGCCCCGGGGCGACCATTGGGCCGGGCCCCGGCTTCTGCAAATGCATGCTCGAAAAGTGCGGCCACCTGGGCCGGGACAACGGAGAGGCCTACCGAGTTGGGCGGGGGAGCAATGGATTTGAAGGCGGAATTTTTCCCATACGCAAACCGGAATTCAGCAATTGACTTCTCGAGCGGCATATCCTCCTTTCCCGAGTACACTCCCGAGTAGGGGTGCCGGCCAAAGAAGAGGAGCTGGAAGGAGAGGATCGAGAGCCCGAAATTGTCGTGGTTGGCGGTCCGCTCCATCTTAAAATGTTTCGAGCTTAGGATCTCGGGCGGGGTGAACTGGGCCACGCCGACTTCGCAGTAATAGAGCCGGTCGCCGGCCCGGACCTGGAACGAGTCGCAGTCGATGAGCCGGACACAGGCCTCGTTGTTGACGAGAATGTTTCCCTCGTTGACATCCCCGATCACGTACCCGAACTTGTGGATGACAAAGAACGCAGCGGCAAGGTTCTTGGCCGTGCGCACGAGAAAGCGCCAGTCCGCATGGGGGAAGTGCTCTTTCCGGTGGCTGGGCCCGTACACCTTGTGCACCGGTTCGTAATCGCTGATCTTCGGCATCAGGAACCCGACGACCGGCCCTCCCTCCCTGGCGTGGAGCACATCGGTTGGCCAGGCCGAGATGCTCTTGAGCTCATCATTGCAGCCCCGCGCCATCAGGAGTAACTTCTCCTGCTTCTGTACATCGAGCGGCTTGTGATAGATCTTGGCAACCACGTTCGAATGGGCCGGGAGGATCTCGTACACGTCCCCTTCCCCGCCACTGCCGAGTTTCTTCCCGAGATGAATCCGGTTGCCGGAACGATCCAGGAATGGTTTGAGGGGAACGGACGCCATAAAATCAACCCGTTAATCGGACCGCAAGGACGAGCGTCTTGTCATCATCGCTGCGTGCGCAGATATCGTCCCGGCAGAGGAAGGTTTCGAGTTGCGTAGAGAAGGGCAAAAACCCGTTCTCCGGGTGCTGCCTGAGTGCGGAGAAGAGCGGCAGGAAAAAACCGGGATGGGCTTTCCGGAGCGCAAAGGAAAGGACAAGGTTCTGGAGCCCGTCGGTGAACAGCGCGATCTCGTCAGGTAATGCCGCGTGGAGAATGTGCAGGTGATCGAGATACTGCTCATCCGTGATGAAATAGGTAGTATTGGCGTACTCGCCCTGCTCGGGCCAGAAGATGGTCTGGTAGTCCGTGCCGGTACCGGTCACGATCGCACCATCGCCGATCTGGAAAAAAATCGAACCCCCGACCCCCGCTACCGCGCCAAGGATCGTACACGCATATTCCCGCAGCCGTTTCCCGTCCGGCGGTATTTCGGCAATAATCGCTTCCCGGGCGGAGGTGATCCAGGCCTTCACGTCCTCGTCAGTGATTCCTGAAAGGTCGCCCTTTGTGCGGACCGTTTCAGCGATCCGCGTGTACAGGGTTTCGCACGCGATCTCTGCGCCACGACCCCCTTCCGTGGTACTTCCTGCACCATCGGCGGCAATCCCGATAAAAAATTCAGAATCCGAGAGCTGGATGGTGCCGGCCCGGGACTTGTCCTGGCCGTTCTCACCGCGCTGGGTATGGGCTTTTCCGGTAACAGATGCGCAGGTGTACTTCCATCTCATATCTCACTCCAGCCGAGAGGTGGAGCGAGCTGGATGCGGTCGCCGGGATTGCTCCGCGAGGCTGATTTCATCGAGTTGGAGAGCCACTGGAAAAATTCGCGGAACTTCAACCCCTGGAGCTTGACCGGGTCACGTACCGATATCTGTTTTAGGATCTTCATGTCGGCCTTGTGGACGCCGATGGTAAAGAATGCAAAGGATTTTGCGCTCTCGCCTTCCCGGACCATGGCGGCCGCACTCTGCCACTCATCGGTCGGGGCGCCGTCAGTGATGAGGAAGATCCAGGGACGGTAGAACGAGATGCCGTTTGCCCGGTACTGTTCCTTGCGGGTCTTGATGAGGTCGATGCCTTTCCGGATCGCTTCGCCCATGGGCGTGTCGCCCTCAGCTACGAGCTGGGGATCGAAGAAACAGTCGGCAGTATTGAACTCCGAGATGAGCCGGACCGGGCCAAACGACATCAGGGCAACTTCAACGCGCTTTATCGCGAGCGAGTCGTTCTGCAGTTCACTGTAAAATTCGCGGATGCCGGCATTGAGTTCGGTGATGGGTTGTCCCGCCATGGATCCGGAAGTATCGAGCAATAAGAGGCAGGGGCACCGCGGCTCGGGGTTCTCTGCAAAGGTCACTGCCCCGAGCGGCTGCTGGTCGGGGAGCATATCATTGGTATTGTCATCCATATGGGTTCACCGTAAAATGTCGGTAGCAGAACTATTCCGCTGTATATGCTTATTTAGCGTTCTTCTGTTTTAAATTAAATTTTTTCTGTAAAACCGGGTCATTTTCCGGGCCGGGTGCCTGACAATCTTTACGTGGCCGGTCTTTTTCATAATTTCTGATGGTAAGGGGCGTTTTAAAGACCCGATGACTTCCCAAAAAACCCCCCCTTCCGGTTCGTCCTTATCGCCGGACGTTACTCCTTATCATTTCAGAAAAAAAGAGCGCACCCTGCACAACCCCGGCAGTCTCTTATGAACGGGTTGCACGGGATCTCACATCCCGGGAAATTCACCAGTCTCCTGACGGAAACATGACTTATGGGGTTGTTGTAACCCATGTTTCAAATTTTGCTTTTCAGGAAACACCATATATACCCCCCTTCAGAGGTCTGGTTGGTAATCGTCCATGTCCCCCATAACCCCGAGCCCAGGAACCTGCAGTGCCTTGAGGACCGCCCAGCCGGAGCAATTCCACCCGGCCATGGGCAGACCCATGAGTGCGGGAGACGGCTTCTTTACCGGTTTTCTGGACAATGCAAATATCTGCGTGATGAATCGGTTTTACGAACAGATCCGGTTGACCGGTATCGACATCCGCCTTGAGGAGTTTTGCGAGCTCACGCTCTTTTCCGAATTTCTGGCAGATCACATCCAACCCGAAGGGACGGGGCATGTCCAGTGCATGCTGCTCTGGAATGAGTGGGTCCGGACGTTCCGGCGCCAGACACACCAGTTCCCGAAACTGCTCCTTGAAAAAGAGTGCCGCAGTGTCATGATGGAAACGTTCGGTATAGAGATCGTTGGCAATGGTTTCCGGGGCGACGTCTATCCCGGCCTGCGTTTCGTGCCATAACGACATCCAGCCGGTATAACGCCGCGGGATCCCGCAGCTAAAAACCATTTCTGTTTTTTTTCAATTCTTCCATCAGGATATTTTTTTTTTAGTCCCGGGGAATGCAGGGAATTTGGAGTGGGGACCGCCATGCAATTATCCAACCCCCGAAACCTGTAAAGAATCCCGGCGCCCCTGCCCGGAGGAAATGGTATAAGAGCACAGCCCGCCAGAACGGTTGTACCAGGATCCCGGGGGATCAGGGTGGGAGATAACCCGATGAAACGAAAGATCATCAGCATTGACGAGACAAAATGCACGGGGTGCGGCCAGTGTATTCCCGACTGCCCGGAGGGAGCGCTCCAGATTATTGAGAACAAGGCCCGTCTTGTCAGCGACCTCTTCTGCGACGGTCTGGGTGCCTGTATAGGGACCTGCCCGGAAGGCGCGATCAGTGTCATCGAACGGGAGGCAGCACCGTACGATGAGCGGGCCGTGATGGCAACGATCGTACCGCAGGGAAGGCCGGTCATCCGGGCCCATCTCGAACATCTCCTCGGGCACGGTCAAATGGATCTCTACAACGGGGCAGTCGAGTACCTTATCGAGCATACCATTCCCATCCCGGAGCATGACAATACCGCAGCTCTGCGAAAACCGGCCCCCGCTCCCGTTGCAGGAAAACCGGCTGCCACCTGCCCGCCCGCACCGTCCGGCCACCACCCGTTCGCCTCCTGCCCGGGGTCGGCGGCCCGGAGTATTCCCCGCGGCCCGCACACCGGGGCACGCCAGCCTCTGGCGGGAACCGGTTCCGAGCTCCGGCAGTGGCCGGTCCAGCTCGCCCTCCTCAACCCCGGTGCCCAGTACTTCGAGAACGCGGACCTGCTCGTTTCGGCAGACTGCGTACCGTTTGCGTATGCAGGGTTCCATGACGAACTCCTGCGGGATAAAATCCTGGTCATCTTCTGCCCCAAACTGGATGCGGATATCGACGGGTATATCGAAAAACTGGCCTCCATCTTCACCCTTCATACGATAAAGTCCATCACGGTTGCCCACATGGAAGTTCCGTGCTGCGGGGGCGTCGGGTACGTGGTGGAGAAGGCACTCGAAAAATCGGGAAAGAAGATTCCGGTGACTGATAAGACCATCACGATACAGGGCGCTATCGACGGATAAGCCCGGGAGGGACAGGGACAATTCCCCGATCCCGCCATACTTTTTTACCGGCTGCGAGCCGTCCTGCCACCAGTTCCGTTGGTGAAAGAATAAAAAGATTGAATAGCGGAAAAGCAGAAAAAATGAGTTGAATTGTATGGTATGGATCAGGTGTATCAGCGGAGAATTACTGGATCCAAAAAAGATCTCTTCCATCAGCCTTGTTCCCTGCTATGCCAATATGGATGAAGTCGATGTTTTTGCCGTGTATAATGGTCATAAATTTCTCCTGCACCGGACAACCCCGGCTGCATTAAAAAAGATGGGAATTTCCCGGAACAAGGAAAAAGTCCAGAAACTGATCGGTGATATCATGGCAGTGTATGATGAATCCAGATCGATCAGTTACCAGGAAATTATTGAGATGATCATCCGGTTCGATGACAATGCTCCCCTTGAAGAATAATTTCTTTACCGTTTTTTTCCCGGGTTTTTTATTGGCACATGCCGGAGATTTCATTTTTTATTTCGGAGCGTTCCTGTGGGTGCTGTCGGGGAATGAACGAACAGGAACCGGCTGCGGTTTTTCCATTGCCCTGCCGTTCACTCTCCCTTGAACCTCGCGCTCAAATACCATAATCTCTCAATGTACACTACCCATAACTCCCCGGTAATCCCGACTGATCATGAAATCCACAACCCTCCACGACAGTATATTCTACCTGGGCGACTGCATCAGCGGGGCTGCCCACAACCTTCCCGATAATTCCGTGGATCTCATCATCACCGATCCCCCGTACGGGATCAACGGGGATAAACTCCACCTGCACTACAACCGGGACGAGAAGTTCGTAGTTGAGGGGTACGTTGAAATTCCGCAGGAGGAGTATGCGGCCTTCAGCGTGAACTGGATCAAAGAGGCCGAGCGGGTGCTCCGCCCGGGGGGTTCGATCTACATCATTTCCGGCTATACCAACCTGGTCGATATCCTCAACGCCCTCCGGCAGACCCGGCTCAAGGAGATCAACCACATCATCTGGAAATATAATTTCGGCGTCTTTACCCGCCGGAAATATGTCTCGTCCCACTACCACATCCTTTTCTATGAAAAACCGGGTGGCAGACGGACTTTTAATCTCGAATCCCGGTACGGCCTTGTAGAGAAGAGCGGGGACGGGCGCTCCTGCAATAACACCGACCGGGAGGATCTCTGGATCATCAACCGGGAGAACAAACCCGGCCGGATCAAGAACAAGAATGAACTGCCGTTCGCCCTCCTCACCAAGATGATCCAGTACAGCAGCAATGAAGGCGACCTTGTGGCAGACTTTTTCCTCGGGGGATTTTCAACTGCCAAAGTCGCGATTGGTCTGAACCGCCGGGCGATCGGGTTTGAGATCTCGGAGCGGATGTACGGGACACAGATTCCCGAGATGGCAGCCATCACCCCCGGGTATCTCATCCCCACCCTGCGGTCCCCCGTCATCAACGGGACCCGGAATCTCGGCAAGCCGTGGACGGAGGAAGACTGTACCCGGCTCATGGAGCGTTTCGTGAACCTCCGGGCAGGTGGCAGGAACAAAAAAGAGACCATTGCCGCACTGGGAGAGGAGTTCGGGCGGGGACGCTGGGCGATTGAAAAGGCGTTGAAGAAACAGCAATCCCGGTGAGCGGGCCTTTTGATTAAGAAAATCCGTTGATAAAATTATTTACCGGGTAGTTTTATCGAATAACATTCCCTCCGGCCGGGAATGGGTTCCATAGAGGAAACACTCAACCGGGTCTCCTTCCTCACGGCAGGTACCATTTTTCCAATCGAGGCAATCCCTGCACGAAGGGATTAGTGTTTCGGGGACCGTGGCAAAATGCTGATCCCACTTCTCTTTATCGATATCGCCCGCAATGAGCAATATTCTCAGATTGCCGATAGTGCAGTTCATAACACCCCACAAGGCTGTTTTTAATGGTTTAAAAAAATTATAGTAACAGGATTAATTAATCTTCTTATTTTGTTCTGAAAGTTTATCCTGATCAGTATACAATCAGGCCCATCAAACTCTCAGGATAGTATCAGACGTAATTATTTTACAGAACTCTGCGAACGGGTCATGAAATTTCCGGGAAATTGCTCAGTCTCACTTCACCTTCTCTGAGGGAACGCGCTGGTGAAGCGGGGGCTCGCGGTGCCTGATGCAGTCTTTTCGGACAGCATGGCAACACGGGACATAAGCGAACCCGGATGCCGGCCACACCGGGAAACTGTGCGCGACCATTACCCGGAAAGGCGACAACCCTTACGAACGCCCGGACCGGAGAATCCGGATTATCCCGGTGCCGGACCGGCCCGATCCCGTGAGTCCGGATCTGCCGGAAAACCTGTGCACGGCATTACCCGCGATTGCCACTTTACCGACGGTATCTCCAGTGGAAACAAAGGGGTATATGAAGATTGTGAAATCGCCGGATTGACTTGCTCTGCATAATATTCTGGCGAAATCCGAAAAGCCCTGTCAAAACGGGAAAATTTATCTGCCCGATACGTGCCCTTTTTTTTCTGCTCACAAGGACAGTCATACGCGATTCGGTTCGGGAACGGGGCGGTCCATGCCAGTTGCCACCCTGTATCGTATGGCGGCGGGAAGCAGCGGTGGCGGGAACTGCGGGACCTGTGAGAGACGCAGGAAGGGAAGGAAGAGCGGCAGGTATCCCGGCTGAACGCGGAATAGCGGGCGGTTCATATTTTTTAAACCTGATTATCCCTCACTCCATGTTCTCCAGGGTTAGCGGAAACATATACGGCAGGGTGCGGTATGAATGACCGGCTATTCCGGCTGAATACAGGAAGAAGAAGAGCAAACCGGACCGCTCATGCAACCTGTCCAAGGATATGCCCGATCAGCCGTTTCTCTGCTTTATGGATGTGCTCGAGCAGCGTGGTCTTGTGCATGCCCATCTTCTCTGCCAGTTCACCGGCGTTAATCCTCCGGGGATGCTCGAAAAATCCGGATCGGTACGATTCGAGCAGGATCTCTTTTTGTTTTGGCGTGAGGATGTCAAAGATCCCGCTGACATGGGGATTGTATTCGCAGACCGAGAGGATATCGAGCCCCCAGCCTTTCTCCTTTGCATCTTTGACAAACGTGCTGAAGTCCTCCGGGTCCCCGACCATGCTGAACATCAGGCAGTCATTCTCAAAGACAACCGGGGGTTCGAACTTTGATCCATAGGTGCGGAGGAATTTTGTAATGTCGTCTGAAAAGGTTCCCTTGACAAGGCAGGTAAATTCACGGCCCCTGTGCTGGAGCACGATGAGATTCGAGACATAATTGCACTGGATCTGATCGACCGGGACGCCTTCCCTGATAGTGAATCTGCACACTTCGCTGTGTGCATCGCCATCCAGGTTAAAGAGCGATATCACCTCGAACCGTTCGATGATCTGGCCATAGGATTTACAGTAATCGAAGATATCTGCAGAAAGCCTGACCGTCATCTTCTTCATGAGCCGATCTGGTATCCGGAAGATGATATAATATATGGCCATACATGTATGGCTCAATTCCTAACACCTCCGCCTTCCTTTTCTTAATTACAATTCATGTGGTGAATACCATGAAAACAGACAGTTGTTCAGAAATCACAGATGCAAAGCGGATAGAAATAAAGAGCGGGCTTGCAGAACCCGGGGAAGACCGGAATGCAGGATTTATCCTTCCGGCATTTATCCTGATGGGCCTTGGCGCGGGACTGATCACCGATCACCTGGGATCCGGCTTCCTTATCGGGCTCGGGCTCGGATTTGTTGGTTCGGGATTGTTTCCCCTTGCCAGGAGATCTTCCGTGAGGGAATCCACCCATCCGGGAGAGGCGAACATAACAACACTCGTTATCGGAGCCTTCCTGATCCTCACCGGGATCAGTTTTGTCTGGGTGCCGGCCGCTGCAATCTGGCCGTATGCGATTGCCGGATTATTGATCCTCGCCGGGGTATGGCTCCTGGTCCGGGGATGGACGCAAAGGTGATGGGTGGATGAGTATAATCGAGACTGCTCTTGTAATCTTGCTCCCGGCGGGTTTCCTGGTTGTCCTGTTTGGCGGGGGAGCGCTGTTCCAGCGCAGGAATATCGCGCAGGACGGGGAGGCGCCGATCAACAGGACGCTGTTTTACGCCAGCAAGTACTCAATCCTCATCCTCTGGGGAGCTATGGTCATCCAGAGCTGGGGCATCAGCATATCCCTGGTTGAAGTCCCCCGGTCTCTCCAGATCACAGCGCTGCTCTTCTGGATCGCAGGGTTCACTCTCCTGTATCTCGGACGATTCACGCTGGGGGATTCGTTTCGTCTCGGGACCGCCCGGGAAGATACCAGCCTTAAGGTGGACGGATTATTCCGGTTTAGCAGGAACCCGATGTATGTGGGCATGTACGCAACCATTGCTGCATCTGCCCTCTACACCGTAAACCCGCTCGTTATCCTGTTGGGAGTATTCGTGATTGCGGTCCACCATACCATCGTGCTGGCGGAGGAGGAACAAATGCAGAACGCGTTTGGCCCGGATTACCGGGATTATTATCATCGCGTACGGCGGTATGTCTGACCGGGTGGGGACGATACCCGGTGCAAGGATTTCTGCCGGGGCCTTTGGCAGCACCGGGTTGGCGAGGCGCAGAGCGCAATCGCTGAAAGATATGCCGGGTGTCCGTACTTTTTTGACACCATGGACACCATGCAGGGTTTTTCGGAAAAGTACAATGAGAAAATGGTACAGAAAAAATATTCGGAAATCGTGAAAAGGGTGTCCATGGTGCCCGGCCGGAAAGACACGGCATAGGCCGGATACCGGATGGGGCCACGGCGTGCTTCAACCGCGGGTGTGGAAAAAAACCGCGGATTATTTTCCAACTTACCCTGGCTCATATAGTCGCGGGTGCCACCATCACTTACGCCCCGAATGATACGGGCAAAAGAAGGAAACTATCATGACAACAAACAAGACAAAACCCCCAACCGAAGCAACGACAAAGGAGCGGAAATCCCACCGGAAAACCATCTTCTCCCTCATGGGCATCACCCTGCTCATGACATGTATGTTCGTAGGCTTTGCTTACGGAGCCGGCAATGATAAAGCACAGGGTTGCGACACCCCGACCTGTGAAATTCCCAGCAACCACATTATCAGTTGTAATTCTGCTGATGGAACGGTACTGGGCTATGTGTTAACCGAGTGCCCATTCAGTGGAGTGAATGGCTTTGATAAGGCAAATGATCTCAGAGCATGTCAACAGTTACACGGGACTGCAGTTACTCATACCGTGCCCATGACCCCATGTGGAATCAAACCCGTGGACTATCTTCCCCCCATGTAACCCGGTCTCGTTATCGAGACCCGGTCACACCTGTATACTCCGGATGCCGGCCAGAATACCCGGCTCCCGGTAAACCCTTTTTTTAACCATCGTTCTGTTGCCAGCCAGGGGAATCTCCGTCAACGGGCAGCACCAGCCGGAAACGATCCTCCTCAGGGACCAGTCCCCGGCCATACTATTTTTTCCAGCGTGCGATATCTCCCTGTCGCGGGCGGTCCTGATCCGGTTACAGCGCCGGCAGAGGACCTGCCGGGAGACGCGGGTACCGGGAGCTTTAACGGTGCCCGGCCGGGAGTGCGGAAAAAAACCATGGATTATTTTCCAATTTACCTCCCCTCTTATGATCGCGTGTGTAGTCATCACTTACGCCCCGAATGGTACGGGCAAAGAAGGAGACTATCATGACCGCAAACAAGACAACACCCCCAACCGCCGCAAAAGGACGTAAGTCCCACCGGAAAACCATCCTCTCCCTGATGGGCATAACCCTGATCATGGCTTTCCTGGTCGTCGGCTTTGGGCAGGGAGCAGGCAACAATAATGTACCGGCATGCGACTCCATGAAAGACGATGGTCCCAGCGAACACCTTGTGAGGTGTTCATCGGACAACAGGATATTCGGTCATGTTGTAGTCGGGTGCCCCTTTGAAGGGGTGAATGGCTTTGATCCGGCAAAAGATCTCGAGGTATGTGTACAGCATTACGGGACCGCAATTTCGCTTGCCACGCCCATGACCCAGTGTAGAATCCATTCCTCGGAGAATCAGACCCCCATAGGACCCGTTATTTATTATTGAAACCCGGTCACACCTGCATATTCCGGATGCCGGTCATACTACCCGGCCCCCGGTCAATCCATTTTTTTAACCATAGTCCTGTTGCCAGCCCGTGGAATCTTCACCAACGAGCAGGACCTGCCGGGGATCCTCCCGGAGGGCCAGGCCCCGGCCAAAATATTTTTTCCAGCGTGCGATATTTCCCATGTCGCGGGCGGTCTTGATTCGGTTGCAGCGCCGGCAGAGGACCTGGAGATTCTCCCGGGCCCACTGGTCCCCTCCCATGGCGAGAGGCCGAATGTGATCCATGACACAGTGATGGGATGAACCGGGATCCTGTGGGATGCTGCGTTCCGGGATCTCCTCCCCGCAGTGAGCACACTTCCCGTCCTGCTCTGATAGGACCCGCTGCTTCATCTCACCTATGGTGGGCTGCCGGCCCCAGTACTCGGTGGTGCAGGAAGGCCGGCAGCAGACGGCGTCCAGGTTCCAGAAGTTGAAGTCTGCCCGCTCGCGGCCACAGTTGGGGCAGGCTCTCCGGGCAAGGCGTTCCTGCTCTTCGGGGGTGTTGGTGTACCGGCGGGGTTCGCGGCGGATCATTGTGTATGGAGGAATCTGGCACCGGTCGGGATAATGCCGGGGCTCGGGGGGTGAAAGTGATGAGGGTGGCTGGCTCAACTTTCACAACATTACCGTACGGGTAATCCTTATGACCGCAAAGTTAAGTGCATCCACGATCATACCAGACTATTAACCATGGACGCACTCGCACTCCTCCGGCAGGCCGAACCGGTACTCAAAAAACAGTTCGGGGTGGCAAAAATCGGCATCTTCGGTTCCTTCGTACGCGGGGAAGAACGAACGGAGAGTGACGTCGACGTACTCGTAACCTTCCGGAAAGGGCAGAAGACCTTTGAAAATTATATGGAATGTAAATTCTACCTGGAAAACCTGTTCCAGAGAAAAGTTGATCTTGTCCTGAAAAATACGATAAAAACCCGTCTCAAGCCCTATATTCTCGGGGAGGTCGTCTATGCATAGGACGGCACTCCAGTATCTCGATGATATATTGGAGGCAGCTCGGAATATCGGGGAAGACACCGAAGGGTTGTTATATACTGAATTTATTGCTGACCGGAGACGGAGGGACGCTGTTATCCGGAATTTTGAAATAATTGGCGAAGCGACAAAGAAACTTCCCGATGATCTCAAAATCCTGTATCCATCGGTCGCATGGAAACAGGTTGCCGGGTTGCGGGACGTGATTTTTCACGGGTACTTCCATATCGATTACGAGATCCTCTGGGGGATCATCACCAATACGCTGCCAAAATTTAAGGCTGAAGTAACAAAAATCCGGAAAACCGAACAGCAGAAAGAACGGCAGTCCGGAAAATAAAATTCTGGCATTGTATCGTTTCACCTATTTTCTTCACATCTTCCCCCGCAAACCCCTTTTACGGTATCCTCTTGCTTACAACCGCTCGCATCCCCAGCCAGCCGCAACAATTCTCATTCACAGCTGCTCGTAACATCCTGGCATTTTTTGTTTATTCTGTGCCAGATCCATCCGGTTACCCGAAAAGATGCTCATGGATTTTCTTCAAGACCTAGCAAACCGATCCCACAGCCGATTTGGCCCAAACTAAAAAACAGTGCCTGAGAAGAGAAATTGTTCAAGAAAAATGTGAGAAATGAAAAATGGGATTATCCTCGCTTTGGGCTGCCTTTCTTTGCTCCGGCTACGGTCTTTCCGCTTACGGGAGCGGTCTTTGCTGCGGGGGCAACTACTTTCTTTGCTTTATTTGACGTGGTTATCACTTCCTTTTTCTGTGGGTTTTTTTATAATTGTGGTTTTTCCACGTATGCATATTCTTCCGGCGCCGGGATATACACCTTTCTCCCTGTTGCAGGAATTTAGACAATTTTATTGGATATTTTTATGGGGCGGGGAGGAAACGTTCCGGAGGAGAGGAGGACGCGGGCTCATTGACTGCGTTTTGAGTTGCAGCTGCATTAGCACCCGGGCATTTTTTGTTTATTTCCGTACCGGGTTTTTTAGTCCGGTTACCCGAAAAGAAGCTCATCTGTTCTTTTAGATGGACAAACTCTACAGAGCGGGCTGCCGATCGGCCCGGATGAAAACCCGCGTTTCCAGAAGAGAGGGTGGTAAAGAAAAATATGAGAAATGAGATTGAGAACGAAATTATGCTCTCTTTCCGTTTGATTTTTTGGCATCTGCCTTTGCCGCTGCTGGAGCGATAGTTGATACCGGGGCAACTGCCTTCTTATCTTTATCCGACGTGGTTATCACTTCCTTTTTTCAGTGTGTTTTCCTTCATCGTAGTATTTGCCACTTGTTCCTGTTCTCTTGGTACCGGGATATACGCTTTCTCCCTGTGCAGGAATTTAAACGCTTTTACATGGTTATTTTTCTGGACCGGGGACATAAAACGCGCCGGAGTATTTGAGGAGATGGGCATGTTCACACCTTTTGCCGGAATCCTGCCGCACGAAAAAAGCGCTTTAAGGGAATGCATTCAAGGGAGCAGATCGAAAGATGAGATCACGCATGACCGGATGTGAGCCAGAACCCGAACCCAAACCCGAAGAGCTGGATTTCCCCCTGGTGGGTGATGAACCCATGATCGGGGGCATCGAGCTCCATGCAGGGATCGTCCAGGACGGCGCGAACCAGAAGATCCGGTTTACATACCTGCCCATTGTCCGGGACCGTGAAGTTCCCGAAGCGATGATGGAATACAACTCGATCCTCGAGGAGCTGTGCACCAGATTCATCACGGCCTTTCCCGACAATGGCTACGCACGGTTTCACACGGCGTTACGCAAGAGCGGCGGGGCTGACCGGTGCTGGTACTGGATCCGGATAACCCTGAAGAATGATGAGAAGGGCGTGACCCATGACCGGATCACGGACTGGATTGATCCCGTGCTTCTCCGGGCGGATCCCCATGTGGCCCACCGGGCGAAGAAGGCAAAGGCGATTTTGAAACGGGTGATGAAGGAGTGTCTGGGGGATGGGGAAGAGGAGTAGGAGTTTTTTTTGAGAGAGGGCTGTGTTCGCGAGGATCGCTGCAGCACCGGTTTCCCCCCTGTTCCCACAAAAAATCCGGAAAAATCCCCGTCCATTAACCACCAGTTTTATCAGGCACCTGCTACCACTCCCTTCATCATGAAGATCGCAATTGTTATCCTTCTGGTAATCCTCGCAGCTCTTGCCTGCGGATGCACCTCCACCGCCCCGAACGCAGTACCAGTACCGGTTGCCACCACGCCCGCAGCAGCAGCAGCAACCCCGAACCTCATCGGCACCTGGACCGGGCAGATGCAGGGCTACGAAGAGAGAATCGGATATACCGATTATGGCAAAATGCCCATAACCATGGTCGTTACGGAACAACAGGGACGCCTCTTCTCCGGCCACCTGAAGTTCGGGGTCAACAGCACCGAAACAATGCCGATGGCCGGGGTTATCAGCCGCGATGGCAGGACACTTGCCATTGTTGAGAATGCCAACGGCTACACAAGTGGCGAAATCACCGGAACCGATACCATGGAACTGACGCACATCGATGATGCCGATCCCTACAGTGCGGCACTCGATACGCTCAAGAGAGGGTAATTCCCGGTACGGCACCAACCCGTATCTTTTTTTAATCCGATTCATCCGGATTTACAGCCCCATTTTTTTTATTTATCCGACCGCCCGGTTACCAGATCAATGCGGCACCCCCCCGGATTCCCGCAAAGAATCCGGGAAATTACCCCGTAAAAACATCCACCGGTCCACGCCGTTGCCGCGCTCAGTGTCCCCGGAATTTTATCTGACAAACCGCACAAAACAAACTGCAATCCACGCCCGGATTCCACTAAAAATCCGAAATACCCGCGAAAAAATTCGCAGCGACCGCTAGCCTTTTTAACCACTATTTCAGAACAGAGGAATAGAGCATGTCAAACGAATTCTGCACACAAACAGCGAGGAAGATCCGTGCGCTCGGAGCCGCCCCCAGGGCCGCGAGCTTCTACTCCCGGTTCTTCTACCTCGCGATGCTGTCCGTGAGCGGAATCATCATCAACGGCCAGCGCCGCAGGAAAGGAATGAAGGTGATCGGTGAAGAGACACCCCGCCCTCTCCTGCACACGCTTGCCGGCCTTATCGCACTGCCCGGAAGGAACACCGGCACCGGGTACACTATTGCGGGACCCGCTGCGGAAATTATGGTGCCCGCCTCTTCTCGTTTACGTAGGAATTGACCGCCGGTTCCGGTCGTTAAAGTTCCTGATTCACCCGTACGGTTAGCCTGCCGTATCAATCGGTGACAGGAACGTTTGAGTCACTGCGAAGAGCTGCGGCTCTGGCCGGAACCGGCGCTGGAGGTTATGACCGGAGAGCAGATGCTCTCGCGGTCCGGGGGGATAGAGGGGAGAACACAAAAATTTCAGCAGAGATTGCCATGGAAACCACAGACAAACCAACAGACGGGGCCGGGACGATCCCGGGACGGAGAAGCGATGGCATTGCCGGACCTTCCCGCGAGGTGTCCCAAAGGGATGGAGCAGCATCCCCCAAAGACGAGAATGGACTGGAGAACAATGAACTCGCATGGGCAAAACGGCACATCAAAGAGCCCGTGACTGTGGAACGCAAAACGGAGATTGCCGGCTGCGGTCTGCCGCACCGGAAGAAAAAGATCCCTTCCGCAGAAGAGAGGATGGGAAACTTAGCCATCTCACTCCCGCCGGAAATGCTGGAGAACCACGGGGACCTGATCTTCTTCCTTGTTGACCGGATGGACCGGACAACTGCACGCCAGGACCGGAAGATCGAGCGTATCAGCCGGCGCGTTGCCGAACTTGAAGAGCGGGGGCGGACCTGATGACCCGGCCAAAGAGGTACGACCCGGTCGTCCCGCTCTTCCTCATCGCGACCGCAGTTGCGGACGGGATCCGGAAGCGGGGCGGAAAACTGTACCGGATCTCGGTGGTCCGGACGCACTCGCACGCGTACCGCATCAAGTACAAGTGCCGGGTAAAAGGTGAGCCGGAGCCGGGGTTTGTATCGGAATGGCGCGAAACCGCCGGGAAACAGTGGACCTTTACCACCAATACCGCAAGAGACCCGGAAGATGCCGGTAAACAACCCGTGACCGTGGACTGCGGGGTGATGGGCAATGGCCGGAACGGCTGACTATACCGGGAATGTAGCGTCAGTCATTGAACTCCTCGCGGGACCGGGGCAGGTTGTGGAGATCCGTGCACTGGCGGAGAATGCAACGCACAGCGGGTACTTCACGGATTATGCAGCACTCGCCCAGTTTGCCGGGGCGCTTGACGCGGACCCGGCAGTGCACGGGACCTACGTGACCTTAAACCGGGTGAACCCGTCGCTCCTCTCCCGGCGGGCGAACCGGATCAAGATGCGGCTGACCAGGACCGATACCACGACATCGGATGCCGAGATCATCCGGCGCCGGTGGTTCCCGGTCGATATCGACCCGGTCCGGCCGGGCGGGGTTTCTTCTTCTGATGCCGAACACGAGGCCGCGTTTGCAATGGCAGAACGGGTTGCTCTCTGGCTCGGGAATCTCGGGTTTCCTGAACCGGTCCGGGCGGATTCCGGCAACGGGGCACACCTGCTGTACCGGATCGATCTCCCCAATGACGCAGCCTCGCTCGCCCTGGTGAAGCGGGGGCTCGCGGTGCTGGACGCGATCTTCTCGGACGAGTCCGCGACCGTGGATAAGGCAAACTCGAACGCCGGCCGGATCTGGAAACTGTATGGCACGATCGCCCGGAAGGGTGACAACACCGCTGAGCGCCCGCACCGGAGAAGCCGGGTCATCTCGGTGCCGGAGCGGCTTGAGGTGGTGAGCGGGGAACTGCTGGAGAACCTGGGGATGGCACTGCCGGCCGGGATCAGTTCCCCGGCGGTTTCTCCCGTGGAAGCACGGGGGATTAAGAGGGGGGTGAACCTGCCGGACTGGCTACAGTGCCACAGCATTCCGGTACGATCCGAAAAACCCTACCTGGGCGGCAGGATCTATCTCCTTGCATCGTGCCCGTTCTCCTCCGCCCATACGGACGGGGCCTACGCGATCCAGTTCGAGAACGGCGCCATCCATGCGGGTTGCCACCACGCCTCCTGCGGCGGTGGAAAACAGCGGTGGCAGGAACTCCGGGAGCGGTACGAGACACAGGAGGAGCGGTTGTCCGGGCAGGAATTACGGCTCCAGGACGGGAAACGCGAGCGTGCGAGGGCAAAAGTTGCAGCAGAGCAGGCCGGCATCGTGCAGAAATGTGCCAATAAACCACCGGCAGGTTTACGCTTAAGGGACGGGGTTCCGGAAGGCACTGCCGCCGCTGGCCCGGGCGAACCCGCCGTTTCCCCGGGCGGGAACAATAACGATCCAGCCCGGCCGGATGCCGGGCCGGCAGCCCCGCAGGAATATGCCCTTACCGATGCCGGGAATGCCGAGCGGCTCATCGCGATGCACGGCGATTCGGTCCGGTACTGTGCAAGCTTTGGTGCATGGTTCCTCTGGAACGGCAAGTGCTGGGAGCGCGACGCTGCCGGCCGGATGCTCATCATTGCAACCGGCGTTGCCCGCTCGATCCACCGCGAGGCAGCCAGTGCCACGACTGCCGACCGGTCCCGGGCACTCTCCCGGTGGGCGATCCTCTCCGAGAGCCTCCACGCAAGGAAGGCGATGATCGATTCCGCTGCACCGCTCTGCCCGGTCCTGCCGGGTGAGTTCGATGCACAGCCGGAACTCTTCAACTGCCGGAACGGCACGCTGGAACTTCCGGCCATGAACTTCCGCGAACACCGGCGCGGGGATATGCTCACCCGGATGGCGGCAGTTGAGTACGACCGCGAAGCCGCCTGTCCCCGGTGGCTCAGTCACCTGGACCTGATTTTCGGGGGCGATGCGGATTACCTGGCGGGGTTCCAGTCCATGTGCGGCTACACCCTGCTCGGCACCAATCCCCAGCAGATCATGTTCATCCTGTACGGCCGGGGCCGGAACGGGAAGTCCAAAACGATCGAGGTCCTTGCGCGAATCTTCGCCGACTACGCGGTCAACATCGCATCCGATTCCCTCATGGCAAAGCGCTTCGAGACCACCCGGTCGGACCTGGCCCGGCTGGCGGGGGCACGGTTTGCAACAGCGGCCGAAGGTGCGGAGGGCGCACGGATGGACGAGTCCATCATCAAGCAGATCACCGGCGAGTACGCGATCACGGTCCGGAAACTGTACGAGAACGAGTTCGAGTTTACGCCTGTAGCCAAGATCTGGATGACCACGAATCACGAGCCGGTCATCCCGGGCACCGATGACGGCATCTGGCGCCGGCTCTGGATGGTGCCGTTCTCGGTCCAGATCCCGGAGGAGAAGTGCGACCCCGATATTGCGGCAAAACTGCTGGCTGAGTCTCCTGGGATCCTGAACTGGTGCCTTGCCGGGCTGCAGCGGTATTACGCGAACGGGCACCGGCTGGTGCAGCCCCGGAAGGTTTCGCAGGCAACGGCGAATCTCCGGACGGTGAGCGATACGGTGGGGTTGTTCCTGGTGACGGAATGTGAATTCCAGAAAGACGCAAAGATGACCCGCCTTGCCCTAAAGGAAATGTTTGAAAAATGGTGCGAGGAAGAAGGGGTGCGATACCGGATATCATCCACCAAACTCTGGAATGCCCTGCGGGAACGTGATGTCGTTGACGGAGGGAAGTCCGGGCATGAACGCGTGTGGTCCGGGGTCAGGCCGAAGAATGAAGAAGAGCGGATTGCAGCCGAGAACCGGCGGATTGGACAGGCATCCCTGTCAGGAGTTTGAGCAATATGTTGAGCAATGGATGGGGCAAAAAGACAAAAAGTACCCTGTTTCCGGGAAAGTCTTACGAGAAAATTGTACAGAAAAAAGATTACGGAAATCATGAAAATTTTGCCTTTTTGCCCGGAAGATTCTGGAGGATTCTATGACAACTGTATATGAAGCTGCAAACGATTCAGCGAAGAGCGAGCTTGCATCAGGAAACATTGTCTCGCTGCTGGACGTGACGGTTATGATTGTACCAATTGACGAAAGCCCGGGTGTCGGTATGACGTTCGGGATCGCGAGCCCGGGCCGGCATGGCTTACGGAATATTTATACTATTTTTTCTGTCAACAATGTGTCATCAAAAAAATACGATTAAATTTAAAAAAAATTTTCGAGTAATTCTTTAGATTACATTTCCCCATTCAGGTATTTGCAAATCTTCTTCGGTTAAATAATAGGTCATCTTCCATGTAGACAATAGAAAATTAATATGACCTAACATTTCATCTACGTCTCCAATGAGCATCTTTTTTCTAATGTCGATATTTTCAAGATCCAATTTCAATGTAGGATTATGTATAAACCATGCATACAATTTTTCTCTATTTTCGGAAATAAATCGAGGTAATTCTTCCTGTTTTCCAGGAATAATTTGAGGATGATATTGCTGATAATCTTGTTGAATTAGGGTATGTTTTAATATCTTTTTAAAATCAAATTCCGCAAAATCTGTGGTTAAATATGGCTGAGAATATTGAGGGGGTGAGTGAATTAATTTTTTCACTCGTCTTGGAATGGAATCCAAAAAGGAATCAAATCACCATCTAGTTTATTGTAGAGTGCATTTAATTCATAAATATTTTGTAACTATTCAGCCGGTCCTGTGAGCGCAAGTAGGTGTGAATGGATTTCCCTGAAATGCGCCGACAAGCGATATGAGAACCGGCCGGTCATTTTTCTTAACCGTTGAGAGATATCCCCGAATCCGGCAGAATGCAGCAGC
>JANYKQ010000081.1 GCA_025358115.1 Methanomicrobiales archaeon | reverse complement strand
TGCCACACGGTCGGGCCCCACGAGGCACGGAAGAACGGGGGGAAAGATGTGCAGGCCTACCATGTCATCGGGTTCGAGGGGATGGCAGAAGTAGTGAGACGCCCCCCGGAGTTCGGGTTCCGGCAGTTCTTCCTCCCGTCGTTCTGCATAATGCAGGTTGCCCACACCGGTGTGGTGAACCAGGTGCTTGAGAAGTCCACGGGCCTGCAGGTGCGGGTCGAGGATATCCGGATCCTCTAGGAGTGCAGGAATGAAGACGATTGATGAGATCAACAGGAAAATTTCCGGGGGAAATGCCGTTGTCTGCACTGCCGCGGAACTCAAAGAGCGCATTACAGAGGACGAGACCATCACCGCGGCCAATGTGGATGTGGTGACCACCGGGACATTTGGCGTAATGTCCGGTACCCTTGCCGTCCTGCACCTCCCGGTAACTGCACCCGGCACCTTCCGGCATGCGGAAAAAGTCTGGCTGAATGGTGTGCCGGCCATTCCCGGACCCTGCCCGAACGAGGGGCTCGGGTCAGTCGATCTCGTGGTATACGGGACTGCCCGGGCGAGCGCCACGTATGGCGGGGGGCATCTCTTCCGCGACATCGTTGCAGGACATGAGGTGGCTGTTGACGTAGAGTCCTCGAACAAGCGGTTCTCCCGCACCGTGACGCTGGCCGATATGGGCCATGCCCGCCTCATCACCACCCGGAGTGCATTCCGGAATTACCTGGCGGTCCTCAATACTAAACCCGACACGGTCCAGACCATCTTCTCGGCAAAAGGACTGACCGGGCCCTGTACCGAGGTCTCGGTGAGCGGGTGCGGGGATATCAACCCGCTCCAGAACGATCCGGGTTTTCGCGTGATCGGCCCCGGAACACGGATCCTCCTCAACGGGGGGACCGGGTACGTTATGGGTACGGGCACCCGGAGCAGCCGGGAAAAACCCAACATCGCTGCCTACGGGGATATGCACACGATGATCCCCGAGATGATGGGCGGTTTTGTTACGTCGCTGGGGCCCGAGTGCAACACCTCGGTTGCCATCCCCATTCCCGTACTTGACGATGCGGTCCTTGACGGCCTCCGCATCACCAATGACCGCATCCCGCTGCCGGTTGCCGATGTCCGGGACCGGATCCCCTTTGCCACTGCCCGTTACTCGGATGTCTGGGATGGTACGGATCCGGTTATCTCCTTCTCGCCCGGCGCCTGTGTGCAGTGCGATACCTGCACGTCTGCACAGAGTTGTCCTACCGGAGCGATCACACCTCAGGCCGGGATCGATCCGATGCTCTGTGTGAACTGTGGCACCTGCGTCCGTGAGTGTCCCGGGGGAGCATTCTCCGGAATGCTCGGAGCGTTACCGGTGAACACAACAAAGGTTCCCATCACGCTTCGCCAGTCGGATCGTGCCCGGGCACTGCGGTTGTGCACGCATCTCAAAGATCTGATCCTTGACCGGAAGTTCAGCCTCACCGGAAAGGTGGAGGATCTCCTGTGAGTGCTTACACGCTCCGTTGTGTCCACTGTGGCGAAGAGGTACCGGAGCATTATACCCTTTCCTGCCCTCAGGGTCATCCATCCCTTCTCCGGGCCGATTACGCGGAACAACAACTGAATCTTAAAAACGCTCCCGGTATCTTCCACTTTGGCAGCTGGCTTCCGATCCAGGGCACGCTGCCCATCGATGCAGGCCCGGTCAGTTACCAGAGTGAAGCACTGGCCCGTGAACTGGGCCTCCCCAGCCTGTATATCGGATTCAACGGTTACTGGCCGGAACGGGGTGGGAAGATCACCACCTGCTCGTTCAAGGAGCTCGAAGCCCTCCCGACCATGGTCCGCGCCCGCGAGACCACGAACAAGATCCTTGTCATTGCTTCGGCCGGCAATACCGCCCGGGCATTCCTCCAGGTCTCGGCCCTGACCGGGGTTCCGGTCGTTGTCGTTGTACCGGAAAAAGCCCTGCCCCGGCTCTGGACAACTGTTCCGGCAGAGAAGGCCTGCGTGATTGCGGTCCGGGGGGATTACACCGACGCCATCCGTTTCAGCCGCGAGGTCTGCTCCCTGCCCGGTTATATCGAGGAGGGGGGGGCACGGAATGTTGCCCGGCGGGACGGCATGGGGACCGTGATGCTCGATGCGGCCGTGACCATCGGCCGTATCCCGGACTACTATTTCCAGGCAATTGGCAGCGGCACGGGGGGAATAGCGGCATGGGAAGCTGCGATGCGCCTCAAGGCTGACGGGCGGTTCGGGACTGCCCTGCCCTCCCTCCACCTCAGCCAGAACCTCCCGTTTGTGCCGATGGTCTCGGCCTGGAATGACCGGCGGAGAGATCTCATCGCGGAGACGGATATGCCGGATGCACAAAAATGTATATCCTGTGTGTATTCGGATGTGCTGACCAACCGCGAACCCCCCTATGCGGTTCCCGGCGGGGTGTTCGATGCTATGTCGGCAACAGACGGCAGGATGTATGCGGTTTCAAATGGTGAGGCCCGTGCTGCCGGGGCCCTGTTTACTGAACTCGAAGGCATCGACCTTGATCCCGCTGCTGCGGTATGCACAGCCTCGCTCCTCCGGGCGTGCGAGAGCGGCAGCATCGACAAGAGCCGGACCGTGCTCCTGAATATCACTGGCGGGGGATACGAGCGGGTGCGGGAAGATTACCCGCTTGTCCCGGTCCAGGCTGCATTCTGTGTCCCGGCCGGAGCAACTGCCGGAGACGTGAAAACGGAACTCGCGGAGATGGTGAATCATGTATGAGAACCTCGTTATCGATATCTTGAAAGAGCACGGCATCAGCCACATCGCGTCAATCCCGTGCGACAAGGCAAAAGATCTCTGTTTCCTGCTGCCCGACCACTTCGACCATACCTGCCTTACCCGGGAAGAGGACGGGATTGGTGTCTGTGCCGGTCTTGCTCTTGCCGGACAGCGGCCGGCAATGGTCATCCAGAGTTCGGGGCTGGGCAACTCGCTCAATGCCATCATGTCCCTGACAAAGACCTACGATCTCCCGCTCCCCATCATCGCAAGCTGGCGTGGGGTGCAGGACGAGATCATTCCCGCACAGGTGCCCTTCAATGCAGCGATCCCAAAGATCCTTGAGGCAACTGAAATCCCGTATACCATTATCCTTACGAACGAAGAGTTCGTAAAGATTGGCGATGTGATTGACGATGCATTCCTCCACTCGCGACCCCATGTGGCTCTCGTGCTCCCCAAGGCATGGGAAGGAGCCGGGTCCTGCCGGGAAGAGTGCCCGCCCCCATCCCGTGCCCGGCGGGTAGCTGTTTCCTATGAGCGGACTATTACTGAACCGGTGATGACCCGGTTCGATGCGATCCGTGTCATTGCCCGGCATCTTGAGGAGCAGGCCGTAGTCTCGAACATCGGGGTGCCCGGCAAGGAACTCTATGCTGCAAACGACCGGCCCCTGAACTTCTACATGCTCGGGAGCTACACGCAGGCCTCGCCGCTGGGGCTCGGGCTTGCTGAAGGCACCGGGCGCGATGTCTGGGTTATTGACGGGGACGGGAGTATCCTTGGGACCGGTATCCTGCCGGTTATCGGCGCCCGTCAGCCGGATAACCTCACGATCTTCTGTCTCGACAATGGCGCATTTGGCAGTACCGGTAACCAGCTCACCCCGGCATACCGGGATACGGATATCGAGCTGCTTGCCATTGCGGCAGGTTTCCGGTTCACCACAAAAGCCCAGACGGAAACTGAACTGGCAGCGGTTATCGGGGGACTTTGTAAAGGTCCGAACTTCATTCACGTGCTGCTGAAGCCCGGTAATTCTTCGGTAAAGAACATCCCTCTCACGCCGCACGAGATCCGGGACCGGTTCTCGGCAGCGATGAAAAACTCCCGGTAACTGAAAGAATTAAAAAAATTTTTTTTTTTATAGTTCGACTTATCCCAGATCGAGCGTCTCCAGCCTTCTGCACGCTTCGACCAGTGTCTCATCCTTCTTCGAGAAGGTGAACCGGAGTTTCGTCTCTCCCCCCTCGTGATAGAACGAGCTTCCCGGGACCGCTGCCACCCCAACCTTCTCCACGAGATAGCGGGCGAACTCCGTATCTTTCATGCCAAACCCGGCAATATCCGTAAAGATATAGTAGGCCCCTTCCGGCAGCTGGCAGGTGAACCCGGCTTTCTTCAGCCCGTCAAAGAGGATGTGCCGTTTCCGATCATATTCCCGGGCCAGCTCATGGTAATAGGCATCCGGCAACCGGAGGGCCGCCACACAGGCGTGCTGGAGCGGGGCGGGTGCACCCACCGTTAAGAAATCGTGGATCTTCCGGAGCCGTGCTGTGATCTCGGTGCCGGCCAGGGCATACCCGACACGCCATCCGGTCACGCTGTAGGTCTTGGAGAAACTCCCGATGGTGATGGTCCGGTCCTGCATGCCATCAAGAGCTCCTATCGAGACATGTTTCCTGCCATCGTACAGGATGTGCTCGTAGATCTCGTCCGTAATGGCGATCACATTGTGATCGATACAAAGGTCCGCGATGAACGCGAGTTCTTTTTTGGAAAAAACCTTGCCGGTCGGGTTATTGGGGGTATTGAGGATGATCGCCCGGGTCTTCTTATTGAACGCGGACTTCCAGGCCTCTTCATCGATGGAGAAATCATCCTTAAGCTGGACGTACCGTGGCACCGCTCCCGAGATCTGGGCGTCGGGCCCGTAATTCTCGTAGAACGGTTCGGGCACGATCACTTCATCGCCCGGCTGGATGATGGCGAGCATCGAGGCCATCATCGCCTCGGTTGAGCCGCAGGTGACGGTGATGCCGGTCTGGGGATCGAAGGTCATGCCGTTGAACTGCGCTACCCGGGCGGCGAGCGCCTCGCGGAGGTCCTGTGCGCCCCACGTGATCGCGTACTGGTTGTAGTCCTCGTTGACCGCTTCGCAGGCCGCGGCTTTCAGTTCTGCAGGGCAGGGAAAGTCCGGGAAGCCCTGGGCAAGGTTGATCGCGTTATGTTTCAGGGAGAGCCGGGTCATCTCCCGGATCACTGATTCTGTAAAATTGTCCGCCCGGGAGGGATGGGAGGAAAAAAACTGAGCCATGGTATTGTTCCGTGACGACAGAGGAGTACCGGGCGTGGCAGGTGTCATACACTATACGGTTGGTGCTGAGGACAATAAGCTATCAGGTTTGTGGTGAGATATTCCGTATCCTCTTTGTACATGACGGGCGGGTGAGATACGATAGTGGGATAAGGTGAGTATATGCCCGGCTTCTGCGTTTTAAGTTCAGCACTTTTTTCTTCTTTCTTTCGCGGTTCCCGGCACTTCTTAAAAAAAAGAGATTTGCTTTGGGTAAACGGGACGTGTCCGACCTTATGTCCGGCCCTGCACGAGCCGGATGAGGTTCTCCCGCCCTTTCTTTATCTTCTGGATGATTCCCTTCTGGTGAAGATTGTTGAGCGCAGAGCTCACCGTTGATTTGGGAAGGCCCAGCGTTTTTACAATCTCCGACTGGTACTGCTCTCCCCCGCCGGCTTTGAGCAGCGTTGTGATTCTCTCTTCGAGACCGGCCTCTTCCGCTTCGGACAATGGTAATTCTGGTACGCCTGCATCCTCCGGTTCATCCCGGTCTTCGGATCTGTCCTGCCCGGTCCGGCGCTTTGTTGCCCGGTATACAATAAACCCTCCAAAGACGGCGATGACAATAATCCCGGCAATCAGCGGGACGAGCGGGAATGCGGGTTTTTCGAGCAGGACCCGGGGTTCACCGGGACTGAACGATTGCAGGCCATACCAGACAAGTTCGTCGCGCTGCAGGTCGGGTGCCGGTTCTGCCTGCGAGACTGTCCAGCCGGAGGGATACCGGATCACGAGAGTGTTGTCCTTGGCAAGATACATCCCCCCGGAAAAAGCATCACCTATCGCCAGGCTGCCATCAGGTTTTGCAAATCCCGACCAGCTGAAGGAATAGATGACGATCCCGTACCTGCCCGTGGGGGAGGTCTGGACAATGGTGTTGCCGGTCACGTTGCTGACGGCCATGGGCCGGGAGGCGGCAACCGAAGCCTGGACCGCGGAATGCTGCATCAGGTCCCGTACCTGTGGCAGGTAGACTGATGACAGGTCGCGGGTATAGTTGTCGAATGCCAGCAGGTCCTCGTCCGATGCAAGGAGCGTGCGGTACTCAATCTGCCAGAGAGCGGAGCCGTCTTCCTGGACTGTGATTGTATAGGTTGTGGCATAGGCCGGGGCTGCCGCTGCTGCTGTGCCTGCCGGTAACATGCATACCAGCAGTACTGCCAGTAAAAGAAGATGGTTACGGTTAACCGATCTCATGGGACCACGTTCCTGTTGAATACTATCACCTCCGGGTATTAAAATTTGCAGAACCCGGGGGATGCCGGGTTGTGCGGTTTTCATTTTTTATCGTATTACCTGTTCCGGGAATTGCCTTTTCCCGTAGTATCTGCATTGCCGCTGTTACCGTTATTACCGCTGTTACCGGTCTGCTTATCATCGGACTGGCGACCCTGCTGCTGGTTGCCGGTTACGGACTGGGTTGGCTGGGTTGTGACCGTGGTTGTGGTGTCCGCTACGGGTTTCTTATTCTGGTTCTTCTCCCGTTCGATCTGTGGCTCCTGTGTCCCGGTCTCCGATGGCCGGGTTTGGGTCTTGTTTACCTGCAGAGTAAAGGCTGTTTTTCCATTGTGCTCCATCTCTTTCTGTTCGAGTCCGATGGCACGGAGGATGGTCTTGTTGTCCTTTCCTGCGGAGCGGCTGAACTTTATTGCAGTCTTTTCTGAGAACTTCTCTTCGAGTTCAAGGCTGTTGTTATACGCCCGCCGGAGGCCGGTGTTGTTCGGGTGGCTGAGCAGGAGACTTTCGAGCACAAACTGGTGCTTTGCGATCTGTTCCTGTGCATGGAGGAGCCCGGTGGCGTTGGACCCGAACGGGGCAATAGTGGAGCGGGTGAGGTTCATCTTCTGCCAGTAGAGATCGAGGGCCTGCTGGGCAGAACCGGACTGGTTGAGTTCGAGCGACCTGCGCATTTCTGCAATGCGGAACCGGCCGTGGGCAATCTGCTTGTCTACCCGCTCGCTCTGGTTTGTGGTAAAGGATTCATCCATGTCCTCCATCGCGATCTTCAACCCGTAGAGGGGGCTGCCTGCACCGATGGGTCCGTCATAGGGTAAGATTTCATCGGCCAGTATGGTTCCTGTGGTATCGGTTACCGTGGTGTCTTCCTGTGCTGCTGCCATGCCACTGAGGCAGAGCAGGCCGAGCACGAGAAGGCCGGTGAATAGTGTCTTGCTGTTTTGCATAATTATTCTCCAAATCCGGCTTGTGCCGTTTGCATCCATGTTGCATGGCTGGTGGCTTAAGGGTCGTGAAAATCCGAGAGTTGACAGTTCGTCCGTGCGGTTTGGGATTGTCCCGGGATCGTTCCGGTCTGTTTTGATTGGCAATCGGGGGCTGGTTCTGCGGGAAATGGTTCCGGGCAATTTGGCGGGATTTTTTATTTACCGGGGGGTTGTGAGCAGGTGTTCGCGCTGCAATGAAATAATACAGGCAATGTTTTTTAGATCCCTGGAGTGGGCCGGGGGACTTCCCTTTAGATTTTTTCAGGAGAGGGTGTCATCCTTTTCTTATCAGCAGGAATGCCGGGATATGCGATATCACATCTTATGGGTGGCAAAATGCGGGATAACCAAATAGTTAAATGGAGATTCCGATCAAATGAAATTCAGGGTAATCTATGGCAGTAAAATCAAAAAAACAACCGAAAGAACCAGCAAAATCGAAATCTCCCTGTGGGAGCAGCTGTCATGATTTTGTTTTAAAAACATGTCCCGGTGAAAACAGCGGATGTGCATTATACTGGCGATTTTCCCAGGGTCTTAAATAACAAAAAAGAGATGCGCGATAACAGAGAGCACTCTTCAAAGTTGGTCGATTTTAAGAATAATGATATCAGAACTGATGGGGGGTTAGATGCGAGATAACTACAACCCATTACCTGAGTGCGACTATCCGGATTCGATTTTTTAGAAAAAAACATTAAATCCCCATTCAACCACGAAGCATATATCCTATTTTTATCAACCTGATCTCATCACAATGCCCCGCGAACTCAGCCACCTCGTGATGACAAAGATCCGGCGGATTGCACACCCGCCGCGTGAAGCAGAATGCATTGCAAGGTTACTGTTCATGCAGGTAATTCTCGTGTGTGTAGCACATGCTGCACAGAAGACCTGGTATGCCCAAAGAATGGCATGCGGTGATCATAAGGAAGAACTGGAACCTGACCGGTACCTTTCAGCCGTATCTACCGACTCGCCCGGCATCCCGCTTCGTGTATTGTGGGAATGTATCGCCGGCTTTTTGGAGCTGCAGCAATCTCCCCCGGCCGCAACTTTTCTTATGGCGGACACTGGCTTGTGCCGTTTGGCCCTGTGACAATCCCCCGGCCGGTTTCCGGCTGAGTACTGACCAGTACCCGGGCTCACGGTCGCGGTAGTCTCTTTAGGGCTGCACATCTGTCGCAATCATACGGACGAGCGGAGGCTCTGCCGGTCATGCAGGAGAACAGGAACCTCAAGAACACAAACACTGGAGGATTTTTAAAATGACAGAAAAAAATTCGGATAATGAGGGAAGTAACGTACCTGGCCCGGCCGGGTCCGGTAAACCCGGCAACGGAGCGAACACAACGGTGACTTCAGGGACCCGGACCGGAGCCGGTAAAAAAACCGGCCCGATACTTGTTGAGCGGGTGACTGCGCTGAGGGGGCTGAGCATTGGCCGGCCAAAAGAACCAAAGAGTTCCCTCCGGTGCCAGACCCAGCGGGTAATTTATGGCAAGGATCCCGAGATCCCGTACATGAAGTTCGAGACCGTTGTCCGTGATCTTGTCTGTTCCTTAATGGAGCGGCAGGACCGGATGAACGAGGAGATCTTCTTCAGACTGAGTGATCTCGCCTACCGGCTTGAAGATCTTGAACTGGAGCGGCAGGGTGACGGGGGTGGATCGTGACGAAGGGCCGGCGCCCGCTCAACGCGCTGAACGATGCGCTCGATATTGCCGGCCGGCGCGGGAACGTGGAGGAGGTGACCGGCAAACGGGGCTGCGCATTTGATTTCATCATCTGTGAGCCGGACCGGAACGTTTTTGTGAAAGTGAAACGTTCGCAGACCTCGTTTACCTATGTGCAGGAGATCCTGCACCGGTACCAGCGCGAGATCGCCTGCCTTCACCGCGTGGCCCTGACGCAGGTAACGGCCCGGGAATTCTGGGTCCGGTCACCTAATCGAACATGGCAGTTCTTCCTGATCCGGCATGATTCGGTCCTGGAGATCCGGGCCGATGGCATGTATATCCCGCGTGAATCCATCCCAGTGAGAACGGTGGACATGTCCGGTACTGCGGGTGACGGAACGGATGATCCCTTCTCTCCTTATGAGGATGGGAAGTAACCTCTTTTTTGGCACCCCCCGGGAAGAGTATTCCGGAAGGGGCAATCCGGGCCCTTTACGGGCTCCGTTTCGCACTTTTTTGTTCAATTCCTGCAAAAAATGGTACACTTTTACACACAGTTTTAAAATACCTGTTTTGCTGGTAATTCAGGCCAAACGGGGCGTTTTGGTGCCGATTGAGAAACGCTAATGTACGCTTTTGGAAGGCAGAACGGAGGGTGTCTGGGGGGGTAGCACGGTCACCCGGGTAAAAAGGGCTGTTCTGGGGCCTGGAAGCGTTCCCCGGTTACCACCGTCGGTAGCGTGAGGAAGCTGAGGATAGGCACCCTGTTCGGGTGCGGGCACGGCAATGCTGTGCGAAAGCGATCGGAATGTATCGCACATCCTCAGGATATCCCCGGATTTTACCAGATTATCCCCATATCTTCATGAAATCAGATACCCATTACTCATGAGAACTTCATGAGTACCACCCTTGACAAGACATCGCTCGATCAACTGAAAGAAAAGACCGCACGGCTCTCGGTCATCTCCAACACCGGGCTGGTCCTGATGAAATTTGCTGTCGGGTTTTCCATAGGATCCGTCAGTATCATCTCTGAAGCAATTCACTCTTCAATGGACCTGATAGCGGCAGTCATCGCATTCTTCTCGGTACGGAAATCCGCAGAACCCCCGGATGCTGCACATTCGTTCGGGCACGGGAAGTTTGAAGATATTTCCGGTCTTGTCGAGGCCCTGCTCATCTTCGTTGCAGCGATCCTGATCATCAAAGAGGCAGTCACGAAGCTGCTGGGCGAACCTGCGGAGCACTATTCCCCGGACCTGCTCATCCTCGGTATCGCCGTGATGGGAATATCGGGTCTCGTGAACTGGTATGTCTCGAACCGGCTCTTTGCCGTGGCAAAACAGTCAGAGTCCATTGCGCTCGAAAGCGATGCCTGGCACCTCCGGACCGATGTCTATACCTCAGTTGGTGTGATGGTCGGACTTGTCCTGATCAAACTGACCGGTATCACCATCTTCGACCCGCTCTTTGCGCTTGGGGTCGCGGTTGTGATCATGAAAGCGGCGTACGATCTCACGGTCCGATCCTTTGCCGACCTGATCGTTCACAGTCTTCCGGAGAAGGATAACCGGCGCATTGAGGAGATCCTCTGCGAACATGCGAGTATTTATGCGGGGTTCCATGACCTCAGGACCCGCCGGTCGGGCCCGGAGGTATTCATTGAATTCCACCTGGTAATGCCGGGAGAACTCACGGTGCTGGAATCCCATGACCTGGCGGATCACCTGGAGTCGGATCTCAAACTGGAGTACCCGAGATCCAATGTGACCATTCACATAGAGCCGTGCAACAGGGGATGCACACGATGCGGATCGTTCTGCACGTTCTACAAAAAGAACACGGGACCTGGTTCGCCTGTCCCGGAACCATAATTCATCATTTAAAAAAAAAGGAACGAGCTCCTGATTACTTTTTTCACGATTATTTCATTTTAATACCCTGTCTTCTCATCGAGTTTTTTCTCCAGATCCCAGAGCAGGAACAGGTCAATATCTGCATAGGAATTCTTCCCTACCTCGAACGGGTTGTCCATGTCCTTGATGAGCAGCAGGAGAGCAGTCATCAGCATGCAAAGGACGGTAAAGATGACCAGACCCTCGTAATAGGGATCGAGTTTGACAAAGAACAATAGGAGGATTACACCAACAGCAGCGAGTTCGGAGATCGCATATGCAGCGGGTATGAAAGATGTCTCGGCAATGGTCTTGATCCGGTGCGATACCCGGTCAATCGTTGTCATCTCCGTTTTTAGTTTTATAACAAAGTTCGGGGGGACATTCAGGTCAACAAGTTTTGAAATATCTTCATTGAGTGCATCGATGGCATGGTCCATCTCCTCCAGGTTCCATGCATTGCTCCGGAGATTTGCATTGATGCATCGCAGGAGACCAGCCGTTTTTTTCTGCATGCCCTGCACAAGCACCGGGTCCGGGACCCGGATGAGTGAGAGGTCGCTGTAGAAGGTCCGCAGGGATGTGGCGATCTCCCCGGGAATCTTCTCGCTCTCCTTGTAATCCACCAGGGTACCGGAATAAATGATGGCGATCGTAAAGATAGCCCCGCTGATGAATGCGGAGATCAGGTTGGTTACCGGGAGAATGTCAAACTGGAGATAATCAAAGATCAGCCTGACGACCAGCAACGGGATGGTAATCCCGAAGGCTTTTACAATAAGTCCATATTTTGCCATGAACATTTTTATACCTCTTCCTCATGTTTTCTTACATGCTGGATTTTTACGGCGATTTTTGTCTGGTTCGAAGGTCATGTTTTTTCATCTTCCGGAGATTCCTGTATTTTTCATCCCGTTGTCTTGCCGGGTGTGGACAATCCCCAGAGTTTGAAGAGTTCAAACCAGAGGATGCTGAGTATACCCGCTATCGCACAGAGAGCAAGATCTGCAAACGACAGGGTTCCAAACCGGAACAGTTCCTGAAGGAATGGCACGTACAGGACAAGGGTAAGGGAGATCACGGTTCCCGCAAAAACGTACACCAGTGCCGTGTTCGGTGAAAGCAGGTTGGAAACGATGGTCTCAGACCATGACCGGTTTGTCAGGATCAGGCCGAGATCGGCGATGACGATTGTCGTAAAGGTCATAGCCCGCACCTCGTTCTCTCCAATACCCCGGGAGATTGCGTTGATGTAGATGACCAGGACAATCGCGAGAACCACAAATCCCTGGAGAAGGCTGAGGGTAAGGGTACGGCGGGTAAAGAGCCCTTCCTCCTTTCCCCGGGGTGGCCGGTTCATAACATTCTTCTCTTCCCGCTCTGCCTCAAACACCGTTGAACATGCGGGATCGATGATGAGCTGGAGGAACGCGATATGCACCGGCATAAGGATGAGCGGCATGCTGAAGAGGACAGGGATCAGGGACATGCCGGCAATGGGGACGTGGACCGAGAAGATAAATGCGATCGCCTTTTTCAGGTTGTCAAAGATTCTCCTGCCCAGTTTTACCACGGATACGATGGAGATGAAATCATCGTTGAGCAGGACAAGCGAGGACGCTTCTCTTGCGACATCTGTCCCCCTCCCACCCATGGCAATCCCGATATCGGCTGATTTCAGGGCCGGGGCATCGTTCACTCCGTCGCCGGTCATAGCGACAACCTCGCCATTGGCCTTGAGGGCATTGACAATCCGGAGTTTCTGCTCCGGCACAACCCGGGCAAAGATGCTGACGGACCCGATCCGTTGCCGGAGCACGTCCTCGCTCATGCTGTCGAGTTCAGTACCGGTGATACAGGTGTCGGTATGGGTAAGACCAATCTGCCCGGCGATATTCTGGGCGGTCAGCGGGTAATCGCCGGTGATCATGATCACCCGGATCCCTGCTGTGTAACATTCGGCTATGGCTTCTGCCACCTGCGGCCGGACCGGGTCGGCAAATCCGGTGAGCCCGAGAAAGGTAAAGGTAAAGTCGTGCTGTCCTGAGGGCAGTTCGTGTTTTGAGAACGAGGCTTTGGCCACCCCCAGGACCCGGAGTCCTTCTGCTGCCATCCGGTCGATCTGGCGATCGAGTGCCTGTTTCTGTACAGCATCGAAATGGCAGAGATCGATGATCGCTTCCGGGGCGCCTTTTGCTGCAATGATGTAGTCGTTGCCATCAGGTGATCGCCAGACATTTGACATCGCCAGAAGTTCGGGCGAGAGCGGGTACTCCTGGATCAGTTCCCAATTGCGGTGGATGTGCTCGGTCCTGCCAAAATCCCCATCGCGGAGCCGGACCAGGGCCTTTTCCATGGGATCGAAGGGATCCTTTTTACACGCAAGGATGGCAAACTCGGCTACCTCATGACAGGAATCTGCCACCGAATTGGTACCCGTGCTGTCATGTTCACAGAACTCCCCGCCGGCAAAAAAACTCCGGACGGACATCTCGTTCCGGGTGAGAGTGCCGGTCTTATCCACGCACAGCACTGTTGCCGACCCCAGTGTTTCCACTGCGGGAATCTGGCGGCAGAGAACGTTCTTCTTTGAGATCCTCCACGCCCCGAGCGCAAGGAATATCGTCAGGACGACCGGGAACTCCTCGGGAAGAATGGCCATTGCGAGGGTGATACCCGCCAAAAATCCTTCAACCCAGTTGAACCGGGTCAGCCCGTACACAACAACGATGATGATGCAGAGGAAAAGGCCGATAATGGCAATCGTCCGGACAATCCGGGAAATCTCCCCTTTCAGCCGGGTCTCGCTCCGTTCAACGGTCTGGAGCACCGCTCCTATCTTTCCCATCTCGGTCTTTGACCCGGTTGCCCGTACCTCCGCAAGTCCCTGTCCTTGTACAACCAGGGTTCCGGAATAGACAAACGGCTGGTTATCCCCACCGGGCTGTGAGGGTTCCATGCCCTTCTGCCACGGGACTTTCCGGACCGGGACGGACTCTCCGGTCAGCAGGGATTCATCAATGGAGATATTATTGGAAAATAACAAGGCACCGTCAGCCGGGACACGGTCCCCTTCCGAGAGGATGAGCATGTCTCCGGTTACGACCTCGCGCCCGGCAATCCGTTTCTGCGTTCCGTCCCGGATCACCAGTGCCCGGGGGCTCGACAGGTTGCGGAGTGCTTCGAGTGCCCGCTCGGTCTTCTGCTCCTGGTACACGGTGATACCGATGATGAACACGACAAAACTCATGAGGATGAGTCCCTCGCTGGTATCCCCGAGGAAGAAATAGATCAGGCCGCTTGCAACGAGCAGGAGGAACATCGGCTCATGAATGACCTCAAAAACGATATGCAGAAAATTCCTTTTCTGCGATAACGGGAGTTCGTTATAACCTTCCGTGCGGAGTTTTTCCTGTACGGTGGTTTCGGATAAACCTGTTACGGCATCGAAATCAATGGAGGGCATTATCAGTGTCCATTCGTATACTTCAGTCTTGTATCACGACTATTCCAAAAGCGTGTCGTCTTTTTATTTTTCTTTCATCTCGTGATGCAATTGGATTTTGCATCACCGTATATTTCATCATTAAAGATAAAAGTTACAATTGTGAAGATATAGGGTTGCCGATGGAAGATGTTTTCTCTCGTTTGAATTTCTCAAAAAGTAAAAAAAAAGATGATGGAGAGGATTATTCCGGTTTTTCCCGGCATGGGACCGCTGCCATGGTAAAGCTGTTGTTACCATTGGTGCACCCGGTCCAGTTCCCCGCCGACGAAGGTGCGCAACGCACTATCTTCATCAGAATCTGCATGCAGGTTCTTCAGTTCCCGGATCGCGCCGAAACTTCTGATGGTGGCGAGCGCTGCAGCTGCCCGCTGCCGGGTTTCGGGCAGTTCTTCCTTGTCCCTGAGGCGGTCGATGAGGACACTTACTGCCCGACCACTTCTCAGGCTTTGCAGTCCCTCAATCGCATGAAGCCGGATCTCCGGGTCCCGGTCCTGGCAGCAGTCAATCAGAGACCTGACCGCACGGGGATCACCGCTGTTTCCAAGCGCAGTGATTGCCCAGATCCGCACTTTTGGACTCCTGCTATCCATTGTTTTTTCGATGAGGCAGTAGATCCCATCCGTTTTTGGGAGGGCACTATCCCACTCATCAGCCATTTTATCTGAAATCATACCCATGATGCACCTGAAATTTTAGTCAGAACACGATTCCGGTTCCGTCGTTTACCGACAGAATTCCAGATTATTACCTGCAAAAAAAGAGCTGCCGCTTAGTCAGTGCGGCACGTATCCGCCGGGATATGATGTCACCGGGATTTACGAGAAGGTACGTTAATGATTGTTCTCCCAGCGATTATAAATAATTAATCGTGTAGGATTCGGTTTTTACCGGATGGACCTCATGGGGCAGTTAAGGTCCGGGCAGGAATTCTACAGAACTTTTTTTAAAAATTTCTTTTAATCAACATGCGTAAGTCTCCCGTTCAGGAGATCAAAATACAAGGTATGTAAGAATAGGGGGCGTTCTTTGATTGTTTTTTTCACCAGTGGATGTGCTTTGAGGTGCTCCATCTGGAGCCGGATGTTTTCCAGTTCAATCAACCGGTATCGTTCCCTGATCTCTTCCGGGGTTTCGGGTTTTTTGATTTTAACGTCAACCCGCTCTTTTGCTTCCTTTGCATTGTTCAGCCAGATCGAGATGTAGTAATCACTGTCCTCTTCGTTATCCAGTGCCTTGATCGCACCGCAGTCTGAATGCCCGCAGATAATGATGTGTTCAACCTTAAGTTTCATCAAGGCAAATTCGAGAACGGTAGTAAAATTCCAGTCCTGTAATGGGACAATATTGCCAATATTTCTCTGGACAAACAGTTCACCGGGAATTGAGCCGGTAATCCGTTCCGGGTTAACCCGTGAATCAGAACACCCGATCCACAAAATTTTGGGCTGTTGCCCGAGAACAATTTTCCTCCAGTACGGGAGATTGGGTAAAAAATCAGTTTCACGAAATACCGCATTTCCCAAAAACATTCTTTCTATGGGGTCAGGTGATGTATTCTCTGTCATTTTTCGCCCTCAAGGAGAACAACCGGAATCATTGTGAGTATTAAGCAGGATCTGTATAATAAAAGAGATGGATTAAATGAACAATACCATCCTGACCATCCCCCGTACGCCCGGACCAAATCCCACAATGATCATGGCAAGCAGGATCAGGTGCCAGAGGACCGGTTGTGCTTCTTTCCGGTACAGCTGGAGGATGTACACTGCGGGAAACAGGACTGCGAGTTTCAGGGGGAACATGGAAAACGCTGTTCCGGTCCATGCAATCAGGGCACCGCCAACGACATGTGATTCGGTATAGACCAGGGAGTGCAGGTCAATGCCATAACTCGTGGCGCTTGCGTCCAGCAGCTGGCCGAAGATCAGCACGCAGTACAGCGGATCGCTCGCATATTCCCATTTGAGTACATACCGCATGAATCCCCAGACTGCGCAGGATGTGACGATGGCTAGTGCAAGGATGATGAGAAGGATGCTGACCGAGACCTGCGTATAGGTAAACCCGAACCATGCCAGGAATGCGGCTGCGAGAATGCAACTCATCGTCCCGATACCGGCGTACCCGGTATGATATGAGGTAATTATCCCGGCTCGTTCAAGTGTCCGTGAAATGAACAACGCCGTGATGGTGAAGAAGAACATCACAAAGAAAATCAGCGGCGTGACGAGCAGGAGATGGAGATCGGAAGTGATGTATCCGGTGTCCTCAACTACCCGCAGGAGTCCACCAAAAATGATGAACGGAACCGTGGCAAGGACAAACTTCCCGTCCACCGGAAAGCCGGTCCGGTCAAGCCAGCGATAGATAAGAAATACCGCCGTAATGAGAATGACGGCATACGTCAGGGTGTCCACAATGTTGTACGGCTGGCCGTAGCGGATGGGATCGATGTAATACGTGGTGATGAATTCGCTAATCATAATGTCATTCCTGATGTGAATGCGGGATATGGCTGGGAGTGCTCATTCGAATCTGCCAAATTTTTTCCCTCTATTCGACCCGATTCCCATATCTGTTGCGATTGTCGCGACAGAATTTGTATTCCCGGAAAAAATCCACAACTCTGTTGTGGTTCTCACCATCGCTTACCGGGTCGTTCAATGCGAATCACAATTGTTACCTGGGATAGATAATCATTTTTGCGATTCATGATGAATGCAAAAAAAATTCCAGAAGGGGAAACGGAGATTAGTATCCCCGGAGTTCTGTTGCCACTTTTTCAAGATTGGCGATCCGCTTCTCGAGCGGGGGGTGGGTGGACAGGAGTTCCATGAAGGAATTACCTGAGATGGCGGGAATGATGAAGAATGCATTTGCCCCCTCGACCTTTTCCTTATATTCCACCGGAACTGCATCCATCCGTCCGCTTATCTTCTTGAGGGCTGATATGAGCGCCTCCGGATTCTTCGTAATGAGTGCACTGCCGCGATCTGCTGCAAACTCCCGGTACCGTGAGAGGGCAAGGATGAGCAGCGTACTGGCGGCATACACGATAATCGAAACGATCCAGACAACGATCCAGCTGCCACCTCCACGATCCCGTCCGCCAAAGATCGCAGAGAAGAAGAAACTCTGCATGATCATCGAAGCGATCATGGCAATGAAACTGGCCATGGTCATGGTCAGGATATCGCGGTTCTTTACATGAGCCAGTTCGTGGGCAAGCACCGCTTCGAGTTCATCCTTTTTGAGCAGCCGCATGATCGAATCCGTGCAGGCTATAACCGCATGCTTCGGACTCCTGCCGGTGGCAAATGCGTTCGGCACCGGGCTCTGCATGATGGCAATCCTTGGCTTGGGGAGATCTGCTTCCCTGCAGAGTTTCTCCACGGTCAGATGGAGGTCAAGATACTCATTATCTTCAATAATACGGGCCCCGGTTGACCAGAGCACCAGCTTATCCGAGAAGAAGTACTGGACCAATCCCATGCCAACCGCAAGGAGCACTATCAGCCAGTAACCGGCTCCGAACGCCAGGAGTACCGTCATGAACACAAGGTAGAGGATGAACAGCAAGAACATCGTCAGCCAGACTCTGCCCGTAAGGCCCCAGTCACGTTTCCAATCCATAATTAGTACCTTTACGATCGTGATGGTATTAAGGGAATCGACTTTTGCACAAAAAATGACTCGTTCCTGAACAATTTTTCGATTTTTTTGATATTTGTAGAATATTGCATAAAAGAAAGCGGCAAAAATTGTTGCATGACAAAAGCACCTGCCCCATCGTGTCGGACCAGCAATGTTCTGGATCACTCTTGAAAAAAGTGGAGCAAATTTGTTTACTCTTCATTATCTGGATGTGTTCTGGTCAGCATCCCCTGCCGGGCTTGCAGGACGCAGCATGCTGTAGATGACAGAGGCGACAGCAAATAGCGAGATGCCTATGATCGCATAGATAATCAGACTGAAGTTTTCCTGGACGATGGGCAGACTGCCAAGGAAATATCCTGCAAGGGTGAATGCAAGGATCCACAGGATCGCACCAATGATATTATAGGTGAGGAACCAGCGGTAATCCATCTTTCCCACGCCGGCGAGAAATGGAGCGAACGTACGGATGAACGGAACAAAACGGGCGATAATTATGGTAAATCCTCCGTATTTCTGGAAATAATCTTTGGTTTTTTCCAGGTGTTCTTTCTTAACGAAACTATAATTCTTGTCTAAAACCTTCATCCCGGTTGTGTGCCCTATCCAGTAATTGACCGTGTCCCCAAGCACCGCTGCGATGACAAGGCTTACGATCAGGATCTCAATGTTCAGGTATCCTGCTCCGGCAAGCGTACCGGCAATGAACAGGAGCGAGTCGCCCGGGAGGTAGGGCATGATGACGAGCCCGGTCTCGCAGAAGATGATTGCAAACAGGATCGGATATGTCCAGAACCCGTACGTATCGATAATCCCCGGCAGGTAATGATCAAAGTGGATAACGAAATCAATGAGGCTAAAGAACGGATCCATTCCGGGTTATTTTGGATGCCCGGAGCGATAAAGAAGAGTGTGAATCGTGATAAACAAAATGTGGTTTTCCGGGCAAATGTCTCCAGTCTATGTGTATTTCTTCGTAAGAGACGCCAGGTATCAGGATGTTAGTATGGTCGCGGGGAAAAAGAATGGCTGTTTTGGGGCCTGGACGCGATCCCCGGTTGCCACCGTCAGCAGCATACTGGCACGGGGGCTGAACCGGTAACCGCGCAGAAGGCGGTGAGGATTATTACAGGAATGGGGGATGAGATGATCTCCCCTCTCACATGTCCCCAGTTTTCTCCTGTTGCCGGGAAGTCCGGACCAGGTTCACCCGCTCAAGGGCAAGTGCAATCTGGTTGGCAAACGCGGTGAGGATACGCTCCTGTTCATGCGTGATGACGCCATCCGGCTCCGTTGGTTTCACTCCCAGGATCCCGAGCACTCCCGCCGAACTCTGGAGGGGAATATACCGGAGCGGGGATCCGTGAAGGGTATCGGTATCATAACCGGCTATGCTGCGATGCTGGAATGCCCACGTTGCAACAGCGATATCATCTGCATTCAGGACAAGACCGGTACCAGAGCGGGGGATGAGAAGATGTTCTTCATCGGGAAGAAGCACGACACTGTCCCACTGGAAGATTTCCCGGATATGCCGGGTAACCGCCTCAATGATCGAATCGGCATCAACCGCACGAACAAGGTCCTGCGAAAGTGCATAGAGTGTTCCGGTCTCGTTTTCCCTTTCCTGTGCTGCAAAGGCATGTTCCCGTGCCCGGGTGACGAGCACGCTGATCAATGCACCAACGATGATCATACCGGCAAACGTGATGAGGTATTCAGTATCGGTTACCCGGAATGTCAGGTAGGGAGGGATGAAGAAGAAATCGAATGCAAGAACGCCGATGACTGCAGTAAAGATTGCCGGCCGGAGCCCTCTCCTGAATGCGATAACAACAACTGCAAGCAGGAAGAGCATGGCCAGATTCGTGGGTGAAATAATCTCCTTTACCAGCCACCCGATGATCGTTACGGCAGCGACAAGCACCATACTTGCAAGGTAATCCTTCGGAGGAACTACCGGGAGCAGGAGATCCAGGTCGACAAGGTTTTGCTGGACATGATCGCTGCTGCTGATAACGTAGACATCGATCGTGCCACTGTAGTGGATGAGCTGGTCAACGATAGACCCAAAGACGTACTCCTGCCAGCGCGGACGCAGGGTCTTTCCGATGATGATGCGGGTAATATTGTGCCGGCGTGCATAGTCGATTACAGTCAACGCGATATTGAGCCCGAACAGGGTGACCGTAGTCGCCCCCAGTCTGCCGGCAAGCTGCAGGGTACGTGCCAGTTGTTCTTTTCCCTCTTTTGAAAGGCGGTGATGTGCCGGTGTCTCAACATAGATTGCCGTCCACCGGGCTCCCATGCGGTCGGCCTGCCTCCGGGCGGTCCTCACCAACCTCTCGGACAACGGACCCGGCCCGACCGACACAAGGATGTGCTCTCCTGCAGCCCACGGGCCCGGGATCGCCCGGGTCTGCATATACGCGAGCATCTGCTCGTCTACGCGTTCGGCTGCCCTCCGGAGCGTAAGTTCACGCAATGCATAGAGATTCCCCTCGTTGAAGAACTGCTCGATTGCCCGTGCTGCCATATCGGGAACATAGACCTTGCCGTCCCGCAGCCGCTGGAGAAGTTCCGGGGGTGCAAGATCAACAACTTCAATCTCGTCGGCTTCATCGATCACCCGGTCGGGGATCGTTTCGCGCACGAGCACTTTGGTGATCTGGGCAACCACATCGTTGAGGCTCTCGATGTGCTGGACATTCAGCGTGGTGTAGACATCGATGCCGGCAGCGAGCAGTTCCTCGACATCCTGGTAGCGCTTGGCATGCCGGGAGCCGAAAACATTGGTGTGGGCCAGTTCATCGACAAGGACCAGGGACGGGCGGCAGAGCAGGGTTGCATCGAGATCGAATTCCGGGAGGAGAACTCCCCGGTATTCCATCTGCTTGCGGGGGATCATGGCAAGCCCTTCCAGCAGCGCTTCGGTCTCGGGCCTGCCATGGGTCTCGATATACCCTGCTCTTACATCGATGCCTTCGAAACGCCGGAGGTGAGCCGCCATGAGCATCTCGTAGGTCTTTCCTACACCGGCAATGTACCCCAGGAAGATCTTCAGCCTGCCCCGGTGCTTTCGCCGCTCCTCTCCCTGTATGCGTGCGAGGAGCATATCGGGATCGGGACGGCATTCAGGAGTAACAGCCATGAGACCTCACACCACACCCATCAGTACGAGCACCATATCGATAATCTTTATGCCGATAAACGGGGCGACCAGGCCGCCAATGCCATAAACGACAATGTTGTTCCGCAGGGCAACCTCGGCAGTCATCGGGCGGTACGTCACGCCATGGAGTGCAAGCGGGATGAGGACAACGATGATCAGTGCATTGAAAATAACGGCGGAGAGAATCGCGTTGTGGAGGCCCATGAAATTCAGTGCAGCAAGTGCGGGATACGTGGTGATGAATGCGGCAGGGATGATCACGAAATATTTCGCCAGGTCGTTTGCAATCGAGAAGGTGGTCAGCGCCCCCCGGGTCATGAGAAGTTGTTTACCGATCTCGACAATCTCGATTAATTTTGTCGGGTTACTGTCGAGATCGATCATGTTCGCTGCCTCGCGTGCAGGCTGGGTCCCGGTATTCATGGCAACCGCGACATCGGCCTGGGCAAGGGCCGGTGCATCATTGGTACCATCACCGGTCATTGCCACCATGCGCCCGCCGGTCTGGTACTCGCGGATGAGGTTGAGCTTGCTCTCGGGGGTTGCTTCTGCAAGGAAATCGTCGACACCGGCTTCTGCTGCAATGGTTGCAGCAGTCAGGCGGTTATCACCGGTGATCATCACCGTCTTGATCCCCATCTTCCTGAGCTGGGCGAACCGTTCCTTCATCCCGCCTTTGACAATGTCCTTTAAATGAACAACACCCAGCGCCTTGCAGTTCTTCGTGACCACGAGCGGAGTCCCCCCGGCAAGGGCGATTATATTGACTTCCTTTTTCAGTGCGTCGGTTACGGGATTGCCGGACGCTTCAATGTGCCTGAACATCGCATCTGCCGCACCTTTCCGGATATGAATGTCACCAGAGTCGACGCCGCTCATCCGCGTCTGGCTGGTAAACGCGATGAACTGCATGCCGGCACCGGACTCCGTTGCCCCGACTGTCCTGCCCCGGAGACCGTACTTCTCCTTTGCCAGGACAACGATGCTGCGTCCTTCAGGGGTTTCATCGGCAAGCGATGCCAGCTGTGCAGTCTCTACAAGGTCCATGATATCCGTGCTGTCGACCGGTACCAGCTCCACGGCCTGCCGGTTGCCAAGGGTGATCGTACCGGTCTTGTCAAGCAGGAGGACATCTACGTCCCCCGCTGCCTCGATTGCCCTTCCGGAGGTTGTGATCACGTTGCGGCGGATGAGCCGGTCCATCCCGGCGATACCGATGGCACTGAGGAGGCCCCCGATAGTGGTCGGTGCAAGGCAGACGAGCAGGGCAACAAGGACCGTGACCGTTACCGGGATACCTGAGCCGGACGTCTGCACGCTGTACACGGAGAATGCCCAGAGCGTTGCGCAGACAACGAGAAATACTGCGGTCAGGCCGATGAGCAGGATATTGAGGGCAATCTCGTTGGGGGTCTTCTGCCGCTTTGCCCCTTCAACAAGGCTGATCATGTGATCGAGGAATCCTTCACCGGCACCGGCACTCACCTGGATGATGAGCCAGTCCGAGAGGACGACCGTACCGCCGGTGACGGCACTCCGGTCCCCACCGGATTCCCGGATGACCGGCGCACTTTCACCGGTGATCGCACTCTCGTTTACCGATGCGATCCCCTCGGTTACTTCACCGTCGACCGGGATAGTATCCCCGGCTTTGACATATAGGAGGTCGTTCTTGTGCAGGGTTGAGGAGGAGACTTCGAGATAATCAGCGGGAACCGGTTCCCGGCCTTTGACGATCTCGTACCCAAGGTAGAGTTTCTTTGCCAGTGTGTCCTGCCGCATCTTCCGCAGGGATTCTGCCTGGGCCTTGCCCCGCCCCTCCGCGAGGGCTTCGGCAAAGTTTGCAAAGAGGACGGTGAACCAGAGCCATGCCGAGATCGCACCGATGAACCCGGCAGGAGCTTCGCCATTGCCGGCAAGTGCCTGCAGCCAGAGCAGGGTTGTTAAGGCACTGCCGGCTTCGACTACGAACATGACCGGGTTTTTTATCATCAGGCGCGGATCGAGCTTGAGTATGGCATCGATCACTGCACGCCGGTAAATTAAGGGTAGTACCGGTTTGTTGTTCCGGGTGCCGGCAGGTTCAGGCATGGATCATACCCCCCCGCCAAGAATGAGATGTTCGACAAGGGGACCCAGGGCAAGGGCCGGGAGGAAACTGAGCGCCCCGATGATCACGACTACAAAGACCAGCCAGATGAGAAAGAGCGGACGGTGGTCCGACAGGGTCCCCTCGCTTACCGGAACGATCTTTTTTACCACAAGTGAACCGGCCAGGGCGAGCGTAAGAATTGCAACACCGAACCGGCCGATGAACATACCGGCAGCGGTCATGAGGTTATAGAACAGGCTGTTGGCAGACAGGCCGGCAAAAGCACTGCCGTTATTTTGTGAGGCAGAGGTGAACGCATACAGGATCTCCGAGAAACCATGGGGGCCCGGGTTGAGGACCGCGATCCTGCCTGAATCCACGAGAACCGCGACTGCCGTACTGATGAGGATCAGGAAGATGGGGATGAGAATGATGATGGTGGCAATCGCCATTTCCCGCGGCTCGATCTTCTTGCCGAGATATTCAGGTGTTCGGCCGACCATCAGCCCGGCAATAAACATTGCGATGATCACAAAGATGAGCATGCCATAGAGACCGGACCCGATGCCCCCGTACACCACTTCGCCAAACTGCATCATCAGCAGCTGGACAAAACCGCCAAGCGGCGTGAAGGAGTCGTGCATGGAGTTGACTGCTCCACAGGAAGCAGCGGTCGTAACTACAGAAAAGAGGGCAGAGCCCGTGATGCCAAACCGCACTTCCTTTCCTTCCATGTTACCGCCCGGCTGGAGGTCGGTTGTGGTCTGGTCGATGCCCATGCCGGCAAGTGCCGGGTTGCCACCCAGCTCCGCCCAGATGGCAAGGCCGAGGAGCGGCAGGAAGATAAGGGTCATGGCGATGAGGAGACTCACGCCTTTCCTCCCGGCCCCGACCATCCGCCCAAACGAATAACAGAGTGCTGACGGGATGAGGAGTATTGCAATGATCTCGATGAAGTTGGCAAAAGGGGTTGGGTTCTCGAACGGGTGGGCCGAGTTCGTGTTGAAGAACCCGCCCCCGTTGACTCCAAGCTGTTTGATCGCAACCTGGGAGGCAGCGGGCCCGAGCGGAATGGTCTGGGTGGTGACGAATGCTCCGCTTGCATCCTTCACCGGATCGAGAAGCTGAACAATGACCGGTCCGCTGAAGGTCTGGACCGTGCCCTGCGATACGAGGATGAGCGCGATGATGATGCTGAGCGGCAGGAGGATCATCACGCTCCGGACGAGCAGGACCCAGAAGTTCCCGATGGTGGATGCGGATTTGCGGGAGAGGCCATACGCGAGTCCGGTAAGGACCGCCAGCCCCGTCGCAGCTGAGGTAAAGTTCTGGACGCACAGGCCCATCATCTGGGTAAGGTAGCTGACCCCCGTCTCCCCGGCATAGGCCTGCCAGTTGGTGTTGGAAACGAAACTGACCGCAGTATTGAGTGCAAGGTCCCACGATGGCGATCCTATGCCGGCGGGGTTCAGCGGGAGGACAGACTGGGTGAGCTGTAGCACGAAGAGGAAGAGGATCCCGATGAACGAGAAGACCATCATGGCAATCGCAAACGTTATCCAGTCCATCTCGTCTTTGGCATTCACCTGCGACCATGCCAGGAGCCGGTGTTCAAGCGGCCCGGTAAGGGGGGAGAGGAGATGCGGTTCCCCTTTGAGGACATGTACCATGAATCTTCCCAGGGGGACAACTGTAACTACGAAGACTCCAATGAAAAGGATAAGGACAATCCAGTCAGGAATACGAAGCCCCGGTTCGTCCGGAAAATCAAAGCCCTGTGGTACCGGGGATGAAGGGACAATGTGAGTAGCACTCATCTCATCGAGGGCGAGGTTCATGTTCAGGACATTCACCCGGGGTTCGCCAAAGATCCCGAACTGCCGGGGCTCGACATGGCTGGCTACAAGCGCCTGGACATCACTGTCGGTGAAGTTCCGCTCGCGGGCAATCCGGTGGACCTGGTAGTTTGCGGCGGCAACACTGATGTCCGGGTCGAGCCCGCTCCCGGAAGCCGTGACGAGATCAACCGGAACCGGAAGTGTATTGGCCGGGTCCGCCGCATGGAGGGCATCTACCCTTGTCTTTACTGCATTAACGAGCGCTGGGTTCGAAGGGCCGAGGTTTGAACCGGATGAGAGCCCGGCATTGTACGGTACCGGGGAGGTGGCGGAGGGACGGCCCCAGAAATATCCCGGGGATGTGAAGGGTTGTCCGATGAGTGCTGAACCAGCCACCTTTCCGTCATGAACAATGAAGTTCCCGTTTGCCTGGAGAGGGAAGACCAGTTGGGCGATGCCGGTGATCAAGACCGGATAGAAAATGCCGGTGATGATGGTGAGCAGGAGAAAAAGTACAATCGCCGGTTTGAGCTGGTTAAGGATTATGGACGGAACGGTTTTTGAATCCATAATATAATCCCCCGGAGTCGATCCATGCCGGATTTCACCGCATGAATATATTTATCCTTTGATTATTCTGATCACATGATGCTCATTGAAATTGTTTTCGGAGTTTCCGCCTCGAAAAGGAGAGGTCTCCTTTTAAAGTTTACACGGAAAATTCCCGGTTGCCAGAAGAAGTCTTCCACCTGCTACATAATAAAACAGGCACATCATCAGAAAAAGAATTCAGTTCAGACTCAAAAGAATCTGGTTGGGTACCCCCCGGGAAAGAGGATCCCGGAAGGGGCAATCCGGACCCTTTGCGGGCTCCGTTTCCCTGTTTTTGGTAAATTTCCTGCAAAAAACGGTACACTTTTACACACTTTTTAAAAACACGCGGTATCCTTTGAATACCGGCCAAACGGGGCGTTTTGGTGCCGATTGAAAAACGCTAATGTACGCTATTGGGAGGCAGAACGGAGGAAAAACGGGAGATACACCCGGGGGGTCGGTCGCGGTGATAAAAAGGGCTGTTCTGGGGCCTGGAAGAGATCCCCGGTCCCCTCCGTCGATGCCTTCCTGTATGGGGGTTCAGATCTGCCGGAGATTGCCCCGCTGTTTGACAAAACGGTCCCAGTTCCATGGCTCATCCAGCAGGTTCACGGTTACGTGCTCAATACCGCAGACCCCGAGCGCCCTGCGTCGCACTTGCTCGGAAAGGTGATCGGACAGGGGGCAGGCCTTGCAGGTGAGGACCATATCGATCTCCACGCTGGTATCTCTGATACGGATCTCCTTGATGAGCCCGAGGTCCACGATATCTATGCCCACCTCAGGATCGATCACTTCCCGCAGGGCATCGCGGACCTCATTTTCGCAGACAAATTCCTGCCGGACGACCGGAGAGACCGGGCCCGTCCGGGTCTGCTCAAGGTTCCGGAGTTTCTCTTCGAGCTGGTTCTGCCGGTCCAGCAGCCGGCTCACGACCCGGAGCATGGGGTCAGGCATCACGCTTCCAGTTGCCTCTTCCGGCGACAGGTGCTCCGGCCCGGCAATCCTGCCCGGGACCCCCACAACGGTTGCACCGGGCGGGACCGACCGGACCACGACCGACCCGGCACCGATCTTTGCCCCCCTGCCGATCCGTATGGGCCCGAGCACGGTTGCCCCTGAACCAATGATGACGCCATCTTCAATGGTTGGGTGGCGCTTTACATTCTCAAGCGCCGTGCCGCCCAGCACCACGCCCATGTAGATGAGAACATCGTCGCCCACTTCCGCCGTTTCACCGATCACCACTCCCATACCGTGATCGATAAAGACCCTGCGGCCGATCACCGCACCGGGATGGATCTCAATGCCCGTTAAAAACCGGCTGATGTGGGAGATAAACCGGGCCCAGAATTTCCAATTATGAGTCCAGAGCCAGTGGACCCGGCGGTGGAACCAGAGGGCATGGAGCCCCGGATAGCAGAACAGGATCTCAATCGTTGAGCGTGCGGCCGGATCCTGGGATAAAATGGACCTGATATCTTCCCGAATATAATCGAAAACCATAGTCTGTCCTCATCCGGTATCAAAGAGTTCCGTGCTCAGGTACCGCTCCCCTGAATCCGGAATGATGACAACGATTGTCTTACCCGCATACTCCTTTCGTGCAGCAACCTGGAGCGCTGCCCATGTTGCAGCCCCGCCAGAGATGCCGATGAGGATCCCTTCCTCTTTAGCCATACGGCGGGCGGTTGCAATGGCGTCTTCATACGTTACACGGATCACTTCATCGAGAAGATCCTTCCGGAGCACATCGGGAACGAATCCGGCTCCGATACCCTGGATCTTGTGGGGACCCGGCTGGCCTCCCGAGAGTACGGGGGATGTATCGGGTTCCACGGCAATCACCCGGAATCCCGGCCTGCGGAGTTTGATGACAGAGGCAATCCCGGTTATGGTGCCCCCGGTTCCCACACCTGCGACAAGGGCATCCACCTGCCCGTCAGTGTCCCGCCAGATCTCCTCCGCTGTTGTCTTCTGGTGAATGGCGGGATTGGCAGGGTTCCGGAACTGCTGGGGGATATAGAAATACCGGGCATTCTCTGCAAGGAGGGCTTCGGTCTTTCCTATCGCTCCTTTCATGCCCTCTTTTCCGGGAGTGAGGATGAGATTGGCGCCGAAGGCTTTGAGAAGTTTGCGCCGTTCGATGCTCATTGTCTCCGGCATGACCAGCGTGATCCGGTATCCCCGGGCAGCAGCCACCATTGCAAGTCCTATACCGGTGTTCCCGCTGGTGGGTTCGAGGATGATGGTATCGGATTTAATGAGACCCGCTGCCTCGGCTGCATCGATCATTGCTGCTGCTATCCGATCCTTGACGCTGCTCATTGGGTTGAAGGACTCGAGCTTGACAAGCACCGTTGCACCGGCCCCGGGGGTGAGACAATTCAGCCGCACGAGCGGTGTGTTGCCAATGGTTGCCGTGATATTTTCATGGATCTTCATAGGAAGCACTCATGGGATGATTGGTTTTTTTTACAGTTAATTGAAGGTTTTCCCGTATGTACTCTTAGCCCGGAAAACGTAACAATCGTCAATAGGTGGGTGGGGATATATACATTGGTTTTCCTTGAGGGAAGGGGGTAGTACTGTCATGGGGAATAGAAGGGCGGCTTTGATCCATTATGGAATTCTAAAAAATGACGGTTCCAAAATCTATAAATATTCACAATTGTTATTATTATGTGTAAGTTCACAATCGTGAACAAAGCAATGCCAGAGTGGCGGACAGGCTACGCAGCTGACTGCAGATCAGCACAACCCGGTTCGATTCCGGGCTCTGGCTTTTATCCGGATTTTAAAAATCCTGATGTAAAAACTTGAAGCGAATCTTTGAAAAAGAATGCCAAGGTGGCGGAGTGGTCACGCGGCTGATTGCAGATCAGCTACATCCCGGTTCAATTCCGGGCCTTGGCTTGGTGGAAAAACCATGAGTATCAGAATCCAGAAGACATTCGAAGCACTCTTTGCGTTGGAAGAGATCCGCGGGATCTTCCGGGAATCCTTACCAACCGGTCTGGATGCGGAAGAGGATGTGGCGTTCCGGCAGCGGATCGCGGACCTCAAAGCCATTGTCGCGGATCTCGAAGCCGGGACCGGCGCAACAAAGGTGACAAAGATCGCCGGCACCATCGATGTCCGCACCCGCGAAGAGGAATCGATCAACATCCAGCCGATCCAGGCTGCGGGGAGACTGACAACAGAGGCGAGGAAAGCCCTCATCTCATACGGGGACGGGTACTCAACCTGTGACGCATGCCGGAAACCGTTCCGTCTCGATAAAATCTCAAAGCCGGGCATTGCAGACTTCCATGACGATCTCGCAAAGTTCGTCAACATGGATCTCGCCCGGGTAGTGCCGGGTGCACGGCGGGGGTTCCAGGCAGTTGCCGGTACGCTCGTTGGAAAAGGCGATACCGTAATCGTTTCAGCGCTCGCCCACTACACCGAGTTCCTTGCAGTTGAAAATGCCGGCGGGGTAGTCCGGGAAGTGCCGCTGAACGAAAAGAACCTCGTGACCGCGGAAGCCACGGCACAGAAGATCGAAGAGGTCAAAACAGAGACCGGAAAACTCCCGGTCCTCGTGATGATCGACCACTACGATTACCAGTTCGCAAACGAGCACGATATTGCTGCGATTGCAAAAATATCCCACCAGTACGATATTCCGCTCCTCTACAACGGGGCATATACGGTCGGCGTGATGCCGGTCGATGGCAAGAAGATCGGGGCTGACTTTGTCGTCGGCTCCGGACATAAGAGTATGGCCTCGGTCGCGCCGTCCGGAGTACTGGCGATGACCGAGGAATGGGCGCCCAAGGCGTTGCGGACAACCGCGATGGTTGGTGACCTGACAAAAAGGAAGTTTGGGATCAAGGAAGTCGAGATGCTCGGGTGCACGCTGATGGGCGGGACGCTGCTGTCCATGATGGCATCGTTTCCCACGGTCAAAGCCCGGACCCTGAAATGGGATGAGGAAGTGAAGAGATCGAACTTCTTCATTGACCGTCTCTTAAAAATTTCGGGTAGCAAGGTGCTCTCCGAGTACCCGCGCAAGCATACGCTCACCAAGGTTGACACTACGGGCAGCTTCGATACCATCGCCCAGACCCACAAGCGGCGTGGGTTCTACTTAAGCGATGAACTCTCGTCCCGCGGGATCGTTGGCGAGTTTGCCGGTGCAACCCGGACCTGGAAACTGAACACTTACGGCCTCTCTGACAAGAAAGTCCGGTATCTCGCCGATGCATTCACAGAAGTTGCAGAAAAATACGGTCTGTCCGTATCACTTTAATGATCGTTGACATCCGAAAAAAACCGTAATGACGGCTGTGACAAAGACCGGGATGTAACAACCCATTCTCCCCCATTCTGGAGAGGGAATCCCCCTGATAACCATTCAATGAAATTTAACCAGAAAAAGAGGAACCCAATATGACAGAAAAGAAATTCCACCTGGGAACCACCGCCCTCCATGCAGGCCAAGTGCCTGACCCGACCACCGGGTCACGGGCAGTACCGATCTACCAGACATCCTCGTACGTGTTCAGGAACGCAGAGCACGCGGCAAACCTGTTTGGCCTTAAGGAGCTTGGCAACATCTACACCCGGCTCATGAACCCGACCACTGATGTGTTTGAGAAGCGCATCGCAGCCATCGAAGGGGGAACGGGAGCTCTTGCAGTCGCATCAGGTCAGGCTGCGATCACGTACTCGCTCCTCAACATCACCCGTCCCGGTGATGAGATCATAGCGGCAGACAACCTCTACGGCGGCACCTACGAGCTCTTCAACTACACCTTCCCTAAGTTTGGCAGGAAGGTTGTCTTTGTAGACTCAACAAAACCCGAGGCATTCAAAAAGGCCATCACAGAAAAGACCCGGGCCATCTACGCAGAAACCATTGGCAACCCAAAACTCGACATCCCCGATTTCGAAGTTCTCTCAAAGATCGCTCACGATGCCGGCATCCCGCTCGTAGTTGACAACACAACAGGTGTCGGTCTCGTCCGCCCGATCACTCACGGAGCAGATGTCGTGGTCCACTCGGCAACCAAATATATCGGCGGGCATGGGAACTCGATTGGCGGCGTTATCGTAGATTCAGGAAAATTTTCATGGAACAATGGAAAATTCCCTGAGTTCACCGAGCCCGACCCGAGCTATCACGGCCTGAAATACTGGGATGCATTTTCCAACTTCCCCGGTGCAGGGAACATCGCGTATATCTTCAAGATCCGGCTCTCGCTCCTGAGAGACACCGGCGCTGCACTCAGCCCGTTCAACTCATGGCTCTTCCTGCTCGGACTCGAAACGCTCCACCTCCGGGTGCCCCGGCATTCACAGAATGCTCTGTCAGTTGCAGATTTCTTAAAAAAGCACCCGAAAGTAGCGTGGGTAAATTATACCGGGCTTCCCGATCACCAGAGTCATTCGCTCGCAAAGAAATATCTCGTTGGGGGTTTTGGTCCAATCGTCGGGTTCGGTGTCAAGGGTGGCGAGAAGGCCAGCCTGAAGTTCATCGACAGCCTCAAGCTCTTCAGCAACCTTGCCAACATCGGGGACTCTAAAAGCCTCGTGATTCATCCGGCGTCAACAACCCACCAGCAACTGACGGTTGAAGAGCAGAAGAAGACTGGAGTCACTCCCGATGCAGTCCGGCTCTCGATTGGAACTGAAGATATTGAGGATATCATCGCGGATCTGGAACAGGCACTTGCCGTGGTATAATGAATCCTGTAGAACTCAGACCATTTGGTAATATCCATGACCTCCTTGCGGAGCTCTCTGTGTTACGGGAAGGTGTGTGTAGATGATCAAAGGGTCTGTGGGCACGGTAACTACACGGTATTATCTCCATTCCTCCCCGCTTGTACTGGAGAGTGGGGATACTCTTCCCTCCCTTACTATTGCATATGAGACATACGGCAAACTGAACCGGGATAGGAACAATGCCATCCTGATCTGTCATGCCCTCTCGGGCGATGCCCATATCGCGGGATTCCATGAGGGTGAAGAAAAACCCGGCTGGTGGGATGCGGTAGTTGGCCCGGGCAAGGCATTTGACACCGACCGGTATTTCATCATCTGCTCGAACGTGATCGGCGGGTGCAAGGGATCGACCGGTCCATCGTCTATCAATCCGGAAACGAAAAAACCCTATGGTGCAAAATTTCCTGTCATCACCATCAGGGACATGGTGAATGCTCAGAAACTGCTCATCGATCATCTCCAAATTCCGCAGCTCTACGCGGTTGCCGGCGGATCGATGGGCGGTATGCAGGCGCTCCAGTGGACAGTCAGTTATCCCGGGCTGATGAAAAAAGCGATCGTGATCGCAGCAACCGGTTACTCTACGCCCCAGCAGATCGCGTTCAATGAAGTAGGACGTAAAGCGATCATTGCGGATCCGGAATGGAATGGCGGGAATTATTACGACACGAAATCTTACGATGCACCGGGCCCGGTCAAGGGTCTCGCCCTTGCACGGATGGTTGGCCACATCACGTATCTTTCCGATGAATCGATGCATGCGAAGTTCGGGCGCTCTCTCCAGTCCAAAGACCGGATCGGATTTGACTTCTCAACCGATTTTGCTGTTGAGAGTTACCTCCATCACCAGGGAGACACGTTCACCCAGCGGTTCGATGCAAACTCGTATCTCTACATCACAAAAGCAATCGACTACTTTGACCTGACAAAAGACGGGTCTCTCGCAAAAGGGTTGTCGGAAGTAAAAGCGGGTTTTCTTGTAATCTCGGTATCTTCCGACTGGCTCTATCCTCCTTATCAGTCGCAGGAGATTGTGTCTGCCCTCACCGCAAATGAGCGGGAGGTCCGGTACAGCGAGATCCAGTCCAACTTCGGGCATGATGGGTTCCTCTTAGAAGCAGGTCAGGTCAACTACCTGATTGCGCAGTTCCTCTCACGGACCGCTGTCAGCGATGTGATGATCCGTAATGTCCCGACAATTGAGGAAGGTGCGACAACGGCTGTTACCGCACGCAGAATGATCAACCTTGAGGTCAATCATCTGCCGGTACTGTCGTGTGACGGTCATCTGGTCGGCATAGTTACCTCGTGGGATATCGCAAAAGCGGTTGCGAAAAATTTCCTCTGGCTCGATGAGATCATGTCAAAGAACGTGCATACAACAACACCGGATGAACCGATTGAAGCTGCCGCAAAGAAGATGGAGGAGCATTCAATATCGGCCCTTCCGGTGGTCGATGCCGATCAGCGCCTGATTGGTCTTATAACAAGCGATGCGATCAGCATCCTTGTCGGGAGAGGGAATTTATGAGAATTCTCTCCATCCATGCCACCTCGATGTGGTACCATGCCACGCAGAAAACAAAGATGGCAGAACCCGCAACAACCCGCGAGGACCGGATGGAGGAATGTGTTGTCCTCTTCTGCTGTGTAGAGAAGCTGGATGAGAAAAATCCTGACAATGTGATCGCAAGTGCCACCCGGAATGTCCAGAAACGTCTTTCGACACTCGGCGTGAACCGGGTGTTGATCTACCCCTATGCCCACCTTACAAGCACACTCGGTTCTCCGCAGGTGGCGTTAGCGATTCTCAAGGGACTAAAAGACGCACTTTCCGCAGAATCAGTTGAAGTGAAGCGGGCACCGTTCGGCTGGTATAAGGAATTTGAGATCCGGGGCAAGGGCCACCCGCTCGCGGATCTCTCGATGACGATCTGCCCGTACGAGGGAACGGAATGTGACTTTACCTGCCCGTACTGCCATCACCCTTTTAAGGAAGGGGATGCCGTGCATGTCTGCCAGCAGTCCGCCGGATGCACGGGCACCTGTTCCGGAACCGGAGAGAAACATGACTGAATCAACTGAAATACCCGGCAAAGTTCCGGAAAATGCGCTCCTCCTGCTCGGTTGTCCGGAAGCGCCGGCCCAGCAGGCAATTGCCCTGTACCTTGCACACCAGCTTCGCACCCACGGAACGGATCTCCTCATCACCGGCAACCCGTCGGTGCTGAACCTGCTTAAGGTCTCTGACCCGGAGAAACACTATATCGGGGAGATGAAAGTGCTCGAGAAATGCATCGAAGAGATCGTTGAGAAACGCCGGGCAGCGGACCTCTGCATAGTCTGTGCCCATAATGACGCGGCGATTGCGTACGCAGCAACGATGCGTCATCTCCTGCCGCAGAGCCGGCTTGTGGTGATCATCTTTGGCAAGGATCCCGAACCGCTTGCAGCATCGATTGATTTCCCGTGCGAAAAGATCGTGGAAAAGGCAGTGCACAATCCTATGCAACTGAAGGCAAAGGTAAATGAGGTGTTCGGATGGGCTGCATCGAGAACCTGAAATACGAGATGCTCCTCCCGCTCGGGGCTTCCTTTAAGGAATGCCGGGAGTACGTGGAAAAGAATTTTTCAGAAGTCTGGTATGTTGATCCCGGCTACAAGCTCTTCGATGAGTATATTATCGGTCTACCGCCGATAGCACTCGGACTTGATGGGGGAAAGATCGTCTTTCCCTATACC
>JANYKQ010000015.1 GCA_025358115.1 Methanomicrobiales archaeon | reverse complement strand
CCCCATCGGCGAGAACGGGCTCCCCATGAAGAAAAAAGGTATCATGATCATGAATGCCGCAGAGCTCCACGCATTCAGGGAAGCGTTCAGGAACGAAAAACTTGACAACCTCATGAACGTGCTCGAAGAGGTCACGGGGCGAAAAACCGCAGGAAAACCTGCAAAAGCAGATGTAGTGCAGCTGTAAGCGGGTTCATCCCGGATTAATATTTTAGACAGAGGGGATAATCATCAGGAAATGGATAACAGCAATAATTGTCGTGCTCCTGGCAGCGGTAGTGCTGTCGGGGTGCCTGGCCAAAACACCCCCCGCATCGAACTCGACTCCTCCTGCGATCCTTGTCGATTATCAACGTGCCGGCGGTATAGCAGGTCTGGACGATCGCGTTGTAATTTTTGATAACGGGGTTGCAGTCATATCGCGAAAGACAGTCAGCACAGAGATTGTGTTAAACCAGAGCGACCTGGAACGGGTCAGCCGGATCCTTAAGGATGCGCAGTTCTCCATGTTGCAGGGAAATTATTCTGCCCGCCGCGGTGCAGCCGATTATTTCCGGTATATCATCAGTTATCACAACAAGACGGTGATTGCCGAGGATTCTGCAATTCCCCCGTCATTGCAACCGGTAATAGAAGAGATGAACCGGATCACCAGTATAGCGAACAGCGGGGAACGGATTGCACGTCCATTTCTAAACCTGCCTTAGTAAATTTTTTTATTTTATTTTCCGGTTGGGTAGTTCAACCGGTAAAAATATTTCAAAAAAAGGAGATTACTTTTTTTCATACATGCATGACTGGACATCGTGACCGAGCTTGCCGATCGCATCAGCCCGGCAGCGCTGGCAGTGGCGCATCTGTTTGACATATTTCCCGCATTCGTCCTGCATCTTTATTTTCATCTCCTGCGTAGGTGGTGCAATGTCGGCGAATTTGTACTGGGCGATGAGGGGGATGACATTGAAGGTGTACACGCCCATCTCCCCGACTTTCTTGGCTATTGCCGGGATATGGTCCTCGTTGATGCCGGGAATGTAGACCGTGTTTATCTTGACAATCATATGCCGTTTCACTGCCTCCTCGATGCCCTTCATCTGCTGGGAGAGCAGGAGTTTTGCGGCTTCAAGTCCGGTATACCGCTTGCCATTGTAATCGATGAACTGGTAAATTTTTGCCCCAATCTCCGGGTCGATCGCATTGAGGGTAACGGTGATATTACCGACATCGTATTTCTCGAGTAGGTCGATCTTGTCGGGAAGGAGGAGACCATTTGTGCTGATGCATTTGATCACGTTGGGGTACTCTTCGTGGAGGCGGCGGAGTGTTTCAAAGGTCTCTTCGTTTGCCAGGGGTTCACCGGGTCCGGCAATACCGACTACCTTGATATAATTGTACTTCTCCACCACTTTTTTTACCATATCCATGGATTCATCGGCGTTCAGGACCCGCGTGGTGACGCCGGGGCGGCTCTCGTTCACGCAATCGAAGTCCCGGATACAGTAATTGCACTGGATATTGCATTTGGGAGCAACCGGTATGTGGCACCTGCCGAAGTTGTGGCATGCCTTCTCAGAAAAACAGGGATGCTCCTGTATCTTGCGCATCTGCGCTGCGTCCCACTGGACTTTTTTTCCTGCAACGTCTGCAACTTTCACTTGATCCGCCATAGTCAACACTTCTTAAGTTCGTTCTGTTGGTATAAATACCGTGCAATTGTGCAAGCGCATCTTCAACAGGGAAAATATTTTTTCCGCTCATGACTGCCAAAGGTTTTTGAGGGTTTTATCTCCTGAAAGGTTTCTCCGGGTAAATGTATAAGCTTGCCCGGATTATTGTAATGGAGATAATCATGAAGAAATCTGAGAAGGTCAAAGGCAGGGAAGCAGTTGCCGCCAGAAAACGACTCTACCCCAAATATGCGATGGTTGCAGCAGCAGGAATACTGGTTCTTGTCATTGTCGGGTATATCCTGCTCAATCCATCCGGGGCAAAGATCGGGGATATGGTGACGATTGACTATACCGGGAGTCTTCCTGATGGTACCGTCTTTGCAACGACAATAAACGAGACCCCACTTACGTTTATTATCGGGCAGGGCAGGGTTATCCGTGGTCTTGAAGAAGGCGTTACGGGTATGGCAGTCGGCCAGATAAAGACGGTAACTATTCCGGTTGATAAAGCCTATGGTCCGTACGATAGCACGCTCGTGCATGTCGTAAACCGTTCAACGCTACCTGCGGATATGAATCCTGAGGTGGGGGGAGTCTACACGATTACACGGAAACCTGACGGGGCTGTTGCCCGGGTAAAAATTCTCAAAGTTACACCGTTAACCGTTACCTGGGACGAGAACCATGACCTTGCAGGAAAAGACCTTGTTTTTACCATCCGACTGATCGATAATCAGAAAGGCTGATCCTTTTTTTAAGATTCTTATATTTTCCAGCCATTTTTCCGGCCTGTCCGTTAATCGTATTCCTGTACGGGACATTTTTTAGCGAGCCCGGATTAACATTTTCCCGCAGACCCGTACCACCTCTTATAGATTTCAGGAGTCTCCCCCCTTTGGGGGTCGCTCGGCCGCCTCGTCGGGGCCTCACTGGGCAAATCGGTTTAATGAGATGACAGGTTCTTGAACCGGTGCGGGGGTGCCCCGTCGGGGGTGGCGGAGTTTATCATATCTGGGGTAGGAGGTTCAACCCCCATCATAATTCCTGAAATGGATAATTTTCATAGGAAATCATCATTTTTTTCCTTGGCCGCTCTTGGGGGCTATGGCATCTGATGCCTCCACCCCCGCAACTCGGGTATTTTCCACATGGGGATAGAGTCGGGAGAAGGTTAGTGAAAATTTCGCTTTAACTGGGATTAGAGGGACGCTTCTCTTCTCGTTGCCTCCTCCTCAGTGGGAGAGAGGATCACTCTCATAATTACTAAAAGAATGTTACCGCATCGCAGGCTAAAAAAAAGATATCTGCAGAGTCGAAAAAAAAGAAAAAAAATGTTATCCGAGTTCGTCCCAGCGGGAGCGTTTCCGGTAGATTACGATACCTACCGCAACAAGGATGACTACTATAACCCCTAACACGATAAAGATTCCACCGGGAATTGCGGGAAGTGAGGGGAAGGTCCATCCCGATGTCAGGACTTTCTGCCGGGCAAGGGCATCATTATAGGATTCATTTCCTTTGCTATAAGCCTCCTGTGCTTTTGAACGGGCCTGTGTATATTCCCCGCTGGCTATCTGATCAGTTGCGGCGGATATGTAACTGACTGCAACTTCGCGTTTTGTAACAATGGCGGGGAGCTGCTGGTCGTTTGCCGTGCTCTGGTTGCCTTTGAACCAGGCGATTACCCCATCCACATTGTTGATCGGGATCTGGGCTGCGGCTACTTCATTCTCTGCCCATGCCTTGTCCAGCGCTTTTTCACCCTCGGTGATACTGGCCTGGGCAGCGGTCAGGTCAGTCATTGCTTCTGCATACTGGCTTGAAGGGCGGGCCCGGGCAGAATCAATCTTCTGCTTGGCATCATTGTATTTTGCCTCTGCTTCCGAGGTATCGATATCCAGTACAGACTTTTCATCAATATGGGTCCGGAATGTCTGAAGGTCTGCATCCCGGGCTGCAATGGCATTGGCTACTTCAACGGTATTGATCACCTGGGCCGTTTTCTCTACCTTTGTAGTGGTAATTGCAACGCCGTTGGAACCGATTTCCTGGATTCGGATGATTGTTTTATCCGATGTTTCGGTTACTGTCGGGGCTTTTCCTTCAAGGGTTGCCCTTACGGCAACGGTATCTGCAGCTTTATAGGACAATTCAAAACCAGTTATGGTGAGAGTGCGTCCGCCAACAGCCGGGCGTGCATTTTCAACACCATTCACAATGATTGTGTAGGTCCATTTGGGACTTTCGAGATCTGTATAGAACTGGAGATCATTACCCGATGGAAAAACCCCAGAATTTTCTATCTTAAATGATACTGTAACCGGGGTGCCGGGAACCAATGATCCTGAAGGATCAATAGACACCGATGATACAGAAAATGCAGATACGGCCGAGATACAAAATAAAAGAATTGCAGTTACTATAATCCACGTTTTTAAACCCTTCATTGTCAACCTCACTCGAATAATGGATCAATACCTTCCTCAAACATATTCGATTTTTTCTCCTTTGACTTTATAACATCTTCCTTTGTTTCCTTTGCGATATCCAGAAGCTCTTTAATTCGTGGTGCATTACCAACAGTAGCCAGCATCACCACTACGGCAACATATTCACTGTTCACCGGATAGTCCCCGCCACGCACTTCAACCCCGGCGATATTTTCTTCAACCCAGCTCTTTGCCTTCTCGATACCTTTCCTGTCCATCTCGCTCGGAGGCCCGGCGATGAGAACGAGTGCACGTTCAGCGGTGGAATAATCGCAGGGCAGGGTAAGCCTTCCCAGCATTGCCCGGCGCACAAGGGAGATAATTTTCGCAGACTTGTCCTCTCCCATCAGGGCTTCTTCGTTCGCCTCTTTCTTTGGCCCGAACTTATCCTTTAATCCCCCGAAAATTCCGCGTTTGTCTTTCGTGCTCTTGCTCATTACTTCGCTGATTGCATAACCAACCGATGTAATCCCGCCGCCGCGAAGGGTGTTGATGATCTCACTCGAATCCACCACCATTTCACCTACACCCATCCGGCTGACTTCGCCAGCCCGGAAGAGAACACTGAAACGCCGGACCACTTCATTGTTCAGGCGGTTGAATGCAGTCTTGACACTTTCGCCTTCATTTTTCCAGGCACTGTTATCGAAAATAAACGTATTGTCGGCCTCATTTACCAGAGTCGTCAAGCTTCTTGCTGCATTATAAGAATAGAGCCGGCCTTCTTCGGGTGCCGGAATGATACCCAGTGCATACACCGGTTCGCGGTAAATTCGCTTAAGGTGGCGGGCCAGAACCGGAGAACCCCCGGAGCCCGTACCCCCTCCAAGACCTGCGACAATGACAAAGGCATCCACATCGTGAGTGCCTCTCATGTCAATAGCACTGATGATACTGTCAATCTCATCGGCAGTTACACGTGCACCCGTCACGTTATCGGTTCCTACCCCGTGGCCCTTGACCATTGTCTGACCGATAAGAATCCGGTCCTTCATCTCGATATTTTTTAATCCCATCAGATCAGTCCGGGCAGTGTTTACGGCGATGCCTCTGAAACTGTTGGTACCGAGCTTCTTGTCCTGCTCGATAAACATATCAACAATTTTGCCACCAGCCTGGCCGAATCCTATGAAAAATACCCGCATCTTAAAGACACCATCCAATGGGATAGGAGATAATTATTTTATTCTAATTCTTTTAAGTCCTTTTGCTCGTATGAACCTTTAATTCGACAATACAAAAACTTTCTTATAAAATCTTCGAGGGTACAGCGTAAAAGCTCCATTTTTTTGCGGAGCATTTTTCATTTCGCCCTGAAAAATACTATAGAATATTTATTATGAGGATTGGGATTATCGGTGGGGGATTGACCGGGCTTGTCGCAGCTCATGCCCTGTCCGGGGAACACGAAGTCGACATTTTTGAAAAAATGCCCTTCCTCGGTGGGTGTCTTTCCTCCTATCCCATTGACAATTACTGGATCGAGCGCTATTACCACCACTGTTTTTCCACCGATACGCATCTTTTTGCCCTTCTCGATACCCTGGGCCTCTCGGAAAAACTCGAATGGAAGACCGGTACGACCGGTTATTATACAAAGGAAAAGATCCACCCTCTCAATACCCCTCTCGATATCCTGCGTTATCCCGAACTTTCCCTTATTGATAAGGCCCGGCTTGGCTATCTTACTTTTACCGCAAAAAAAGCCGATCTCAAGGCTCTCGATGATATCACGGCGGAATGGTATATCATTGAGCATCTCGGGAAGAATGTCTATACCTCGTTTTTTGAACCGCTCCTGAAGAGTAAATTCGGGGAAAAACGATCAGAAGTATCGGCGGCATGGCTGATGAGCCGGATTGCCATCCGCTCAAACCGCGGGGTTGCGGGCGAACATCTCGGCTACCTCAACGGCGGATTTCACCTCCTGATCGATGCCCTTGAGCAGGCCATTGAAAGAAATGGCGGAAAGATAAGGAAACAACAACCGGTTTCATCGATTGCCCATGAAAACGGACACTGGACCGTAAATGAAAGCCGTTATGACTCGGTGATCTCAACGATTCCGCCCCAGGAACTTGAGAAGGCGGGCGGGCCCGCAATGCAACCCATTCCCTACCAGGGAGCAGCCTGCATGACCCTTGCCATGGATAGGGAAGTGGCACAGGGAATTTACTGGCTGAACATGAAGGATGCAGCTCCTTACGGGGCAGTCGTCACCCATACGAACTTTATTGAACACGAACGCTACGGCGAACATATCGTTTACCTGGCCTCGTATTTTTCCGGAACCCTCCCGACCAACCTGGATCGCCGTATGCTTGATGACTTCTGCAGCCGGTTTTCCGTTGCTCAAAAAGAGATTCACTGGCACAAACTGGCTGTCGATCCCCTTGCAGGACCCATCTATACCACCGGCTATCGCTCGCTGATTCCTGCGTACGAACAGAAGGGACTTTACATGGCGGGAATGTTTTCCCTGCCGAATTATCCCGAGCGGAGCATGGAAGGATCCATCCGAGCCGGGCAGGATGTTGCGGCGTGCATAGCCGGGCGGAGTACCCATGACGGATCCTGAAGTTACGGCAATCATTCCCGTATACAATGACCGGGATTCCCTCGGGACTGCCATACCGCGATCGATAGAAGTCCTCGCGACCATTACGGATAAGTTTGAGATTATCGTTGCTGAGGACGGAAGTAATGATGGCAGTGCAGAATTTGTCCGGGAGTATGCTGCACGGGATCCGCGGGTGAGGCTTCTCCACAGCGATGAACGCCTCGGGAGGGGAAAAGCCCTCAACCGGGCTATCCGCGATGCGAAAGGGACCATTGTCTGTTATTACGATGTCGATCTTGCCACGGATATGCGCCATCTCACCGAGCTGATAGCAGCCATCCGGAACGGGGCAGCAATCTCTACCGGATCACGCCTGATGCCTGCCAGTGATATCATCCGGACGGGCGGGCGGGAGATTGCGAGCCGGACGTACAATTTTCTGGTCAGGCTTTTTCTCGGCAGCAGGGTTTTTGACCACCAGTGCGGGTTCAAGGGTTTTGACAAAGCGCGTATACTCCCTCTTATTCCCGCGATACAATCGGATCACTGGTTCTGGGACACGGAGATTCTTGTCCGGGCCCAGCGAAAGGGTTTTCTTGTGGCTGAATTCCCGGTACACTGGCGTGCGGGAAAGGGAACAACGGTAAAAGTAAAAGACGTCTTTGAGATGGGATCATCCATCCTGCGTCTCTGGTGGCAGATACATGTACAAAAAAATTAGCGCAATCCTCGTTCCCACGATACTCGCCGTTGGCATCATCGGGTATATGCTCTACCGGGTATGGGATGATCTCATCCAGGCACTCAAACTTCTCGAGCCCCAGTACCTGGCGATAGGGATTATTATCTGCCTTGTTGCATGGTGGCTGAGAGGCTGGCGGTACCATACCATCCTCAACAGCCTCAATTATCAGGTAAGTGTTGCGGTGGCAACAGCCTGCATATTTGTCAGCCAGACCGTGAACCTTATCGTTCCAGCCCGTCTTGGGGATTTTGTCCGTGTATTCATCCTGAAGCATGAGTATAACACCTCCTATTCAGAAGGTGTCTCTTCGCTGGTTGTGGAAAGGATTTTTGATATCGTTACTATTGCCCTTCTCGGGGCGGTATCGCTCCTGTTTGTTCTCAATGCGCGTTCAGAATTTTATATGATCATCTTTGTGCCGATCTTCGCCTGCCTGGCTTTTTTTGCCATTTTGCTGATCCTCGGGAAAAATTCCTCGAAAAACAAGTATATCCAGATCATCCTCACCATGCTTCACGAGATCAAACGAGCCTCGCTCTCCTTACGATCCATCGTCCTTCTCGGGGGCTCTTCGCTCGTGATCTGGCTCATCGATATCTTTGTCTGTTATGCCGTAGTGCTGATGTTCCAGCAGCAGATTCCCTTTGCCGTCATCGTTCTGGCCATAGTGATCGGCAACCTGGTAAAAGCAGTTCCGCTCACCCCCGGGGGAATTGGCACCTATGAACTCGCGCTTGCCGTTACCTTCGGGCTGGGGGGAGTTGCACCGGCGATTGCAACCCTGATTGCCGTTATTGACCACCTTATCAAAAACCTTGTAACCCTTGCCGGTGGGATCGTCTCGATCTATTATTTCGGCGATTGGGTTGTTCCCAGTATAAAAAATGCATTTAACTCTAAATTCAGTGGAGAGGATGGCCCTGGCCGTTGAACAGCAGATCTTCTCGGTTATCAGCTGGCTTGTTCTTCTCACCCTTATCCAGATCTCCCTCTACCCGTCGCTGAAAAAGACGTTTGGGAGTTTTGCATTTCCTGCTGCATTCTCTGCCTCGCTTCTTATCTTCACCTTTCTCTCCTGGTACTGCGGGCTCAGTCACCTGCCGGTCCAGCTGGCCCTGCTGCCGTTCCTTGCCCTGCTCGCGTATCACGTCTGGCATCATCATTACACCCTTGACGAACTGAAAAAAGAGTGGCGCTGGGAATTTTTGTTCCTCCTCTTCTTTTTCCTCATGCTCGATGTGCGTTTTGTCAACCCCACCATCTCCTATGCAGAGAAGTTTATGGACCATGGATTTCTTGCATCGGTCATACGGGCACCCGTTGTTCCGCCCCTGGACCCGTGGTTTGCCGGGGGAACCCTGAATGTCTACTATTATCTCGGGTACTGGATGTTTGGCTGCCTTGCGATCGTGAGCGGTGTACCGTCAAACATTGCGTTCAACCTTGCCCTCCCCACGGTTTTTGGCATTGCGGCGGTGAATGTTTACGCAATTGGCACCCTCTTACTCAACCGGTTCCGCTGGCTCCCGCTGGTGATATTTTTCTTACCGAACCCCTCGTTTTTTTACCAGATTATTCAGGGCAAAGCAATGAACACGGTACTGTGGGACAGCACCCGGACGATAACCAATACCATCAATGAGTATCCCTTCTTCTCGTTTGTCTGGGGGGATGTCCATGCCCATGTGGTCTCCATCTTCAACCAGGTATTCCTGATCTTCCTGCTCCTGTTCGCCTACCAGCGGTGGGAGTTGCTCGAATCCCGGGGAAGATGGCTCATCTGCATTCTTGCCGCACTCAGCCTTGGCTCGATGCCTCTCATCAACACTTGGGATGTGTTGATCTATGCGCCCATCACGCTCGTCTTTGGTGCACTGATTCTCTGGAGATGCCGGAAAGAGTGGTACACCAGTAGTTCGTGGGCATGGCTTGTAGTCGTCCCTCCTGCCGCCGTCCTGTGCTACCTGCCATTCTACCTGCAGTTACAGACCCATACCGGTGGATTATCCATAGTGCAGACTCCCTCGAACCCGTTCGATTTTCTCCTGGTAAACGGCTGGTTCATCGCACTGTTTTTTGTATTCCTTATCCGGGATATTGTGAAACGGCCGTACCTGCTGCTGGTTGCCCTGCCCTTTGTGCTCCTTGGTTACACAGCAGCTTCAATTGCCGTGATCCCGGCAACGTACTTCCTCGTGCGATTGTTCCACGGGAAAGAGACCGACAGCGCCGGGCTGCTGGCCATTCTGGGTCTCGCAATTTTGATCTTCTGCGAATTGTTCTACATTAAGGATAACATGGGCGATACCTATTTCCGGATGAACACGGTCTTCAAATGTTACCTGCCGGCCTGGATCCTGCTTGGCATTGCAGCCTTTACCATAGCAGGGAAATGGCTGGATACCCGGGGAAAAATTCCTGTCCTGCCGGCCCGGCAGTCGGCTGTTGTAGCCATCACCATTATCGGCGTACTTTTTATCGTGCCCTTCCTCGTGCCGTTTACGATCAGTTACGGGACCGATACCCTTGACGGGCTGGCGTACCTCAATGACTCGCACCCCTCGGATGCCCCGGCTATTGCATACCTGCGCACTCTTCCCGGTAACGAGATCCTTGTTGAGGCTGAAGGTGGCGACTACACGTATTATTCTCGGGTATCGTCGTTTACCGGCATTCCCGGCATCATCGGCATGCCGTTCCACGAGTTCATGTGGCGCGGGGATGATACCGGGTGGTTCAGCACGCGGAACAATGACATCAGGAGTATCTACGAGCAGCCGGACCGGACAATTCCCTTAATGAAGAAATACAATGCCACCCTTCTCTACGTGGGGGAATCAGAGCGCGAGCGCTACAAGGTAAATATCTCCCCCGCAGATCTTGAGTTAATCTATTCTGCACGGGGAACCGATATTTATCGTCTTTCAGCGTAAAATCTGACAATTCCTCTGTAAAAAATTACGATAATCAAAAGCCTGCAGGTCCGTCAGGCACAAACCTTTATTTCAGTTATTGTCGTAATAATATGGCTACATCATGGCATCATTGCTGACTGATGAGTAATGAAGGAGAACGCTACTCCTGAATGAGGTGAGTTATGTCAAAAGGTTACGT
>JANYKQ010000089.1 GCA_025358115.1 Methanomicrobiales archaeon | reverse complement strand
AAGGAAAATCAAAAATCAGGGTCCTTTAAAATAGAGATTGCAATGGCATTGTCCCTGCTTTGAGACTTCCTCTTTATGGTATACGCAGGGACATTCAATTGCCCGGTCTTTCTCTTCGTCCCCGCTCCGGAGTCGGCAGGGGCAGTAAGGCCGGCCGAACTTTGTCTTGTTGCGCACCAGTCCCCTGATCACGGTCATGAGCTGCTTCTCATCGGTATTGAGCGTCCAGCCGTGTTTATGCGCATAGCCCTTAGCCCATTTGAGCATATCCGCCTGCTCTGCACTTTCATCTGTCATGGTATCTGACCGCACTTATTTTCCTGTATCGATAGATTATGTATTCGAGACATTAGTCTTTGCGCTCGTGTTACACCCGGTTCATCGGATCAACCTGAGAAGGGTGGGTTTCGATCTCCTTAAACCGGACTTCCTCTCGCAAAGCCGCCAGGAACAAGTTATCCCGGCTGGCGCGTTTTACTCTCTCATCTTTGGACCGGGATATGACCCGCAGGGAAAAAATTGTATTTACCGGGGTGTATGTATCTTTACCGTTTCTTTGATGAACTGGTGATCCGCTGTGCCACCCGGTTGTAGGTTGCCATCACATCGCCTTTCTCGAACCGGTACACATCCTTGTCCAGGGACTCGCCGCTCTTCTTGTCCCAGAGCCGCATCGAGTCCATGCTGATCTCATCGCCAAGGCAGATGGTTTTTCCCTGCCTGCCGAACTCGATCTTGAAATCCACGAGCGTTATACCCTGCGCTGCAAGCAGATCGAAGAGAAGCCGGTTTATTTCCAGGGCAGCCTTTTTTATCTTCCTGAGCTCTGCCGGTGTGGCGAGTTTGAGCGCAACGATAAGATCGTCATTGAGCATGGGGTCGTGCCGCGAATCATCCTTATAATCGATTACAATGACAGGGGGATCCAGTTTTGTTCCCTCTTTGAACGGGTAGTTCCGGACAATCGAACCGGCAGCGACATTGCGCACGATCACTTCGAGCGGGATCATCTGGAGTTCGCGCACAACCATGTGACGGGAATCGATCATGCTGACAAAATGGGTCTTTACCCCATTCTTCCCGAGATATTCAAAGAAAAATGCCGAGACTTCCGCATTGTAACTGCCCTTGTTCTTGAGCACATCTTTCTTCCCGCCGTCAAATGCGGTAATGTCATCACGGAACTCTACAATGAGTTTTCCTTTCACATCGGTATGATATACTGATTTTGCCTTGCCGGCGTACAGGAGTTTTTTCTGCTTCACGGTCAACCGCTCCTTACCTTTACTGTTTGTTCGAGCCGGTTTATTAGAGGTTGCAAATCGGGATGGTACCAGCCCCGCTCAATATACTGCGGGTAGATGCAGAGCCGTTCTTTGAGCTCGGCTTCACCGGCAATCATTTTGAGTTCCTCGAACGCCGGCCACGGGTGTTCGGGATTCACGTAATCGATGGTGAGCGGCGAGACGCCTCCCAGATCATCCACCCCGCACGGGATGAGGGACGCGGCATCGAGCAGGTTGGGGGGGATCTGGATCGCGATGTCCCGGGGCAGGATCTCGCGGGCCAGACGGATTGTTGCGCAAATCTCCACGGTTGTGGGAACCGGCTGGTTCGCCATGGGGGTGCCGGGTTTGGGGCAGAAGTTCTGGATGATGATCTCCTGGATGTGCTTATGGCGCCGGTGCAGATCCCGGATCGCGTACAGGGATTCCTCCCGGTCCGCCATTGTCTCGCCAATCCCGAGGAGCAGGCCGGTCGTGAACGGGATTTTAAGCCTGCCCGCATCTTCCATCATGGCAAGCCGGACCTCCGGCTCCTTGCCTTTCGATGTGGCATGAGCCGGGATCCGCGCAGTGGTCTCGAGCATCAGACCCATGCTGGCATTCACGGCACGAAGGCGTTCCATCTCCTCGAACGTGAGTATGCCGGCATTGGTGTGGGGCAGGACCCCGTACCCGATGCTCTTCCTGCACATTGCCTCGCAGTAATCAAGGATGGTGGAATATCCCAGTGGTTCGAGATATTTCCCAAATCCCGGTTCTTCTTCCGGGCGCTCGCCGAACGTAAAGAGTGCTTCTGTACACCCCATTGCGGCGCCATGATGAAGGGTTGTTTCGACCTCCTCTTTTTTGAGGAGGCACCCCTCCATGACTGGTGTCCGGAAACAACAATACCCGCACCGGTTCCGGCAGACGGTGGTCAGGGGTAAAAATACATTTTTTGAGAAGGTGATGACCCGGTGCTGCATAGACAAAGTTTCCTTTATTACCTATTGAAAGGTAATGCCTTGCATTGATGCCAGGAATTTTTTTTTTAATAATGTAATGGCAAGTATAAATTACTGTACTGTTTATAGATGACAATACCGGCTGAACAGATAAAATTCAGTCACTATCACGGGAGCGGGGATGACACAACAGGTTAACGAAACGGGTGAGGCCAAAAATGCGGCTGAACGTGATAACAAGGATAGTCCATGCCCTGAACCAACACCGGCCGAGCTGAAAAAAACCCTGGAGTTTACCTTAAAGAAACTCCAGATTGTCGGCAGCGTGACCCGGCATGATGTGCTCAACCAGCTGACGGCAATTGTCGGCTATAACGAACTGCTCGGGATGATGGTAGAGGACCCGAAACAGCGGATGTTTATTGAAAAGGAGAAGATGGCGATCGATAAGATCCGCCGCCAGTTCAAATTTGCCAAGGAGTATCAGAATGTAGGCGTTGAACCACCCTGCTGGCAGTTGTTAACCACGGTGATACACCTGGCGGTGGAGGATGCAGACCTCAAATTGATTCGGGTGATGGACCTGACCGGTGGTGCCTCGGTATATGCAGATCCTCTCTTTGAAAAAGTCTTATCCAACCTGTTCGAAAATACCCTGCGCCATGGTGGTTCTGCAACGGAAATCCGCGTATCTGTACAGCGCAAAGATGCTGGTGTCGTTCTGGTTGTGGAAGATAACGGGTCCGGTATCGCCCCGGGTGACAAGACCCGGATATTCGAACGTGGTTTTGGAAAAGGAACCGGCTGGGGGTTGTTTCTCGTCCGGGAAATTCTCCAGTTCACGGGTATGAAGGTCGCAGAGACCGGAGAGCCCGGAAAAGGTACCCGGTTTGAGATAAGCATCCCGGTTGATCATTTCCGGGATAGTGGAACATCGCAGGCACCCGCCCCTTAAAAATAAAAAGAGATAAAAAAGAAAAAATTATTTTTTCCAGAGCCATGCAAAACGGATGATCTGTTTCGGGCAGATATCCACACAGCTTCCGCAGAGAATACATTACGGATCCTGGATACTGTTGCTTTCCACCATCTTCTCAACACTCAGGCTCATGGGGCATACGGTATCGCATTTTTTACAGTGGATGCAGTCATCCGGTTGTGCTTCAAGATGGAGCGAGGGAATCCGGAGCAGGTTCTTGAGTTTTGTTATGGTCATGAAGACCACGGACATGGGGCAGAAATAATTGCAAAGACCCCTGCGCCCCAGTACCAGGGCGATGGCGAATGCCATAAGGATAATTGCATAAAAGACAACATACGCGGCAGCCGGCCAGGGAGGTATACCGCTGCCCAGCTGTAAGAGTGGGTTGATGACAAGGTTTGCTGCACCGGCTGCCAGGACGACAGCACCACCCACCCAGAGGACTGCAAACAGGTATTTCAGGGTGCGCAGGTAGGGCACCGGCCGGAGATTGAGTTTCACAGCCCGGTCAATGATCATCTGTTCTGCGCCAGTAGGACAGGCATAGCCGCAAAACCCCGGCCGAAGATAAATGCAAGGATGAACATTGCAATCCAGAAGATGAGTCCCGCTGCAATCACACCCTGTGAGAGTCCCATCATCATGATGACCGGTGACATGTAGGCAAAGGTCACCGACATGAGGAGAAACGAGAGGACCAGGAGGGTTGAACGGATCTGTTGTCGTTTCATAGGTACTATATGGGAAAGGAGACTGATAGTGCTCACTATTGTACCGGACAAACATCTGGCACTGGCCGGAACAGAATATCAATACCCCGTGTGGTAACCTGTCTCCCCCTTCAGGTGCACAAGGTTATCCGCCCTGGTAACCGGCCTGTTGATTCCTGTATAAAAAGAAAAATCGGTGTATTACTGCAATTTTTCCAGTTCTTCTTCGTTTATCGCCACGTAGACATCAATCTCCTTGTTCTCCGGGCGGGTGAACCGGGCATCGTACCACTCAAAATCGCAGGTATAGGTCCGGGGAAGGTTGGTTCCCCAAATCGACATCCAGACTGCCAGGAGCGCGTCCGGCATGGGTCCGGCTGCTTTAAAGACTGCATAGGTCTGGGCAGGAATCCTTGTGATCGCGAGCCCCTCGGGAATCTTATCTGCCTTGGTCACTTCACTTCCTATCATGAAGGAATATTCGCCGGTCCAGTCACTCTCGTACTCGGAATACACGGAAAAAAAAGCCGGCGTCTTTGCGCGGTTGGGTATCTTTGCAGCTACCTGTTGTGAGAGAAAATCCTGCCAGCAGGCAGGGATGTCCGCAACGCTCCGGCCATCGGCATTTGAGGTCCGGCGTTTGATACCCATGATGATCTTTGCAGGCATCTTTTTGACTGTGAATCCGGGATTATCCATTCCGGAATTATCAGCAGCAGGGATGTTAAATCTGCGGGATTTTTCATAGGTTGTGGAAAAGAGCATATCAGTATCTTTTTTTCCCTCCCGTGCATATACCGGAATGCAATGTGCCCGCACGCTCTTATCCCGTATAAACCCATAAATCCCAAGACCCGCCTCTCCTGCATTCTCGACCAGGAAGAACGTGAGGCATTTGCCCGTGCCATGCTGCAGGATGTTATCACCACCACCATTGATGCTCTCTGCACACCGGTTATTGTCAGCACCGAGCTCTATGACAGCGAGGATGTCCAGATCACGATAAAGGATGCCGATCTCAGCAGTTCCTTAAACCAGATCCTGCCGGATTGTGCAGGTCCGCTCCTCATCCTTATGGCTGATCTTCCACTTGCTGATCGTGCATCCATCCTGCGGGTTACTGGCACAACGAGCGATATGGCAATTGTGCCCGGGCGGGGTGGGGGCACGAATGTGATCTTTATCAAGGACACCAAGAAGTTCCATTTCGATTATTACGGGATGAGTTTTTTAAAGCACATGAAGATTGCACAGGATGAAGGCCTCTCCTGCGAAGTGATCGACTCGTTCCGGCTCCACACGGATATCGATGAAAAAGAGGATCTGGCAGAGCTGCTGATCCACGGTACCGGCAAGAGCAGGGCATACCTTGAGGGACTTGGCATAACGCTGGTTGTTGACAAGGGCCGGGTCGGGGTCGAGCGGAAGCGATAGTTTTATCCTGAAGTTCGGCAGAATCCCTCCTATGAACGGGCAGTCCGGGCTAACGCTTATAGAACTCCTCTATAGTCCCGACCCGGATGTTACCCGGATCATCGATACTTTTGTCACCCGGTTCAATGCCTCCTATGGTATTCCGGGAACTGACCGGTGGGATATCACCAAAGAGGACTGGCAGCGGTATGAGTTCCTTGGTGACCGTGTCCTGAGCCTGATCGTTGCCCAGTCGCTCTTCACCCAGCGCGATACTATGCTGGACGAGGGTTCGATGACAAAGATCCTAAGCGCCATGGTCTCGAACCGCGCCCTTGATGCCATGACACGCCGGCACGAGATGAGAGCCTTTACGCGCCTGATCCCAAAATCCATCGGTGAACAGAATACGTACGGCGAGCGGGTAACCGGTGGTGCGTTCGAGGCGTTCATCGGTGCCCTGTACTGTGAAGTCGGGCTTGATGATGTAGCCTTTTTTGTCAATGCCATCATGAAAGACTCGCTGATGAGCTACAACCCCGGCCAGAATGCTAAAGGTATTCTGCAGGAATATTTCCAGAAGAAGGATCGATCCGATGTGCCGGAGTACCGCGAGACCATCCGGACGGGTCCAGACCACAAACCGATCTTCACCTGCCAGGTTTTTTTCAGGAATGATCTTCTTGGCGAGGGATCCGGGGAGACCAAGCAGCTGGCCGAACAGGCCGCTGCCAGACGTGCGCTCGAAACACTCGGGCTGATTCACCGGTAAACCCCTGCCGGGAACCGTGCATAACCGGCCCCCTGTCGTTTTTGCGTGCTGCAGGTATCCTCAGGATTACATCTGCGAAAGGGCGAAATAAAAATAGATTGTATCCTGCATTTTGCATTGGCGGAGGTGTTACTTCACGACAAGGACTTTGCAGGGTGCCGACTGTACTACCTGTTCTGCAACACTACCGAGAAGCAGCCGTTCAAAGCCGCGTTTTCCCTTGGTCCCGACAACGATGAGATCGATTTCCTGTTCCGCTGCGTACTTCACGATCTCGGCAGCAGGCTTTCCCTCAAGGATCACGGTTTTAAGGTTTACTCCTTCTGCTATCGTGCGGACACCCTCAAGCGTTGCATCCGCTTCGCGCTGGATTACGGTCCAGGTATCTCGTATCACTGCCACGTCGGGGGATGCTGATTCGAACATACTGACGTCCATCACATAGGCCGCAATTACCTCAGATCCGCATATGCGGCCGATCTGCAGGGCCTCTTCTACTGCTGCCTTGTTCCGTTCCGATCCGTCGGTCGCTACCAGAATTTTATCAAATAACGGTTTTGTCATGTATGTTACCTCAAGTTAGCCCGTCCATTATCGTTTATTCCCTCATTAGTCAAAGGAACCGGCAGGCAGATGCCCTGCAAGTCCCAGGCCTACTCCAGCGTCCGGGACTTTGCAAACACGCCCATGAACAGGCATTCGTCTGCGGCGATAGAATCGATACCGACCTGATCGCTGATAGGAAGCCCGATGCCTCGTACAATTGCTACCGGTGTACATTCATCTGCCTCGCCCATCACCAGTTCCGCAGCGGAGACGATGTTGTCCCCCACCGCCCGTTTTGTCACTTCCAGTTTGCGCCCAAAGAGGTCGCACCTGCCCCGGTCATCGATGACCGCAGTGATCCCCGCGCAACCGATTGCAACGCCGCTGCACCCGAGGCGCATCGCGTGCGTCCGGCTGTCGGCTATGATGACTCCCACCTTCACGCCGTACCTGCTGTCAAAAAAAGCCTTGATCAAAACAGCGCTCTGGTCGGGTTTTTTGGGAAGGGGCGTTACGCAGCCCGGGGGTGCATTGGATGCATCAACTCCGGCATTGGGGAGCAGGGTGCCGCCTTTCATGCACAACAAAAAGCCGGGTATCCCGCCGACAATTGAATCACTTTCCCGCAGCACGACCTCAGCGGTGCACGGGTCCATCTGGTACTGCTTTCCCAGTTCCAAGGCCCGGGGAGATGGGGTGATTGTGGCAAGATCGATGATATTTCCCTCGGCAGATGCAACCGCGGTCTCTGCAAAAACCAGGATATCTCCCTCGTGGATACCCCCGCATTGCCGGTCGGCTGCATCAGCTGCCCGCTCCGCAATGGAGTCGCCGCTGCGGATAATTCCGGTAGAGAGCCCGAACACCTCAAAGGAGGTGTTCACGGTCGCTTCACCATCCGTTCAAAGACGGAGATGAGATCCCGGGTCTGCGGCACGTCATGGGTCCGGACCATGGATGCCCCTTTCTGGAGGAGCACCATCGTAACGGCGAGGCTGCCGGCAAGCCGGTCCTGGGGCTCCCGGTTCACGAGATTTCCTATGAAGCTCTTCCGCGATACCGCGGCAAGGATCGGACGATCGAACTGTAGAAAACGCTCATAGCTCTGGCAGAGTTCCCAGTCATTGTCAAGGGTGCGCAGGGGGCTCCAGTAGCCGACTCCCGGGTCGAGCACATAGTTGTCAATCCCCACAGATGTACACCGGTCGACGACGGTCTGGAGCGTTGTCATCGTTGCTTCCAGACCGACTGCATCCCCGGGATTGTAATTGGCCGCCATCAAAATGGCCGGCAGGCCGGCATCGGCCACCTTCTTTGCATACACCGGCGATGACAGGCCGGAGATATCGTTTGCAGCATGGATCCCATGCTTCAGGCAGACATCGAGCACCCACGGGTTCATGGTGTCGACAGAGATGGTAAACCCGGTACCGTCCAGCTCCTTGAGTGCTGCATCAATGCGGGATGCTTCCTCGGCCCCGCTGATCGCCTGGGCATTGGGGGCGGTGCTCCGGGCACCGAGATCGATGAGATCTGCCCCCTGCTCTATCATCTCCACTGCCTTCTTGTGGACCTCATTGGTGGGGATGTATGAATCGTGATAAAACGATTCATAACTGCAGTTGATAACCCCCATGATCCTGACGGGAGCATCTCCGCCGATTGTAATTTTGTTGATTACGCACTGTTGCATGCCTTCACCTTTGCTGCCCGGAACGTGTTCTCCATCAGGGTTGCGATTGTCATTGGTCCAACGCCGCCCGGCACCGGGGTGATGGCGGATGCAATCCCGCTGACTTTTTCAAAGTCCACATCGCCTACCAGTTTGCCGTCGAGCTGGTTGATGCCCACATCGATGACAACTGCACCCGGCTTTACCATATCGGGCTGGATGAAATGTGCCTTACCAATAGCTGAAACAAGAATGTCAGCCCGTTTTAATTCTTCAGCGATATTTTTTGTCCTGCTGTGACAGATCGTCACCGTTGCATCAGCATTGAGCAGTAAGGCTGCCATGGGACGTCCCACATCTATGCTGCGCCCGATCACGACTGCACGGGCACCTGAGATTGGGATCCTGTATTCTTTTAAGAGGGTCATGATCCCCGTGGGTGTGCACGAGGTAAACCGTGGTTTGCCCGAGAAGAGGAGCCCCATATTCTCCGGGTGATACCCGTCAACATCTTTCTCCGGGCGTATCGCTTCGATCACGCGTTCTGCATCCACCTGTTTCGGGAGGGGGAGCTGAACGAGGATCCCGTCAATATCACTATCCTGGTTCAACCGTGTTACTGCTTCGAGCACCTTTTCTGTGGTCGAATCAGCAGGCAGTTCAATGCCCACTGACCCGATCCCCACCTGCTCGCAGGCACGGTGCTTCATCCGCACGTACATCTTTGACGCCGGATCGCTGCCCACAATCACAGTAGCAAGGTGGGGATAGAGCCCGGAATCAGAAATCTCCTCTTTGAGGAGTTCAAGGCGCATCTCCGAGCACTTTTTTCCATCGAGGATTATGACCATAAGAAATCCTTAAAAAATGAGAGGGTTATTCCGGATAGATCGGGAATTTACTCGACATTGCATGGACTTTTGCATGGATATCCTTGATCGCGGTTTCGTTCTGGACATCCTTGACAATCATGGCAATCCAGTTACCGATATTGCGCATCTCTGCCTCTTTCATGCCGCGTGACGTGACAGCGGGGGTGCCGACCCGGAGACCGCTGGTGACGAACGGGCTCTTGGTCTCATTGGGAATCGTGTTCTTGTTCACGGTGATGCCGGCTTTCCCGAGCGCGACTTCTGCTTCAAGGCCAGTGATTCCCTGTGCGGTCAGGTCGAGAAGCATAAGGTGGTTGTCGGTACCGCCCGAAACGAGCCGGAGACCGTTGTTCATTAAGGTCTCTGCCAGCACCTTTGCGTTCTTTACTACCTGCTGGCTGTAAACCTTGAACGAAGGCTTGAGGGCTTCTTCGAAACAGACCGCCTTTGCCGCGATGGTGTGCATGAGCGGACCGCCCTGCATGCCGGGGAAGATCGCCTTATCGATAGCGGGTGCGTACTCGCTGTTGCACATGATTGCGCCGCCACGGGGTCCCCGGAGGGTCTTGTGGGTGGTGGTAGTGGTGAAGTTCACAACGCCGACCGAGTTCGGGTGAACGCCCGTTGCACAGAGCCCGGCGATATGGGCGATATCGGCCATACAGTAAGCACCGACACCGTCAGCAATCGACTGGAAGGCCTTGAAGTCGATGGTTCTCGGGTACGCGGATGCACCGCAGACCAGCATCTTTGGCTTCTCCTTCTTTGCCAGCTCCTCGACTGCGCCATAATCGATGGTCTCGGTCTCGGGGTCAACACCATACTGGGCAACCTTGTAGAACTTCCCGGTAAAGCTGACCGGTGAGCCGTGCGACAGGTGACCGCCCTGCTGGAGCTTCATGCTCATCAAAGTGTCTCCCAGGCTCATGGTCGCAAAATAGACCGCCATGTTCGCCTGGGTACCGGAGTGTGGCTGTACATTTGCATGCTCTGCACCGAACAGTTTCTTCAACCGGTCGCGGGCAAGGTTCTCGGCCATATCATGGAACTCGCAGCCGCCATAGTACCGCTTCCCGGGATAACCCTCGGCGTATTTGTTGGTCATTATGGACCCCATAGCTTCGAGTACCGCATGAGAGACGAGATTTTCAGACGCAATGAGCTCGAGCCCGTTGGTCTGGCGAAGTCGTTCTTTTTCGATAATATCTGCTATTTCTGGATCAGTTTTAGACAGATAAGACATATGGACTAGGGTTCGCTCGGATCAGGTAATACCTTTTCTTAGATCGTACCCGCAGGAATACATTCCGGAATTTTCCCTGCGTGGCACCAACAAACCGCTCCCGTATCACCATTCCCAGAAAACCGCATGAATTGCGCACATTTTGTTATTGCCCGGCGCCGCCGGGAATTACCGGGAGTGTAGTGGATGCATTGCGTCTGTACAAAATTCCAGTGTGATTTGCCGCAATAAAGCACAAACCTTTTTTTCTAATCAGGCGATCATTACTATTATTAATAAGGTATGCGCCACACCTGTACAGAGAAGAACCTTTAATCGGCGCAACGGCATGCAAAGACCGGGTATGTCACGTATTCACTAAAAAACAGGAGTTACTGGTAAAATGATGGAAAATTCAGGCATGGGGGCTGCGACTGAGGACCGGATTGCGGCAATGGAAAAGAAGATGAGAGAGATGGAAGCACTGGTCAAGGGTCTCACCCAGGAGCTTCTGGATCTCAAGTCGGTGTCCATGAAGATGTCCAAGCAGACCGAGGAACGCAACCGGCAGGAGCTCAGAAGGGCTCCGACCGTTGTCCAGGGTTCCCAGTCCTATCCTGCCCCGGATGCTGCAGGCCCATCCTCTTCAAGCGGGAGCACGGTTGTCATGCGCAAGGGTGCCCGGCAGCCCGAGGCACCGGCAGCCCCTGCAGAGCCTGTCATGGACCTGATCATGCAGCAGGACGGGACCATGAAGCTTGAGCCCCGTCGCGGAGACAAGGATTATATCGTTGCCCGCGCAGGATATGGCCAGAAGAAAGGTATGGCCGGGAAGCCCAAGCAGGCCGACCTCATCTATGCTGCAGAGGAAGACAAGAAGGATCCTGCAAAGAAGTAAGGGGCTCAATCTTTGCATATCACAGAACTCGAGATAGATAATTTCAAGTCTTTTTCCAAAAAGACAAAAATCCCTTTTTTAGAAGGGTTTACCGTTATTTCCGGTCCCAACGGGTCCGGTAAAAGCAACATCATCGATTCAGTTCTCTTTGTCCTGGCACTTTCGAGTTCGCGCAATCTCCGGGCAGAGAAACTTACCGACTTGATCAACCTGAACTCCGGGCGCAATACCGCGGAGGTCGCCCTCCAGTTTTCTGACGGGACCAAGATCCGTCGGCGCATCAAGCGGACCGGCAACGGGTATTACAGCTATAACTACCTCAATGACCGGCTCTGCAAGCAGAGCGATATCGTCGACCATCTCGCCAAGCACGGGATCAAACCCCATGGGTACAATGTGGTGATGCAGGGCGATGTGACCCGCATCATGGAGATGAGCGACTTCGAGCGGCGCAAGATAATCGATGAGATCGCCGGGGTCTCGGAGTTTGATGCCAAGAAACAACTGGCCTTATCTGAGCTCGATATCGTGAGGGAGCGGATCGAGCGCGAGGAACTGCTCCTCATCGAGCTGGGCAAACGGGCGAACGAGCTCAAGCGCGAGCGCGAGCATGCCCTCGAATACCAGAAATGGCAGAAGGATCTCTCGTTTTTCCAGAACTGCCGGGCCGTTGCCCAGCTGCATGACCGGGAGAAGGAACTCAACTCGCTCCTGCGCTCAACCGAAGAGCACAAGATCCACCTGACCCGGATCGCATCAGACCGGAGCCTTGAGGAGAATGAACTCGCGTACCTTAAGGCGGATCTGAAGGATATCGATGACCTGATCAACAAGAAGAGCGGTTCGGACTACCTCAAACTGATCGCTGAACTGGAAGAAGCCAAGAGCGGGATCAAGCTGGCGGAACAGACTATTGTCCGCCTCCGGAAGGAAAAAGAGACCAATCTTGAGGCTATCAACCGCACCTACATGGATACAAAGCGGGCAGAAGGCCGGGTTGCCGAATGCACCGACCAGATCCGTTCCCTCACCATCGATCGCACGAATGTTGCCATGGAAGTGGCTACGTTCAGGGCCCAGCTGGAGAAGGTTGAGACCGAATTAAAGGCCCATTCCGAGGATACGGAAGGTTCGCGGGAGAAGTTGTTCTCGCTGCTCAAGGAGAGCGAGGAGAAGAAGGCGCAGCGTTCGGAGATCCTGCACCAGCAGGACATGCTGATCGAGAAGAGCCGGATGCGCACCACCGAGCTGGAACGCCTCACCCTGCTCCTGAAACAACTCGACGAAGAATACACCGCAAAACAGACCCAGCTCACCGACAGCGAGAAGAGTGTCGGGGACCTTGCGGCCGAGAAGAAGGAACTGGATCGTAATCTCTCGGAACTTGAAGGAGCCATGTTTGCCCAACGCTCAACGCTTGAGCGGCTCAAAAACGAGATCCGGTCCGCCGAGCAGGACGTGTATCGTCTTGAGGCAGCCCAGCAGGCCCGGGGGGAATCGGGCGGCAAGGCAATCGAGGCGATCATGGCCATGGAGGGTGTCCACGGCACCATCGCCGACCTGGGCAAGGCGCCACCCGAGTACGCGATGGCACTCAATATTGCTGCGGGCAACAAGCTCCAGTTCGTGGTCTGTGATGACGACCAGATCGCGGCGGATGCCATCCGGTACCTCAAGGAGGAGCGGCTCGGGCGGGCAACGTTCCTGCCGCTCAATAAGTTAAAACCGCCCCAGCTGCCGCCGCTCAAGGAGCCGGGGGTGATCGATTACGCGGTGAACCTCATCGATTACGACCCGAAGTTTGACCGGGCGTTTGCCGTTGCACTGGGTGGCACAGTTGTGGTCGATACCCTTGACCGGGCCCGCCGGTTGATCGGAAAATACCGCATGGTCACGCTTGAAGGCGAAATCCTTGAAAAGAGCGGGGCGATGACGGGCGGGTCGCAGAAGAAGCAGGCCATCCGGGGCTTTGGTGCCGCAGTCGATGATGAGATCATGCGGATCCGGTCACACCTGGGCGAATTGCAGGGGGAAGCGATCACTCTCGAAGCGGGCGTGAAGCGCCTGGTCGAAGAAGTGGATGCCCGCCGTGCAACCCGGAACGAGATCGACCAGAAAGTCGCCCGCTTCGGCATGTTCACCGAGGAGTTCTCGCGCCGGTTCGAGGCAATCACCGTAGAGAAGCAGACCATTGAAGCGGCAGTTGCCCGGCAGGCAGAGGAGACCCGGAACGGGGGAGCAGAACTCGGGGCGCTCGAAGGCAGGCTGGACCAGACAACTGAAGTGATCAATGCGATCAATGTGAAGATCGACGAGATCAAGAAACGCCTTGACGATACCAACATCCCCGCTCTCACCGACCAGATGGAGAAGAAGCGAAAAGAGATCGAGGAATCGGAACGCCGGCTCCGGAACAAGGAAGCAGACATCAACGATGCCCAGCGCGAACGCCAGCACTTCAATGCCCGGCTGGTGGAACTGGGCGAGGATCGCGCCCGGCAGGACGAGCGCAACCGCCAGATCGATCTGGATATTGCGGGTTCCAATGAGCAGATCGGTACTCACAAGTCCCAGATTGCGGCTCTCGAAGAGCGGCAGAAGGAGTTCTCCGGGGTACTTGACGAGCTCCGCACCAAGCGGGGCGAAGCCTCCCAGCATATCCAGGACTCGGAACTCAAACTCATGAAGTTCGATGCCGATACGGAGCGGATCAGCATCCAGCTGGGGGCGATCGATGAACGGGCCAGGACCCTGAGTATTGAAGTCGGGATGCTCAAACAGCAGGTAGGGGACATGGATACCACGCTCTCCTTAACGGAGATCGAAGGCAAGATTGCCGAAGCGGATGGGGCACTGCGGAAGATCGGCGCCGTGAACATGCTCGCGATCGAGGAGTATGAGAAAGTTCAGCGGCAGGTGGGCGAGCGGACGGAGCGCAAGGAGACCCTGTCAAGCGAAAGGACGAGCCTGATCGAGCGGATTGAGATGTTCGAGCAGATGAAGTTTGATGCCTTTACCGCGGCTTTCAAAGCTATTGACACCAACTTCCGGGAGATCTTTGCCCGCCTCACGAGCGGGAGCGGGAACCTGGTACTGGAGAACGAAGAGGACCCGTTTGCGGGAGGAATGACATTTGCCGTCAAGCCCCGGGACAAGAAAGTGCACCTCCTCTCGTCCCTTTCCGGCGGGGAGAAGTCGCTGACCACGCTGGCATTCATCTTCTCCATCCAGCGCTATATCCCCGCCCCGTTCTATGCCTTCGATGAAGTCGACATGTCGCTCGACGGTTCGAACGTTGAACGGATCTCCTCCATGGTCACGGAACTTGCTCCCAATTCGCAGTTCGTGATAGTCTCGCTGCGCAAGCCGATGATCGATGCAGCACAGCGCATCATGGGTGTCACGCTGCGGTCCGACAAGAGCACGCTGGTCACCGGGGTCAAGGCACATGGCACTCCCTCGTAAAGAGCCTGCCCCACGGCCCGAAACGTCAGGTACGGAACCTGTTCTTTCCGGTCCCGTCCCGCTCTCTCCGGATGAGATTCCTCCTCAACCCGCTGCCGGGGGAAATGACCCGCAACCCCCCAAGGATTCGGCAACCGGTGCAGATGGACCCCCCGCCGCAGCGTTGCCTTCAGCAGAAGCAGAGAATGGCGGGGCACTGGAAGATCCCATCGAGATCCTTGTTGGTCTTGCCGAACGGGGGGAGATCGATCCCTGGAATATCAACATCATCGAAGTGACAGATCGGTTCCTCTCCGAGCTGGAACGGCGGCGTGAACTCAACCTCAAACTCTCGGGCCGAACCCTCTTTTACGCTGCAACCCTCCTGCGTATGAAGTCCGAGCAGCTGGAAATTCTTGCTTCCCCGGCAGATGAGGTGGGTGAGGATGACGGTGACTCCGGTGAGGACTATGAAGGGTTCCCGGACGGGGAGATTGAATATACCGGCCGCCTGGGAATTATCGAACGGCTCGAACACGAGATCCAGCGCCGGCTCGATCGCAAGAACATGCGGAAGAGCCCGATCACCCTCTTCGAGCTGATCACCGAGCTCAAGAACATCGAGAAGGAAGAGCGGCGACGCCGGCGGATGGCTGCCGATCCCACGGAAGCCTTCCTTGTCGATGCGGATGACGTGGTAAGCATTGCCCATGACGAGGGCTACCAGGCATCCTCATCGGTTGTCCTGGAGGAGTGCCTTTCCCTTCTTGAAATTGATGGCGAGATGACCCTTGCAGAGCTCTGCGAGAAACTGGGGTGGGGGATGCCGGAAGTCTATATTCCACTGTTGTTCCTGGCACACGAAGGGCGATGTCAGCTCCGGCAGGAGGAGTTTTTCGGGGATATCTGGGTGCAGCTCTGCCACCCGGAAGAGGGGGAAGAATCAACTTCCGGTTCCATTGCCGAATAATCATTAAGGGTTTTCTCGCTATCTTGGATCCACTCACTCTTTTCAACATACTATATAGTGCGGGAAGGTTCCCGGGTGGTTTCCTTATGCAGAGAAATTATCCCGCCAGGCAGTTGCTCATCCAGCCAGTGACCCGGAAGGTTGGCGGGCCGTCGCCGGACCGCATGTCATTGTCCATGCGCCACTCGAAGAGTCCCGCGAGGTTGTGCTCCTTTACATACGCACATTTTGCCGCAACGGATGCCTGTGTATCCGGCCCCCCACTCTCCGGGTACCCGGATTCGCTCTCTACGCCACCAATCATCTTCTCGTAGGGAAACCCGGCCTGTGCATACGAGTCCGCATAGGATGCGAGGTCATACGTATCGCCCGGCCCGTACGACATGATATTGATCTGGTCCACGCTGTCCTTCAACCCGGCTACTGTCTCCGGGGACTCGACCCCCGGCCAGACCGTATGGGTCAGTTGGTAGGAATTGCCATGCGGGTTTTTCCCGGCAACTGCAAACGTGGCATGGCAGGCAGAGAGGAGCGAGGTTAACTGGGGGGCATAATCATCGATCCGGCGGCTCTCCCAGTCCATATCATAGCCATCAAGGTCGTACGTTTTTAAGTAGGCAAGGGCGCTGTCGGCAAACTTCTGCGGATCCTCTGCTGCCTGCAGGTACTGGGGGTCCAGCTCCCTCTCATCAAAGTTAGAGGTGATGAAGATCTCCGCGTCCGGGTTGTTCTGCCGGCACAGCCTGACCACATTCTGTATCCTGCGTATATTCTCTTCGCGCCGTGCCGTATCATCCGCTGAGCTGCCGGCAGGCAAATCTGCCAGTATGCCATCGTGGACAGTAGCAAACCCGATGTAGATGCGGTTTACCTTCTTCCATGGGATCTGGTTCTGGACCGACATGAGCAGCGGGTATGAATCATCCCCAGGGCCTGGATATACATAGAGATAGGCTGCCTTCACCTTCTGGTTGTCGGCAGGTATGACGGAACCGGAACTCCTGCTTTCTTTTCCTGTGGTACCGGATGGGGTCTGGGCATTATTGCCCGGGATAATGCCTATGATCAGGTTCCGGAATGCTGAGATGAGATCCTGCACAAAATCAGGAGCGGGATTGTCCGTTAGCGGCACACCCGTGTTTGTTCCGGTGTTATCTGTGTATGATTCTGCCAATACCGGTATTACCAGTACCAGGAGGCATCCGATCAGGAAAAATGCTGTGATGAGGATGGAAAAAGCAGAACGGCTAGGTTGATCCCGGTGCATATTCATCATTCTCTGTCTGGAGTATTCCTCTTTCGGCCGTATTTGCATAGTAATCCGGGTATCAGACAAGAGCCGGCACACTGTCAGCCCATGCCTCGACCCGGGTGCGGATACTGTCATCGGTATAGGATGAGAGTGTTAGGCGATCGCGTGCCATACTCAGGAAGTATAACTCCCCATTTGGATCATGACATTTCAAAGTGACAGAAAAAAGATCAGCATCCGGGAGATGTTTTACTTTTCCCTCGTGAGCCGCGATGTTGGCCATATTGGAGATGACAGCGGCGATGCCGTTCTGGTAACCGTCTATGGAATTATACACTTCCGACCCGCTCCCAATGCGTTTTCCTTTTGCATCCAGATACACGAACTTTGCCGTGTATAATTCCCGTACCTTTTCAACCGGCTGGTGATGTTTTTTTACACTACGATATGATGTGCAGCCAAGCGGGTTATTCCGGATGAGCGATTTGGCACCTTCCTGGAATGCCATCACATCATGGAATGGGGTTTTCATCCGGTGGATTGCACTCTTTGTTCCTGGTCTCTGGCGGAATTGAGTCATGGATTCTCTCACGGGGTTGTTTTTAGTGGCAGTTGTTCCGGCCCGGGTTTTCCTGTTCTTTGATTGCAGGGAAGTGGATATACAACGTGTCTTCATCAAGGAGAATGAGGGAGATCGATAAATCCTTGGTGGTCAGCTGAACGGGGATATGATGGGGTCAGATGGGTACATATTCATTAAAGTCTGAAGTTCTGAATTTGCTGTTTCATCTCAATTTTGCCCTGTGTTCTGTCGTTAATAGAGGATTTGTGCAGGTTGTTGAAGAGTTCAGTTTCCGGGTGCCTATACTTGCAAATTATATTTGTACCCATGCGACCCCCTCTTTGCCCTTTGAACTTTTGTGAGGAATCTGCTAAAAAAAGTTCTGAATTTTACGAAGGCAAACTTGCGAATAAATGGAAATATTTTATAGTATTTCTTTTGGAGGGGGTCGCATGGGTACATTTTGATCTTTAGAACCGGCTGCTCCGGGATTTTTTCGTCCGGACCGTTACGGTTGTATCGATTGCTGGCATTTGGCAAGGTGACGCACTTATGAAATGGGGTATCATCAACGATATCAGGATACCTGTGAGGAAGAATCGGGAAGAATTCGTCGAATTCTTCGATTTTTTTACAGATGCTATTGGGATAGATTTCAGAAACTGGTGGTTGTACCTCAATTATTTTACATCCGTTGCCATGAAAGTGCGGGGCGTTCGTTCCCGGATGGATACGGCTGCCGGGAATATGCGCGATTGCGGCAAGGGTCACGCAATATTTTTTGCAGATTACACAATCTGTGACGTTAAAATATTTTTTTTAAGAAAAAATGCGCTCATCCAATGCCTGTGCGAAAAACTACGTGGTTCTTACCGTATCCGGCCTGAACGCGCAGCAGGGAATATTGTAATAAAAAATCCGAATATGGTGCATAAAACGAGTTTCGAAGCAGTTTTGTCATTATGGCCCGGAAAAATAGTTTTCAAGTAATAAAATACAGGGGTGAAAACGGGTTTTGATCCGGCACAATGCTTAAGTGTTTGACCGTGTTATATGTAGATCCACAAAATCTGATGACAAACCGACGAAACCTTTCCTTCGGGAATTGGTGTCGGTTCCGAGGGAAAATAACACGGGCAACAAGGTATAAATAACCTAAAAGCCTATGTTACTAGCCCGTGGACGCGTGAAAAACACGACGATGTCCACTGTTCATATCAGGTTTGATGAAGAGCCAAATACTCCGGTTTACCGGTCTTGGTTCTGAGGGAAAAGAACACAGGCAACAAGGTATAAATACGCTTGAAGCTTATGTTATTAGCCCGTGAATGCGTAAGAAATTACGACGAAAGATTCACAAATATTAGCAATTCTTTGATGGAGATCCAATGATACCCGGCTAGACC